>JAKAMQ010000070.1 GCA_021812805.1 Acidobacteriota bacterium
CGTGGCGGTGACGCCATCCACGTCGTAATCGCCGTAGACCACGATGCGCTCGCGGGCTTCGATGGCCTTCCGGATGCGCGCCACGGCGGCATCCACGCCAGACAGCAGATGGGGATCGGTGCTGCGGCCCCAGGCCGGATCCAGGCGCCAGGCCAGCGCCTCGGGACGGTCGAGACCCCGGAGCCAGGCCAGGCGGGCCAGGCGTGGCTCAAGATCCCAGGCGGCCGCCAGAGAGGTCCAGGGCGCCGGTCCAGCCGGAAGATCCCGGCGGAGGCACCACCGCGCGGACGGCATCACCCCACGCTGCCCATGCGGGCGAACTTCTGGTACCGGGCCTCCACCAGCTCCTCGACGGACAGATCCGCCAGTTCGGAGAAGGCCTCCACGATGGCGTCCTTCAAGGCCTGGGCCGCGGCATCGTGGTTGGCATGGGCGCCTCCCAGAGGCTCCTTCACGATGCTGTCAATGACCCCCAGTTCCAGCAGATGGGGCGCGGTGAGCTTCAGGGCCGCGGCGGCCTTCGGAGCCTGGGTGGCGTCCTTCCAGAGGATGGACGCGCAACCCTCGGGCGAAATGACGGAATAGATGGCGTTCTCCATCATGAGCACCCGGTCGGCCACCCCCAGGGCCAGGGCTCCGCCGCTGCCGCCCTCGCCGATGACCACGGCCACGATCGGCACTTCGAGCTTGGCCATTTCCAGCAGGTTGCGGGCAATGGCCTCGGCCTGCCCGCGCTCCTCCGCATCCACCCCGGGGTAGGCGCCAGGCGTGTCAATCAGGCAGAGCACAGGGCGCCGGAACTTCTCGGCCAGCTTCATCAGGCGCAGGGCCTTCCGGTAGCCCTCGGGCTTGGGCATGCCGAAGTTCCGGAGGATCTTCTGCTTGGTGTCGCGCCCCTTCTGCTGGCCGATGACCATGAGGGCGTTGCCATCCATCCACCCGAGCCCCGCCACGATGGCCGCGTCGTCTCCGAAGTGGCGATCGCCGTGCAGTTCCTCGAACCGCTCGCAAATGCGCTCCAGGTAGTCCAGGGTGTAGGGCCGCTTGGGATGCCGGGCGAGCTGGGCCCGCTGCCAGTCCGTCAGGTTGGAGAAGAGTTCAGCCTTCAGCTTGTCCAGCTTCTTCTGCAGCTTCTCCCGCTCCCGGTGCTGGGAGGGGTCCATGGCCATGGCCTGGATCTGGGCTTCCAGTTCGAGGACCGGTTTCTCGAGCTGGGCCAGATCCATGACCTGATCGGGGGTTGTATCTTTCATGAAGCCTCGGCGAAGGTGACGTGCAAGCTCCCAGTGTAGAAGCCCCCGGGCTCGCCGCCCAGTCCCCGGGAACCCCGGGGGATCTTGCCCCATCCTTGGAGTAGCCCGGCGGGCGATCACCGGGCTTCTGACCGGAGGTACCCATGCTGCCCATCGCCTCCTTCCTCCTCCTGCCGGCGGCCCTCCAGGCGCCTGCACCCCTTCCGCCGCTGGTGGACGCGAAAACCCTGCCCGGGGTTCCAGGCCCCCTGGTGCCCCACTATCCCGACCCGGCCTTCGGCCCTGGCGCCTCCAGGATGGACCTGGCCATCCGGGAGCGGGCCCGCCGCGGCATCAACATCCCGGCCGCAGCCCTGCCCGCGGGCTCCTGCCGGATCTCGGACCAGGTGGCCGGCGTCAGCGGCTGGAAGGCCTACCGGGTGGATGTCCCCGCCGGCGGCGGGTTCAAGGTCCGCCTCCACAGTCCCCAGGAAGCCTGGTTCCTGGTGAAGGTGGTGGATGCCTGGGGCCAGGAGGGGGCCGGTATGCTCCAGAATCGGATTCCCACGGGCAACCCGGAAGCCACCTACCGGAATCCCAAGGCCTCGCAGAGTACCGTCTTCATCGTCGTGGACACCCGGGATACCAGCCTGCAGGGAACCCCCTACACGCTGACCCTCACGCGGAATTGATCCTTGGGCCGGAGGTTCCCTGGATGCTGACAGCGCCCTTCCCCCTGCTTGGCCTCAGCGGCGGCATCGCCTCGGGCAAGAGCCACGTGGCCGCGCGGATGGCCGAGCGGGGCTGGGCCGTGGTGGATGCGGATGCCCTGGCCCGGGAGGCCGTGGCCCCGGGCAGCGCGGGGCTGGAGGCCCTCGTCGCGGCCTTCGGGACGGACCTGCTGGCTGCCGACGGAACCCTGGACCGGGCCCGTCTCGGGGCCAGGGTGTTTTCGGATGCGGCCGCACGGCACCGGCTCAACGCCATCCTGCATCCCCGCATCGAGGCCCTGCTGGCCGCCCAGGTGGCCGCCCTGCCCCCCGGCACCCGTGGAGCCGTGCTGGATGCCGCCCTCTGGGTGGAGCGGGGGCGAGCCCACCACTTTGATGCCTTCTGGACCGTGGACGCGCCGGAGCCCCTGCGCCTCACCCGCCTGGCGACCCGGGACGGGCTGGACGCAGGGGCCGCCCGCGCGCGCCTGCACGCCCAGGCCCGCGCACCCGAGCGGGCGCTGCATGCGGACCGCGTGATCCTCAACGATGGCCGGGATCTCGCTGGAATCCTCGACGAGGCCGAAGCCGCCCTTCTGGCAGACTGGAAGATCCGCCGCGCGCGGACCTGGAGATCGCCCATGCCCGCTCCCTTCACCCCCGACCAGCTCCACGCGATCCTGGCCGCCCTGCTCACCCGGGGCGGGGACTACGCCGAGGTGTTCGTCGAGCGCCGCCAGGCCCATGCCCTCGGCATGGACGACGGCCGCATGGAGGATGTGCTCGCATCCGAGACCTTCGGCGCCAGCCTGCGGCTGATGGAAGGGGAGGCCACCCGCTTTGCCGATCTCATCGCCCCCGCCTTCGACGAACTGCTGGAGGCGGCCCAGACCCTGGCCGCGCCGGGCCGGGGGCTGCCCGCGGCGCTGCCCGACCTGGTGCAGGAGACCTATCCCACCCCCAGTCCCGTGGCCGTGGACCCCGAGACCGTACCCCTGGCGGACAAGGTCGCGCTGGTGCGCCGGGCCGAGGCCCTGGCCCGGGAGCATGCGGAATCCCTGCGTTCGGGAGCCCTCAAGCAGGTATCCGTCGGCTACGGCGACAGCACCCAGCGGGTGTGGATCGCCTCGGCGGAGCCCGAGGGCAGCGGCTGGATGGCCCGCGCCACCGAGGATCACCGCACCCAGGGCGTCCTGCGCCTGAACGTCACCGCCGGGGATGGCCAGCAGCTCCAGACCGGCTACCAGGCCCTGGGCGAGACCCGCGGCTTCGAACTGTTCACCGACGAGGCCGTGGCCCGCACGGTGAAGGAGGCGGTGCGTCTGGCCATCCAGGCCCTCGACGCCCAGCCCGCTCCGGCGGGAACCTTCCCGGTGGTGCTCAGCAGTTCCGCCGGCGGCACCATGATCCACGAGGCCTGCGGGCACGGGCTCGAGGCCGATCTGGCCCTCGCGGGCATGTCCGCCTTCGCCGGCAAGCTGGGCGAGAAGGTGGCCGCCGACGGCGTGACGATCATTGACGACGGCACCCTGCCCCACAAGCGCGGCAGCCAGGCCGTGGACGACGAGGGCAACCCGGTCAGCCGCGTCGTCCTCATCGAGAACGGCGTGCTCAAGGGCTACCTCCAGTCCCGCAAGACCGCCCGGAAAATGGATGCGGAACCCACCGGCAACGGCCGCCGCGAGAGCTACCGGCACCTGCCCATCCCCCGCATGCGGAACACCTTCCTGGCCCCCGGGAGCGAGGCCCCCGAGGCCATCCTGAAGGATCTGGATCGCGGCCTGCTGGTCACCCACATGGGCGGCGGCCAGGTGGACACCGTCACCGGCAACTTCGTGTTCCAGGTGACCGAGGGCTACTGGGTGGAGAAGGGCGAACGGAAGTACCCCGTGAAGAATGCCACCCTCAGCGGTTGTGGGCCCGAGGTGCTGAAGCAGCTCACCCGCATCGGCACCGACCTCCACCACTTCGACATCGGCACCTGCGGCAAGGACGGCCAGGGCGTGCCCGTCAGCGACGCCCTGCCCACCATCCTCTGCCCCGCCCTCGTCGTCGGCGGCACCGCCGAACCCCTGCCGAGCGTGCTCTAGATTTGAACCCGCAGATGACGCAGATCCATTTCCAGCCTGCCGTAATCCATCTTTCATCGGCGCCCATCTGCGACACCTGCGGTTAGACCCAGAAAAGGTTTTCCATGAATCCCTTCACGACCTTCATCCCCGAATCCCTTGAGGCCCGGCTCCAGGACGGCATCGCCCACGCCATGAGCCTGGGCGCGGAGGGCGCGGAGGCCTTCCTTTCTGTATCCCGCGCGCGCAAGGCCAAGGTTCAGAACGGCGCCCTGGAGGATCTCAGCGCCTCCAAGCGCGGCGGCCTCGGGGTTCGCGTGATCCGTGCCGGAACGAAGGGCTTCCGTACGGGGCTGGCCACCACCAGCGATCTGGCCGCTGCCGACTTCCGCGGCCTCTTCGCCCAGGCGTGGGAACTGAGCGCCCTGGGCGACGAGGATCCCTGGCTGCGGCAGGCGGAGCCCGAGGGTTCGGATGACCTGCCCAGCCGCTTCGATCCCGCCGTGGACGCCCTCACGCCGGAACAGCGCATCGAGCGGGCCATGGCCGTGGAGGCCGGGGCCCGGAAGGCCTCCTCGAAGGTCGCCGCCGTGCGGGAATCCGCCTGGAGCGATGGCTCCGGGGCCAGTCTCCTCCTCACTCAGAAGGGCGTGCGGGCTGCGGATCTCGGTTCCAGCTGTTCGGCCTCCATCGAGCTGGCCGTGGCGGACGGCGAGGAGCGCCAGGCCGCCTGGCATTGGGATGTGGCCCGCCGGCCCACCCTGGATCTCGCCGCCATCGGCGCGGAGGCCGCGCGCAAGGGAGAGCGGAAACTGAACCCCCAGCGGCTGGCGGCCGGGAAGTACCCTGTGGTGCTGCATCCGGAAGTGGCCGTGGACCTGCTGGCCATCGTGGCCGGCATGCTGGATGCCGAAGCCGTCCTCAAGCAGCGGAGCCTGTTCGCGGGGAAGATGGGCGAGACCATCGCCTCGCCGCTGCTCACCCTGCTGGACGATGGCCGCCTCGCCGAGGCGCCCGGCTGTCCGGCCCTGGGCACCGAGCCCTGGGACGGCGAGGGCCTCTCCACTCGCCGCAACGTCCTCATCGAGGGCGGCGTGCTGAAGACCTACCTGCACACCCTCAAGACCGCCGCGGAGATGGGTGTGGCGCCCACGGGCAGCGCCGGACGGGGCCTGGGCAGCCAGCCCGGGGCGACCACCTTCAACCTCTTTCCCCTGGCCGGGCAGACGGCGCCCGAGGCGCTCTACCGCATGGCCGGAAATGGCATCCTCATCACCGAGATCATGGGCCTGCACACTGTGGATCCCGTGAGCGGCGACCTGAGTGTTGGCGCCAGCGGCCTGCGCATCCGCGATGGCCTCCTGGCCGAGCCCGTGGACAAGCTCACTTTCGCCGGCAACCTGCGCGACTTCCTCACGCGCATCGTGGCTGTGGGCAGCGACCTCCACTGGTATGGCAGCAGCGCCGGGCTCAGTCTCCTGATCGAAGACATCGCCCTCGGGGGCGCCTGATGAACCGCCAGATCTGGGATGCGCGCTACGCCGAGCCCGCCTTCACCTACGGCACCGAACCCAACGACTTCCTGCGGGAGATGGCGCCGCGCATCCCGCCTGGACCCGTCCTCGGGTTGGGCGAAGGCCAGGGCCGGAATGCCGTGTACCTCGCCGGGCTCGGACACGGGGTCACCGCCGTGGACCAGTCCGATGTGGGCCTGGCGCGGGCCCGGGAACTGGCGACGGCCCGGGGCGTCGCGATCCACACCGTGACGGCGGATCTCGCGGACTACGATCCCGGTCCCGGTCCCTGGAGCGGCATCCTCTCCATCTTCTGCCACGTGCCCTCCAGCATCCGGCGGCGCCTCTACCCGCGCTGCGCGGAGGTGCTCGCGCCGGGCGGCGTGCTGATCCTGGAATCCTACACGCCGGATCAACTGGCCTATGGCACGGGCGGTCCGAAGGAACCCGATCTGCTCTGCACCCTCGCCGAACTGGAGGGCCTGCTGCCGGGCCTGGTGTTCGAGGTGGGGCGGGAATGCGTGCGGGAGATCCTTGAAGGCGCTCTGCATCACGGGTCCGGCGCCGTCGTGCAGGTGGTTGCTCGGAAGCCGGCCTAGCCAGCGTTCCTGAAGATCTGCGATTCTGGAGGTTCGTGTCCCGGGATCTTCCATGAGCCTCCAGTCCGCCCGCCAATACCTCGCCTTCCCGCACCTGGAGCCTGAGCTCCGGGCGGAGCTGGAACCCCTGGTGGCGGCCGCCGGAGCCGGGGACGCCAAGGCCCTGGCCGAACTGGACGACCGCTTCTCCGAGCCCCTGGCCTTCGGCACGGGCGGCCTTCGCGGATTCATGGCGGCGGGCCTGCGCCGCATGAACCGCCCCAATATCCGCCGCGTGTCCCAGGCGCTGGCCACCGTCGCCACCCGTCGGGCCCACGGGAAGCAGATCGCCGTGGTGGGCTTCGACACCCGCTTGAACTCGGCCGCCTTCGGTCGCGCCTGTGCCGAAGTCCTGGCAGCCGCGGGTTACCAGGTCTTCCTGGGCGACCGCCCCCTGCCCACCCCGTTCCTGTGCTTCGCCATGAAGCGGCTGGGAGCCGCCTGCGGCGCCATCGTCACCGCCAGCCACAATCCGAAGGAGTACAACGGCTTCAAGGCCTACAACGACCTGGGAGGCCAGGTGGTGGATCCCTGGGATGTCGAAATCGAGGCCGAGATGGCCCGCCTGCCCCTGGTGCCCGAACCGCCGAAGGCGGTCGAGGGCCGCATCCAGCCCATCCCCGCGGAGGTGGACGAGGCCTACCTGGCTCTGGGCCTCGGCCTGCTTCAGCACCCCCATCCCTTCGAACCCGCCCGCATCCTCTTCACGCCGTTCCACGGAACGGGCGGGGCCTTTGTCCCAGCCCTCTTCGAGCGGGCGGGCCTCCCCCTGACTGTGAGTCCCAGCCAGGGCATCCAGGACGGCACTTTCCCCACGGCCCCCCGGCCCAACCCCGAGGAACTGGCCGCCTACCGGGCGCCCCTGGAGGAAGCGGCTCGCCTGGGAGCCGAGGTCATCCTGGCCAACGATCCCGATGCGGATCGCATCGGCGTCGTAGCGAAGCGCAACGGTGCCTGGGAGCTGATGACCGGCAATGACCTTGCGGCCCTCACCCTCGACTACCTCTGCCAGCAGAAGGGGCGGAAGGGCGTGGTGGTGAGCACCGTCGTGACCTCGGATTTCATGGCCGAGGTGGCCCGGCATCATGGCCTTCCGGTCATGTGGACCCTCACGGGCTTCAAGAACATCGCCGTCTGCATGGACCGCCTGGAAGCCCTGGGCGAGCCCTACGCCTTCGGCGCCGAAGAGAGCTACGGCATGCTGCTGCCCCCCGCGCTGCGGGACAAGGATGGCGTGACCGCAGCCCTGGTGGTTGCGGAGATGGCAGGGCACTACAAGGCCCGGGGGTGGACCCTGTTCCAGGCCGTGGAGGCCCTCATGGCGCGGGTGGGCACCTTCCACAACCGCCTGGTGAACCTCGAGGATCCCCGCCCCGGAGGGGCCCAGCGCTTCGCCGAGGCCATGGGGCGCATCCGCGCCGCGGGCCTGGCCAGCCTCGCCGGCGAAACGGTCGCATCCTGGGAGGATTTCCAGGCAGGCGAATGGCACGGCGCGGGCCGCACCGAGCCCATCCTGGACCGCCCTGACCAGCGGGACCGGGCCCTGCCCATCCTGCGCAGCAATGTGCTGAAATTCCGCCTGGAAAGCGGTGCCTTCGCCGCCTTCCGCCCCAGCGGCACCGAACCGAAGCTCAAGGTCTACCTCCAGAGCCGCACCGATGCCGGCCTGCTGGACCGCCTGGAAGCAGAGGCCAGGGCCCTCCTGGGTCTGTAGACGCGAGAAGGGCGCCGGAAGGCGCCCTTCTCGCGGATTCGGGATGAGCGGCTACTTCTTTTTGAAGGTGGTGAGCTTCCCGCCCGCGACACCGTGGCAGTCCTTGCACTGGGCTTCCTTGTACTTGGCCAGCATCTTGGTGGTGGCCTCATTGAACTTCTTGTCCTTGGGATTGCCCACATGGCAGGAGGTGCACTTCGCACCCTTCACGGTCGTGGGCTTGGCCAGGGCTGGCGTGAAGGCCAGGACCAGGGCCGCGGTGGCAAGCAGCAGGCGTCGCATGATGGCTCCTTGAGGCGGGATGAGGGCCCTTCGCGGGCACCTCGGGGGTGGGGACAGGAAAGATCGGCTGCGGACCCCCTCATGCTGACGACCCACGGCTCGTTTGACAACCCCATGGTCGCATTTCAAGTTATACAAATTGAGACACATACACAGAAAAGGCGCCCGAAGGCGCCTTCCCGGGGACCGCGATCCAGCTACTTCTTCTTGATGACGATCAACTTGCCACCCGCGCCGGCAGCGTGGCAATCCTTGCAGGCCGTCACGCTCTTGTGCATCTTGAGCATCATGGTGGCCATCTTGTTGAGGTTCTCCTTCTTGGGAGGCATCTTCTCGTGGCAGTCCGCGCACTTGGCGCCCTTGACGGCCATAGGGGTGGCGAAGGCCGGAACGGCCATCGCCAGAACGGCGAAGAGCAGGGTGGAGCGACGCATGGCATCTCCTTGGAGGAATGGCCCGGACGAGTGGCCGGGCGAGGGGTGGGAAGGGGTGGGGCAGTTTCAGGACTCAAGCACGGGCCGCTCGCCTGGGGAGGCGGCCCGGCTTGGGCAGTCTATCAATGCAACAGGCGTACCGTCATGGCATAGATGATCATGACGAGAAGAACGAGACCAAGTCCGAAGAAAGCATACCCGAAGCTCCGGGCGATGGACTTCCAGTTGTTCCATTCGTCCTTGACCTTGTAGTCATCCAGGCGCCCCTCAGCCACCAGACGGTCATACCACCGCTTCCGCTCGTGCAGCAGTTCACTCTTCGAGACCCGGCCCGAGAAGATGACGGTGTCCATGGGGAACTTCTCCAGCCGGAAGTGGGTATTGAAGAAGTGCACCGTGAAGATGAAGCCGGCGGCCAGCAGCGCCTCGTCCGAGTGGATGAGGTTGGCCACATTGATCATCCAGCCCGGCATGAAGTGGCTGAAGAAGGTGGGGAACCACATGATCAGGCCCGAAAGGCCGATGGCGAAGATGCCCCAGAACACGGCCAGGTAATCGAACTTCTCCCAATAGGTCCAGCGGTCGAACTGGGGTTTGGGGCCCTTGCCGAAGAACCACTTGTTGTGGGCGATGAAGTCCCGCCAATCCTGGGCAGTGGGAATCATGGAATCCGGGTGGGCCATGGCCTTGAAGATCCGGGTAGGCCGGAAGCGGCCCGTCTGGGGATCCCGCAGGAAGGAGCGCCGACGCCACAGGTGGCCGATGGTGTTGGTGACGTGCAGGAAGAAATAGGCGAAGGTGATCACTGCGGCGAAATGATGGAGGGTCCGCGCCACTTCGGGGCCGCCGAAGAAGTGGAAGAAAGCCCGGGCCCAGGCGGTGTAGTAGAACTTCAGCGGCATGCCGGTCAAAACCAGCAGCAGGAAGCTCGACACCATCAGCAGGTGCAGGAACCGTTCGAAGGGCTGGAAGCGGGTGAACTGCTCTTCATCCTCGGCGATCTTGATCTTGGCCTCGCGGAAGGTCTTCGAATCGTGCAGGTAGAGATAGGCCGAGCGGAATAGCCAGAGCAGGGTGTGGGCCCCGAACAGGGTGAAGACGCCGATCAGCAGGGCCGTCATCACCACGAAGATGAGATGCAGGAAGGGGTAGTGCTTCCCGTCCAACGGGTTGGCGTGGGGTTCGAACTTGGTGAAACTCCGCGTCGCGCCAGGGTGGCACTTCTGGCAGGTGTGCACGATGTTCGCCTGGGACAGGCGGGACGCGGGATCACTCGGCGGCAGCACATCGTGGTTGCCGTGGCAGTCATAGCAGGCGGCCACCTCGGCGGTCGAGTTGGCCTGCCCGAGGGCCATGGCCTTGCCGTGATAGGTCTCCCGGTAGTGTTCCAGGCGGTCCTGGTGGCACTTGCCGCAGACGATGTCGCTCTGCTCTTTGAAATTCTTGACGTTCGGATTCACGATCTGGTGGGCCGAGTGGCAGTCAATGCAGTTGGGCGCCCGTGGATCGCCCTTGGCCAGCAGCTGCCCGTGGATGCTCTTGTCGTACGTGGCCTCCACGGTGACGTGGCACTTGCCGCAGGTCTTCGCCACATTGGCGTGGCTGATGGGCGAGGCGGCATCCACGGCCCGCCGGATGTTGTGGACGCCGTGGCAGTCATCGCAGCTGGGCGCGACGATCAGCCCCAGTTGCAAAAGGGCCTTCCCGTGGATGCTTTCCTGGAACTGGGTGGCCACATTCGGATACTTCATCTTGAATTCTGCCGGGATGTTGTTCTGCGTATGGCATTTTCCGCAGGTCGCCGGGAGGTTCATCTTGTAGACAGGCGAGGCCGGGTTGCTCACCGGGAGAATGTCGTGGTTGCCGTGGCAGTCCACGCACTTGGCGGGGCCCTTGGCACCGAGCGCGGAACTCACGCCGTGGATGCTCCCGGCGTATTCCTTGGCTTCCTCGGTGTGGCACTTCCCGCAGTCCACCGGCTTCGGCGCCACCCCTGGATGCGTCGCCACGTCCACATCCGAATGGCAGCCCTGGCAGCTGATGTCCTTGTGGACGGAGGCGTTGAACATGTCCCCGTTGACGAACAGGGACACCGTCTTCCCGTCGGCCTGCGTGGAGAAATCCTTGTCCCCGTGGCAGGCGAGACAGGTGTCCGGAGTGGGCTGGGCGGCCGCGGCCCGGAGCGGCAGGGCGCCCAGGAGCCCGAAGGTCAGCAGCACCCCTCCGATCCATCCGGGGAAGCGGCCACGGAGGCGCCGGACGGAGGGGAGTTGGCTCGAATTCGAGGGCACAAACGCGTACATGAAAGAACCTCCAACTTCAGAGCGAATGCAGGAATGAGGGCAGATTAGCCTCATGATGCGAGGATCACTAGAGATTGTCAACCTGGTGGTATTTTGACTGGATGGACGCCGGTATCAGACATGGTGTCCAGGCTTGGCGGGACACCACGTGGGGGTGCACGAGGGGGGACATCGCGAGCCGAAGGCGAGCAGGCGGTCCCCCCTCGTTCATGTCAGGCCTTCGGGGGCTCCGATCCCTGGGAATCGTCAGAGGGCTGCGCGTCTGTTCTGGCGGTCATCTGGCGGTAGTACTCCGGCCGTGTCTCGCGGACGTGATCCGCCGGAACCTTGCCCGTCAACCAGGCCATGTCCATCGGGTAGACATCGGGATCGAAGATCACCAGGTACCAGTGCCAGACCAGGATGGAGAGGGTCGCCAGGATCGCCTCGTACCAGTGCGCCGCCGTGGCCGCATCCATCACCCACTTCGGGAAGTGGCTCAGGGTCCAGTTCTCGCCCCAGAGGAGGAACCCGGTCACGGCCATGACCACGGTGCCCCACATGTAGGCCCAGTACTCCATCTTTTCCGGGTACCCGAACATGCCGAAGGTGGGTCGCTTGTTCGTGAGGCCCAGGTTGTACCGGAGCATGTTGAAGATGTCCTTGGCATCCTGCCAGTTGGGCAGCAGCTCCCGCAGGATCACCCGGTCGCGCCGCACCATGGCCATGTGGGCCAGGTGGTAGAGCGTGCCGAAGGTGATGACGATGGCAGCGATCCGGTGGATGTAGGCCCGGCTGACGGGCGTCAGGCCGAAAGACTGGAGGACATGGACCCAGGCGGCCTCCGGGAACTTGAGGGCGAAGCCCGTGATCACCAGGGTGATGAAGCTCGCCATCACCATCCAATGGGCGATCCGGAAGCGCAGGTTCATGCGTTCGAGTTCCTCGCCAGTGCTGTGGTGAGGCCTGCGCCGCCGGAGCTTGGTGAGGAAATCCAGACCGTTATGCAGCAGCATGAAGCCGATGGTGAGGGGGATCAGGAGTAGATAGGCCAGGCGGATCCAGCGCACCACCGGGGCCTCGGAGGCGCTGGCGATGCTCACATGGATGCGGGCTCCGATGAGTTCCTTGCCCACGTTGGCGTGGCATTTGCCGCAGGTCTGGGGGAGGTTCCTGGGATTGACGGACGAACGGGGATCGCTCGGCGGCAGGATGTCATGTACCCCGTGGCAGGAGGCACAATTGGCCACGGTCGCCTGACCGCCCTGGAGGGCGAGGCCGTGGTAGCTCTCCTTGTAGGAGGAGACGACTCCTGCAGGAATCCCGTAGCGGATCGCCAGGCGCTCGTTGGCATGGCAGCGCGCGCAGGTATCCAGCGAGACGTTCGCAGGGCTCACCGGAGAGCCGGCCTCACTCGGGGCGAGGATCGCGTGCTCGCCGTGGCAATCCGTGCAGGTGGGCGCATCGGGCGAACCGTTGGCCACAGCCACGCCATGCACACTCTGGACATAGGCGGCCTTGACCTGGGCATGGCAGGCCCCGCAGGTCTTCACCACGTTCGCCCGGTTGACCTTGGAGCGAGGATCCGTGGCCGCCAGGATGTCGTGGCTGCCGTGGCAGTCGGAGCAGGAGGCCGCGGCGTCATTGCCCTGGGCCACGGCCCGCCCATGGAGGCTCAGGCGGTAGGCTTCCACCGGCTTGGCGAAGGGAATGTGGTGCTTGGCCATGAACGCCGGGTTGGAATGGCAGGCGCCGCAGGTGTCCGGCAGGTTCTGCTTGGCCACCTTCGAAGCCGGGTTGTCCGGCGCCAGCAGGGTGTGAGGCGAGCCATGGCAGGATGCGCAGGTCGCGGCGTCATCCATGCCCTGCGAGCGGGCCTGCCCATGGATGCTGCCCGCATAGGCCTTGACCTCGTCGGGATGGCAGGTGCTGCAGTCCACCCGGGCGGGTTTCCCGTCGTGGGGCAGCTTCGTGATGCTGCTGTGGCAGCCCGTGCAGCCCATGGAGGCGTGGGGCGTCTTTTCGAACGCGGCGAGATCCACATCGTGGCAGCCCGCACAATCCTGAGGCGTGGGGGCCCCTGCCGCCAGGATGAGGCACGAGAACAGCGCAGCCAGCACACTCCGCATAACACCCCCGCCAGTCATCAATCACCCTAGCGCGGTACCTCCATCCCACTGATTGATCTACGTCACGAATGCATCACGGCATTGTCGCTGTCAATCATTGTCTCTACATGTAGAATTGCGGCTTGAACCTCCAGGCTGAACGCCCTTCAGCCTCACAACACGAGCCGTTCCTGATACTCGCCGAACACGCGACGGAGGGCATCGCACACCTCCCCTACCGTGGCCTCGGCCTTCACGGCGGCCAGGATGCAGGGCATGAGGTTCTGGGTCCTCTGGGCCGCCGCCTCCAGTTCCCCGAGGCGCGCCTGCACGGCGGCGTTGTCCCGCGCCGCCCGCACCGCGGCGATCTGCTGGCGGCGCGCGGCCCCGAGAGCCTCATCCACCCGCAGCAGATCAGGCTGTTCCTCGTG
>JAKAMQ010000071.1 GCA_021812805.1 Acidobacteriota bacterium
GATGTTCGACGTCATGTATTCGATGATCGGCTCCTTGTCGAGCCGCACGGTGCAGCCCGCGGCGGAGCGCTCGGCGGAGGCGTCGGAGAGCTCGAAGGCCTGCTCCACCTTCAGCTTGGGCAGCCCCTCGATCTCGAGGATGCGGCCGCTGAAGACGTTCTTCTTGCCCTTCTTCTCCACCGTGAGCAGGCCCTGCTGGATGGCGTAGTAGGGGATGGCGTTCACCAGGTCGCGGAGCGTCACGCCAGGTTGCAGTTCGCCCTTGAAGCGCACCAGCACGGATTCCGGCATGTCCAGGGGCATCACGCCCGTGGCCGCGGCGAAGGCCACCAGGCCCGAGCCTGCGGGGAAGGAGATGCCGATGGGGAAGCGGGTGTGGGAGTCGCCGCCGGTGCCCACGGTGTCGGGCAGCAGCAGGCGGTTCAGCCAGGAGTGGATGACGCCGTCGCCGGGCGCCAGCGAGACGCCGCCCCGGTTCGTGATGAACGGCGGCAGCTCGCGGTGGGTCTTCACGTCCACCGGCTTGGGATAGGGCGCCGTGTGGCAGAAGGACTGCATCACCATGTCGGCGGAGAACTGCAGGCAGGCCAAGTCCTTCAGCTCATCGCGGGTCATGGGGCCCGTGGTGTCCTGGGAGCCCACGGTGGTCATCTTCGGCTCACAGTAGGTACCGGGGCGGATGCCCTTCACGCCGCAGGCGCGGCCTACCATCTTCTGGGCCAGGCTGAAACCCTTGCCGGTGTCCTTCGGGGTCACGGGCATGCGGAAGGTGCTGCTGGCCGGCAGGCCCAGGGCCTGCCGTGCCTTGGCGGTGAGGCCGCGGCCGATGATGAGCGGGATGCGACCACCGGCGCGCACTTCGTCGAAGAGCACATCGGACTTGACCTTGAATTCGGCGATCACCTGGCCGTTCTTCAGGGCCTTGCCCTCGTAGGGGCGCAGCTCCACCACATCGCCCATGTCCATCTTCGACACGTCCAGCTCGATGGGCAGGGCGCCGGCATCCTCCATCGTGTTGTAGAAGATGGGCGCGATCTTGGACCCGAGGCAGACGCCGCCGAAGCGCTTGTTGGGCACGAAGGGGATGTCCTCGCCCGTGAACCAGAGCACGGAGTTGGTGGCGGACTTGCGGCTGGAGCCGGTGCCCACCACATCGCCCACGTAGGCGATGAGATGCCCCTTGGCCTTGAGGGCCTCGAGCTGCTTGAGGGGGCCCACCTTGCCGGGCTCGTCGGGCTCGATGCCGGGCCGGGGGTTCTTCAGCATGGCCAGGGCGTGGAGCGGGATATCGGGGCGGCTCCAGGCGTCGGGCGCAGGGGAGAGGTCGTCGGTGTTGGTCTCGCCGGAGACCTTGAAGATGGTGACCGTGAGGCTCTGGGGGACTTCGGGGCGGGTGGTGAACCACTCGGCCTCGGCCCAGCTCCGGAGCACGGCCTTGGCGTTCGCGTTGCCCGCATCGGCCTTGGCCTTCACATCGGCAAAGGCATCGAAGATGAGCAGGGTCTTCTTGAGGCCCTCGGCGGCCAGCGCACCCACCTTGGCGTCGTCCAGCAGGTCCATGAGGGGCTTGACGTTGAAGCCGCCGAGCATGGTGCCCAGCAGCTCCGTGGCCTTCTCACGGCTCACCAGGGGACAGGCTTCCTTGCCTTTCGCCACGGAATCCAGGAAGGCGGCCTTGACGCGGGCGGCGTCATCCACGCCCGCAGGAACCCGGTGGACGAGGAGATCGAGGAGGAACGCCTCCTCGCCGGCCGGAGGGGCCATGAGCAGATCCACCAGCGAGTGGGTCTGGGCCTCGGTCAACGGGAGGGCGGGAATGCCCAGAATGGCTCGTTCAGCAATGTGTTGACGGTAGGCTTGCAGCACAATTCCCCCAGAAGAACGCCGCCCCGGCGCGGCCCGAACGTCCATTCTACATCCCGCTCCCGGTGGTTGGACCGGCCCCGAACCGTGCCCAGCCTTCCAGACGCCTGGCACGCATGGCCGGACATGAACGAGGGGGGACCGCCTGCTCGGCTTCGGCTCGCGATGTCCCCCCTCGTGCACCCCCACGTGGTGTCCCGGCCGAGCCGGGACACCACGTCTGGATTCAACCCCGGCGGGGAACGCGCCGATCGGCCAGGCAGGGGCGGGAGTCGGCGGCATGGCCATCAAGCGGGTGCGGGTGGAGGATCTCCGGCCAGGGATGTTCATCCATGACCTCGCCTGCGGCTGGCTGGATCACACCTTCATCCGGTCGCGGTTCATGATCCGCCACCAGGGCCAGATCGAGCGGATCAAAGCCCAGGGCATCCGCGAACTCGACATTGACACCAGCCGGGGCGGCGACGTTCCCGAAGCCCCCACCCAGGCCGAGGTCCAGCAGGCACTCCAGGCCCGACTTCTGGATTCGGGAACGGACGCGCCCAGCCTGGAGCAGCCACGGATCTCCCGGCGGGAGGAAGCGCCCGCGGCGCGGCGCATTCTCGGCGAGGCCGTCGGTGTGATCGGGGGCCTGCTGCAGGATGCCCGGCTGGGCCGGCAGCTCGAACCCGCCAAGGCCCGGCCCCTCGTGAAGGCCCTGCGCGCCTCGGTGACGCGGAATCCCGGCGCGCTGCTCAGCCTCAGCCGCATCAAGCAGGCCGATACCTACACCTTTCAGCACTCCGTGAGCACCTGCGCCCTGCTGGTCGCCTTCTGCCACGCCCTGGGCATGGATGCGGCCACCGTCGAGGAAGCGGGGCTCGGCGCCCTGCTCCACGATGTCGGGAAGATGAAGATCCCCGATCCCATCCTCAACAAACCCGGGAAGCTGACGGCGGCCGAGCTCATCATCATGAGATCCCATGCCTCCCTCGGGCCGGAGATCCTGGCGGAAGTCCCGGGCCTCTCGCCCCTGGTGATCCAGATCGCCGCCGAGCACCACGAACAGGTGGGCGGCGGCGGCTACCCCCGCGGCCTGTCGGGCCCGGAGATCTCCGAGCTGGGGCGCATGACCGCCATCGTGGATGTCTACGACGCCATGACCTCCGATCGCATCTACCACGGCCGTTCCGAACCGACCGCCGTCCTGAAGCGGCTGCTGGAGTGGAGCGATGTCCAGCTCGACCGCGACCTGGTGCAGCAGTTCATCCGGACTCTGGGCATCTATCCCGTGGGCTCCCTGGTCCGGCTCGCCAGCGGGCACCTGGCCGTGGTCTCGGACCAGGGCGAGAACCTGCTCCGCCCCAAGGTCCGGGTCATCTTCGACAGCAGCACCGGCACCGCCCTCCCGCCCCACGATCTCGATCTGGCCACGGCCGGAGCGGAGGAGATCGTGGACTACGAGGATCCCGCGGACTGGTACCTCGATCCCCTGGCCCACCTGGCCTGAGGAGCCGGAACGAGAAGCCGTGCCATCAGGCCCATGGCAGCCCCGGTGCAAGGTGGCCGGATCCTCCGCTAGACTGGATCCGTGCCGCTATAGCTCAGTTGGTAGAGCGCCCGCCTTGTAAGCGGATGGTCGTTGGTTCAATTCCGACTAGCGGCTCCAGCCCGATGCCCCCGACGCCCCGTGCGGACGGGGCATCCAGGTCGAGTCCCGGCCAAGCCGGGACACCACATCGGGTCAATCGTGGCCGCACCCGCAACCGCCCGAGAATGCGGGGCGGAACGAGGCCCGGAAGCCCTCCAGCCCTTCCTTGGCGATGAGGACCGAGATGAGAAGGGCGGCTGCGGCATCGCACCACCAGAGCCGCGGCGACACCCAGAAGAGGAGGCTGCCCAGGAGGATGACCGAGGAGAGCCGCATGCAGGCCAGGCTGCAGGCCGCGTCGCTGCGCATGGCCGGGCTGTCCAGCGCCGAGGCAGTCCTGAGCTTCGCCCGCCACAGCATGAACATGACCGCCAGACTTACGGCCGAGATGACCAGCCCGGGAAGGGTGGTGCCCGGAGGGGCATGGTGCAGGAGCGGCGGAACCGCGCCCGCCGCCGTTCCCAGGGCAAGCGCCAGGAGCATGCCCCCGATGCCGCGCGTGGCCAGCCGTTCCTTTCTGGATCCGGCATCCGCTTCCTGGCCCCGGTCGCGGCGGAACCGCCAGTAGATCAAGGCCGCGGAAGCCACCTCCACCAGGCTGTCCACGCCGAATCCGGCAAGGGCGACGGAGTGGTCTTCCCACCCGAAACGGATGGACACCAGGCCTTCCAGCAGATTGAACAGCATCGTGGCAACGGATAACGCCAGCGCCGCCCTGATCCACCTCTGCCGGTCCAGGCGCTTCGCGGTCATGTCCCCCCTCCCGTCATCGAAACGTGCCCCCGGGGGCCGGCCCGCCGTCTCACGGGAGGCGATCGAGCCGGGCACCCCGGTTCTGATCATCGCAGATGAGCCGGAAGCCGCCGTGGATGCCCGCCGGGGTGACGAAGGGCTGGAGGAGCGAGGCCGGGAACTGGAGGGTGGAGCCATCTCCGCATCGGACCACGACCTGCTGGACGGCCCCCCGGTAGTAGTCCAGGTACTGTTCCGGGGAAATCCTGAGGTGGAATTCGAACCGTTTCATGGATCAGCCTTCCCGTATCCTTCCGGCCCTCCGCCCGGTGCGGGGAGACGCTACCATGACCCCTGTTCCTCCGGTCGAACCGACCTTGCCACGACGCCCCACCACCCCAGACCGAATGTGCTCCGGGATCCCCAGGGTGGAAGCTGACCCCCTTCCCGGGAGCCTCATGGACCCTCACCCCTCGATCCGACCGTGACGCGCCCCGCCCGCCCCAGCCTCCTCCGCTCCGCGGGCGTCGTCGGCCTGATGACCCTGCTGAGCCGCCTGTCCGGGCTGGTCCAGACGTTCTTCCTGAGCCATTTCCTCGGGGCCGGCGCCGCGGCCGATGCCTACGCCATCGCATTCCGGCTGCCCGCCCTGTTCCGCCGCTTCACGGCCGAAGGCACCATGACCGCGGCCTTCCTGCCCACGCTGGCGGAGGCGGAAGCCGCCGAGGGGGAGTCCGCCGTGAAGGCCGTGGCGGCGCGCTTCCTGGGCACCCTGCTGGCCCTCCTGCTCCTGGGGGTAGGGGTGATGCTTCTCCTGATGAGCCCCCTGGCGCACCTGCTCACCCTGAAGCGGCCCGAGGCCCAGGGGGCCTTGACGGCCTACCTGGGCCGCATCATGTTCCCCTACCTCGCCCTGGTGAGCCTCACAGCGGGGTTCGCGGGCCTGTTGAACCTGCGCCACCGCTTCGCCCTGGCCGCCTCCGTCTCCATCTTCTGGAATGTGGCCTTCATTGCCTTCGGCTGGACCACCCTGCATCTCCTCCGGCGGCACGGTCCGGTACCCATGGAGACCGTGGCGACGGTCTGCGCCTTCGGGGTGCTGGCGGGCGGCGCCGTGCAGCTGTTGGTGCTGCTCCCCGCCGCGCGGAAGGAGGGCTTCGGCCTCGCTTTCGGGCTGCACCTGCGCGATCCCTGGGTGGCGCGCACCCTCCGCCGCATGGGACCAGGCCTGCTGGCGGCGGGCATCTATCCCATCAACAACCTCATCAGCACCATGCTGGCCTCCAGCCTGCCAAACGGGGCGCAGATCGTGCTCTACAACTGCGGCATGATGAGCGAGATGGTGCTGGGGCTCTTCGCCATGAGCCTCGCCACCGCCAGCCTGCCCACCCTGTCGCGGCAGGCCGAGGCCCGGGACTGGCCCGCCTTGAACCACAGCCTCGTGCAGGCCCTCTCGACCTCGCTGCTGCTCGTCCTCCCCGCCTCCCTGGGCCTGGCCCTCTTGGCGCGGCCCATCTGCGCCCTGCTCTTTCACACCGGCGCCTACGGGCGAGCGGCCGCGGACTGGACCGCCACCACCCTCGTCTTCCAGTGTGTGGGACTGGCCTTTGTGGCCGCACAGCGCTTGGGCAACCAGGCCCACTACGCCCTGAAGGACTACCGGGGCCCGGCCGCCATCGCGGCCCTGACCATGCTGCTGAACGTGGCCCTGAGCCTCGCCCTGCTGAAGCCCCTGGGCACCGGCGGCCTGGCGCTCGCCAACGGCCTCGCCAGCCTCGCGGGCATGCTCGGGCTGGCCCTCCGCCTGCGGCCCCGGCTGCCGGGCATGGACCTGCGGCCCCTCCTCCGCTCCACGGCCCTCGTGCTCGGCGCCTGCCTCCTGATGGGCCTGGCCGCGTGGAGCGGCGCCCGGTTCCTGGGCCTGGACGCCCCCTACGCCTTCCGCCGGATCCCCCTCGCCCTGCGCCTGCTGCCCCTCATCCTGCTCTGCGCCGCCCTCTACGGCGCCGTCACCGCCGCCCTCGGGCATCCCGAAGCCCGGGCGCTGGCGGGCCGGCTCCGGCGGAAGCGGGCCTGAATCCGCCGGGTTAGGATGGAGCCATGCCCCTGACCCTTCCCGAGTTCATCGCCCGCTGGCAGTCGGCCCACGGCCCCGAGCGGGGGAACATGCAGCTGTTTCTCCAGGAACTCACCCAGGTTCTGAACCTGCCCGCGCCGGAGCCCACGGGCCCGGACAGCGGCTACTGCTTCGAGAAGCAGGTGCCGAACTACACGCCGGAGGGCAAGTTCACCAAGAACTACATGGACCTCTACAAGGCCGGGTGCTTCCTCCTGGAAGCCAAGCGCACGCCCGACAGGCTGCGGGCCGGTGGCGAATCCGGCGCGGGCGGAGGCGGGGGCAAGGGCACGCGGCCCGCGGTTCATGCGCCCGCCCTGCCCGGCCTGGTGGAAGAGCCCGCCACGGGCCCCTACCGCGCCCAGGCCACCTACGATGCCCGGCTGGAACTGGCGTTCATCCAGGGGCTCCGCTACGCCTCGGCCCTCAACTACGGGCCCCCGTTCGCTCCGCCCTTCCTCATCGTCTGCGACATCGGACACAGCTTCCACCTGTGGAACCGCTTCGATCCCAAAGCCGGCGGCGGCTACGGCGGCTTCGGCGCCCGGCGCGTCGTGCTGCTGGAGGAGCTGCTCCAGCCCGACATCCAGCAGCTCTTCCGCGACATCTGGAACAATCCCCAGGCCCTCGACACCAGCCGGCGCGCCGCCCTCGTCACCCGCGGCATCGCCGAATCCATGGGCGGCCTCGCCCGGGAGCTGCGCAGCACCACGCGGAGCAAGGCCGAGGTGGCCCACTTCCTCATGCGCTGCGTGTTCACCTGCTTCGCCGAGGACATCGGCCTGCTGCGCGGCAAGCCCTTCACCGAGGGCCTGCGCCGCCTGGAGCAGGAACCCGGGCAGGCCGAGGCCTTCCTCCTCGACTGGTGGAAAGTCATGGACGAAGGCGGCAAGTGGGGCTGGGAACGCATCCTCCGCTTCAACGGCGGCCTGTTCAAGGACGCCACCGTGCCGCCCCTGTCCCAGCGCCAGATCGCCCTCCTGCGGATGGCGGCGGAAAAGGACTGGCAGGAGGTGGAACCCGCCATCTTCGGCACCCTGCTGGAGAGCGCGCTGGAGGAAGATGAGCGCCACCGCCTGGGCGCCCACTACACGCCCCGCGCCTACATCCAGCGGCTGGTGGACGCCACCTTCGGCCAGGCGCTGCGCCAGGAATGGGAAACCATTGAGCGCGAGATCGCCGGCCTGCTGGAACACGGGAACACCCCGGAAGCCGTGGAAGCAGCCCGCGCCCGGTTGCACGGCTTCCACGCGCGGCTGGCCGCGCTGCGGTTCCTCGATCCGGCCTGCGGCAGCGGCAACTTCCTGTACGTGGCCTTCGACACCCTCAAGCGGCTGGAGGGCGAGGTGCTCCAGCGCCTCGAAGACCTGGGCGAAGGCTTCTCGGCCTTCGATCTTTCCCGCGAACGCATCTCCCCCGCCCAGTTCAAGGGCCTCGAACTCGATCCCTGGGCTGCCGACCTCGCCGAGCTGGTGCTGTGGATCGCCTACCTCCAGTGGTTCCACCGGCGGCATCCCGCGGGCACCCCGCCCGAGCCCGTGCTCCAGAACTACGGCAGCATCGCGCAGCGGGATGCCGTGCTGGCCTGGGAAGGCGAGGAATCCACCGGCGAGAGCCGCTGGGACGGGAAGACCTTCAAGCAGAATGCCCGCGGCCGGCAGGTGCCCGACGAGACCGCCCGCGTGGAAACCACCCGCCTGCTGAACCCGCGCCCCGCGCCCTGGCCCGAGGCCGACTACATCCTGGGCAACCCGCCCTTCCTGGGGAACGCCTCGATGCTGGGCGACCTGGGCGTGGGCTACACCCAGGCCCTGCGCGCCGCCTACCCCGAGGTGCCCGACACCGTGGATTTCGTCCTCTACTGGTGGCACCGCGCCGCGCTGGAGGTGCGCGAAGGCCGCGCCCAGCGCTTCGGCCTCATCACCACCAACACCCTGAGCCAGGTGCGCCAGCGGAGCGTTATCGCCCGCCACGTGGCCGCCACCCCGCCCCTGAAGCTGCTGTGGGCCATCCCGGATCATCCCTGGCATGGCGGGGGCGCCGCCGTGCGCATCGCCATGACCGTGGGCGGGCGGGACGGCTCGCCCGTGCTGGCCCGCGTGACACAGGAACCCCGCAGCCCCGATCCCGAACACGCCGCCGAAGGCCTGGAGATCAAGGAAACGCCCGTGGACCTCATCCACGCGGATCTGAGCGCCGGGGCGTCCGTGGCGACGGCCGTGGCCCTGAAAGCCAACGAGGGGTTGGCCAGCCGTGGCATGCAACTCATCGGTTCCGGCTTCATCGTCACGCCCGAGCAGTGGGAGGCCTGGAAACGCCCTCCCGTGGTGCATCCCTACCGCAACGGGCGGGATCTCACCGACCGCCCCCGGAACGTGATGGTGATTGACCTCTACGGCCTCACCGAGGCCGAGGTCCGCAAGGCCCACCCCGCCGTGTACCAGCACGTGCTCCAGACCGTGAAGCCCGAGCGGGAGCAGAACAACGACGCGAGCACCCGGAAGAACTGGTGGATTTTCGGCAGGAACCGGGAATATCTGCGCCCCGCCCTCGCGGGCCTGCCCCGCTACATCGCCACGGTGGAGACCGCCAAGCACCGCACCTTCCAGTTCCTGGATGGCGCCACCGTGCCCGACAACATGATCGTCGTCATCGCCAGCGACGATGCCTTCCACCTGGGCGTGCTCAGCAGCCGCATCCATGTGGCCTGGGCGTTGAGCGCGGGCGGCCTGCTGGAAGATCGGCCCCGGTACAACAAGACCCGCTGCTTCGATCCCTTCCCGTTCCCGGAGGCCTCGAAGGCCCAGGCGAAAACCATCCGGGACCTGGCCGAGGAACTGGACGCCCACCGCAAGCGGGCCCAGGCCGCCGGGCTGGGGCTCACGGCCCAGTACAACCTGCTGGAACGCCTCCGCAGCGGCGCGGCGCTCACGGACCAGGAAAAGGCCCTGGACGATCAAGGCCTCGTCAGCCTGTTGCTGGAGCTGCACCGCCGGCTGGATGACGCCGTGGCGGCGGCCTACGGCTGGCCGGCGGACTTGCCGGAGGCGGCCATCCTGGAGCGCCTGGTGGCGCTCAACCGGATCCGGGCCGAGGAGGAAGCTCGCGGCACGATCCGCTGGCTGCGGCCCGCCTACCAGGCCCTCGCATGAAGGCCGTGATCCAGCGGGTGACGCGGGCGGAGGTGCGCAGCGGCGGCCAGTGCGCGGCCATCGGCCGGGGGCTGCTGGTGCTGGTGGGGCTCGAAACCGGCGACACGGCGGAGACCTGCGCCTGGGCCGCCGCGAAGATCGCCTCGCTGCGCATCTTCGAGGACGCGGACGGGAAGCTGAACCTGGGCCTGGCGGAGGTGGAGGGCGCGATCCTCGCCGTCAGCCAGTTCACGTTGGCCGGCAGCCTCGCCAAGGGGCGGCGTCCTTCCTTTGATCGCGCCCTGGCGCCGGACACCGCGCGGGCCCTGTTCGCGGTCTTCCTCGATCTGCTGCGGGCCCAGCACCCCCGCGTCGCCTCGGGCTTCTTCCAGGAGCACATGCAGGTCGAGCTGGTGAACGATGGGCCCGTGACCTTCATCCTGGAACGCTGAACCCGCTGCCGCGCCATGCGTAGGATAGGCCTACCCCCCGGAGAACCCATGCCCACCCGCAAGGAAACCATCTGGTTCATCGCCCTCGTGCTGCCCCTCAGTTGGGCCGTGGGGGCCTGGTGGCTGCATGACGAGCACCAAGTCTGGATCCTCCGCCTCCTCATGTGCGTGCCCGCCCTGGTGGCGTTCGGCTGCGCCTGGGCCTTCCGGCGCGAGCCGCCCCGGGCCACGGGTTTCACTTTCACCGGATGGCGGCCTTGGCTGCTCGCCATGGTCTATCCGCTGCTCATGGCCGCCTTCTGCATCCTGCTGGCCTACGGATGGCGCATGGTTTCCGGCCAGGCGGGCTTCATCCGCTTCCAGCCCCAGGCCCTGAGTGTCCACCTGAGCCGCACGCGGATCCTGCATGGGCCGGTGGTTCTCCTGCTCCTGGGGACCGCCTGGATCCTCTTCCTCCTGCCGTGGCTGCTAGTGGCCGCAGCCTACCGGCTGAGCTGGCCCGACCGCCTCAAAGCCGCGCTGCCGGACCGATGGCGCTGGCTGCACCATCCCTTCCGCCTTCTGCTCTTCGTGCCCACCTTCCTCGTCCACGGCATCTTCCCCGGCGAATTGGGGGAAGAACTCGGCTGGCGGGGCTACCTGGTGCGCCGCTGGGTGGACCGGCCCCTCGTGGCCGTCGCCATCACCGTGCCTGTGTGGGCTGCCTTCCACCTCCCCCTTATCTTCTCCAGCACCCAGAAGGGGCACCCGGTCCTGAACGCGGTGTTCCTGCTCGCCATCGCCGCGGCCGCCGTGCCCTTCGCAGCCTTCTACCGCTGGGGCCGCTCCGTATGGCCCTGTGCTGTGCTGCACTTCAGTTGGAACCTGTGGAATCCCATCCTGTTGGGCGATGTCTACCTGGGGCGCCCAGGCCTGTTCGGAGGCCAGGTGCGCATCTTCAACGGGGAGGCCCTGTTCGGGCTGATCTTCAACGGCCTGATCGCCCTCGTGCTGGTCATGGTTTGGCGGCGCGAATCCGCGGCGCACCGGGCCTGACCGGATGAAGCCCCCGGGTTGGAGTTCCGGGGGCCTCGGCTTCCGGCGGGCGCTAGGAGCCTTTCCAAGTATTCGAGTGTCCCGCGTTCCAATGACTTGGACAGGCTCCTACAGGGTCTTGATGATCTCGGCGCGCTTCTGCTCGTACTCGTGCTTGGTGATGAGGCCCTTCTTCAGCATCACCTTGAGGTGGGCCAGGCGGTCCTCGGCGGAGCCGCCGCCGTTCGAGGCGGTCTTGACCGGAGCCGCTGCGGGGGCTGCGGCTGGTGCCGGCGCCGCGGCCTGGGACTGGGCCTGGGCTTCCGCCCGCCGCTGGGCCTCGGTGCGGTCATCCACCTGCTGGCTTTCCTGGCGCAGCTGGAGGGCCCGCTGGCAGTTGCCGTAGCTCTGCTGGAAGATGTCGGCCTTGGGATTGATCTCCAGGGCCGCCTGGAGGTAGGGCTTGGCGGAGTCGTAGTCGCCCTCGATGAAATAGACCATGCCCAGGTTGTAGTTCACCCGGGCCAGGTACTTGGGTTTCGCCGCCGCATCCGCCTTGGCGGCGGCGAGGGAGGCCTGGGCCTTCTCCAGGGCCGCGGGGACGTTCTGCGCCTCCAGGGACTGGTAGGCGCCCTTCATGCCGTAGTCCTTGTCGTCGAAGAAAATCAGCTTCTGGGCTTCGGTCCAGGGCAGGAACATCCGGTGGACGCTCACCGTGGCGGCGTTGATGGCGGCCTCGCGCACCTGGAGCTCGTCGGGATACTCGGGATAGCCCTGCTCCGATTCGTTCGAAAGGGATGGATCCAGCACCACCCGCTGGGATTTGTAGATCTTGCCGGTGGTGAGATCCGTCACCTGGATGGACGCGATGAACTGCACGGAGGTCTTGGAGATGTAGTGGATATTGGGGTGGTAGCCACCGTTCTTGTCCGTGTAGGACTGGTCGTTCGTCAGGTGGACCTGGCTCCCCTTGCAGACCGGCACGCTCACTGTCACCAGCGCGGCCGCGCCCAGCAGCTTGCCCAGGCGCGTCACGGTGGCCGGGTCAATGTAGCCGGATTCCCCGAGGGACTGCTCCTTGAGGATGGCGTCGAAGTTCGCGCGGTCGAGGATCTCCATCTTCCCCGAGGCGGAGAGATCCGTCGTGAGCGCCGAGATCAGATCCTGGGTGTTCGCCCCGCCCACCGGCAGGAAGGCGATGCGGGTGACCTTCAGACCCAGGCTGGGCGGATGGTTCAGGGTGACCTGGACATCGGGGTTGATCAGGCGGGCCCAGAACTGGGCCGAGGCGGTGGCGGAGATCGCCATCGCAAGAAGGATGGAGCGCAACATGGGTGACCTTTCAGGGGGAACGGGTTTCCTGGATCATATAAAAGACCCGCCCGTAGGGTAATAACCCTTTTTTGCCTACCCGGCGCTACTCCGCTGCGGCCGCCATGTACTGTTCCAGCTTCCCGCCGGGCAGGGTGTAGGTCCACACCCGCACGGTCCTCTTGGGGAAGATGACCTTGTACCGGCGCACCACCATGCCGCCCCGCAGGCCCTGGGAGGCCTGGGTGAACGATGTCGGCGTCCCCAGCGGCCCGAGGCTGTCCGCGAAGTCCCGGAGGGCCCGGGGCGTGAAGTAGGCATTGGCGTTCGCGGAAAACAGGCTGCGGTCGAGACGACCCTTCTGGAGCCCCGCGAAGACGTCGCGCGCCTGGGCCAGGGCCGCGGGGGTGCCGGGATCCGCGTCCGCGAAAACGGCCTGGGCGGCCTTCGCCGCGAGGTTGCCAGACGCGCTGGTGGCATCCAGGTTCGTGAGCACCACCACGGCCACGCCCTGGTCGGGATAGATCAGATTCTCGGCCGTGAACCCGGAGACTTCCCCGCTGTGGGAGATGACCCGCCGGCCGTCCTTCAGGGCCACCGATACGCCCAGGCCGTACTGGGTGCCGGCGCCGTCCGCCAGCCGGACCTCGGTTTCCAGGGTCTGCCAGGAGGCCGGGGTGAGGATCTTCCGGGCGATCATCGCCTCGTCCCAGCGGGCCAGATCCCCGGCGGTCATGGCCAGCTCGCCTGCCGCGAACATCCAGCCCTTGCCTTCCTTCGGCGCCGGCCGCGCGGGCCCCAGGGCATAGCGCAGGTAGCGCATGGGCTCCCCCGGCCCCAGGGGCGCATCGTCCGTATCCACCACGGAGGTCATGCCCAGGGGCTTGAAGATCCGCGCCTTCAGGAACGCGAGGAGCGGCTGGCCCGACACCTTCTCCACGATCTGCCCGGCGATCACGTAGTTCGTGTTGCTGTACTGCCACTTCGTGCCCGGTTCGAAATCGAGCGGCTTCTGCGCCCAGCCATCCAGGATGGCCTGGGCGGTGACGGGCTTCAGCACGCCGGGCATCACGTAGTCCTGGGGCCAGTAGTCCTGGTAGCCCGAGGTCATGGACAGGATCTGTCG
>JAKAMQ010000072.1 GCA_021812805.1 Acidobacteriota bacterium
GGAGCTGGGTGCGGCCGTGACGCTGGTGGCCGAGATCCTGCCGAAGGAGCTCCGGGGCTACGGCACGGCCCTGGTGGCCGCCGTGGGCGTCTTCGGGACCGTGGCCGCGGCCCTGGTCGGCCGCTACCTCGACTGGCGCCACGCCTACCTCATGGGCGGCGGACTGGGCATCCTGCTGCTCTTCCTCCGGGTGGGCCTCCGGGAGAGCCTCATGTTCAAGAAGACCGAGCATGCCACGGTAAAGCGCGGCGACTTCTTCAGCCTGTTCACCGCCTGGAGCCGCTTCGGGCGCTACCTGCGCTGCATCCTGATCGGCCTGCCCATGTGGTTCGTGGTGAGCATCCTCATCATCTTCATCCCCGAATTCGCGTCCAGCCTGCACGTCACCCAGCGGCTGGATCCGGCCGTGGCCGTGGCCTGCTGCTACAGCGGCATCACGGTGGGCAGCCTCATCTCCGGCTTCCTGAGCCAGGCCTGGGGCACCCGCACCAAGGTGGTGGGCCTCTTCATGGGCGCCGCCTTCCTCGGCACCGCCGTCTTCCTCCTGAGCCGGGGCTTCAGCGCCTTCGGGATGTACGTCCTGGCCAGCTTCCTGGGGCTGGCCACCGGCTACTGGGCGGTCTTCGTGACGGTGGCGGCCGAGCAGTTCGGTACCAACCTGCGGGCCACCGTGGCCACCACCGTGCCCAACTTCGTGCGGGGCTCGGTGGTGCTCATCACCCTCAGCTTCCTGAGCCTCAAGGGGCACCTCGGCCTGCTGGGATCCGCCTGGGCTGTGGGGCTGGTCTGCTTCGCCCTGGGCGCCCTCAGCCTCGCTGGCCTGGAGGATACCCACGGCCGGGATCTGGATTTCGTGGAATAGGCCTACCGCCCGGTGGGCGCCACGTACTCCGCGTAGGTGCCCTGGAAATCCTCGATGCCGGTCTCGGTGAGGTGCCAGATGCGGGTGGCTACTTCGTCCACGAGATCCTCATCGTGGGTCACGAAGAGGAGGGTGCCCTCGTAGCGCTGGAGCGCCGCGTTCAGGGCGATGACCGCCTCCAGATCCAGGTGGTTGGTGGGCTCGTCCAGCACCAGGATGTTCGGCTTCTGCAGCATGAGCTTGCAGAAGAGCAGCCGGCAGGACTCGCCCCCGCTCAGCACCTCCGTCATCTTGTTGCCTTCCTCGCCCCGGAAGAGCATCTGACCCATGACGCCGCGGATCTGCTCCTTGGTGGCGTCCGGATCGAACTGGTGCAGCCAGGTCACCAGCTCGTAGCCCTTGGGGATGCTCTCGGCGAAGTCCTGGGAGAAGTAGCCCACGTTGGCCTCGTGGCCCCACTTGACCTCGCCCCCGTCCAGCTTCAGGCCGCCTTCCGTCACCTGGGGCGCGTTGGCCAGCAGCGCGTTCAGCAGCGTGGTCTTGCCGATGCCGTTGCGGCCCATGAGGGCGATCTTCTCGCCCCGCTGCACCATGGCCGAGAAGCCCTTGATCACCTCCAGGCGCCCGTTGTCGGTGTCGTAGCCTTTCCGGACCCCTTCGCATTCCAGCGCGTAGCGTCCCCCGGGCTTCTTCGGGTCGAACTTGATGAAGGGCCGCTGGATGTTGCTGCGGGCCAGATCGCCGGGCTGGAGGCGCTCCACCTCCTTGCGCCGGCTGTTCACCTGGCTGCTGCGGGTGCCCGCGGCGAAGCGCTGGATGAACTCGTTGAGCTGGGCGATCTTCTTCTCGCGCTGGGCGTTCTCCGACTCGATGCGCGAGCGGATCTGCATCTTGGCCATGACCATGTCGTCGTAGCCGCCGGTGTACTGGATGATGGTCTGGTAATCAATGTCGGCGATGTGGGTGCAGACGTTGTTGAGGAAGTGCCGGTCGTGGGAGATGACCACCACGGTGCCGTCGTAGCGGCCCAGGAACTCCTCCAGCCAGTGGATGGAATCCAGGTCGAGGTGGTTGGTGGGCTCGTCCAGCAGGAGGGCCTGGGGGTTCCCGAACAGCGCCTGGGAGAGCAGCACGCGCACCTTCTGGCCGCCCTGCAGCTCGCCCATCCTCCGCTCGTGCAGGGCCTCGGGGATGCCCAGGCCGTCCAGCAGGATGGCCGCATCGGCCTCGGCGGTGTAGCCGTCCTCGTCGGCCACGATGCCCTCGAGTTCGGCCACGCGCATGCCGTCCTCATCGGTCATCTCGGCCTTCTCGTAGATCGCGTCCCGCTCCTGCAGCGCCTTCCACAGCCCCGCGTTGCCCATGATCACCGTGTCAATGACACGGAAGGCGTCGAAGGCGAACTGGTCCTGACGCAGGATGCCCATCTTGCGGGGCCGCTGCACGGTGCCGGTCTGCTGCTCCAGTTCGCCCGCCAGGATCTTCATGAACGTGGACTTCCCCGACCCGTTCGGCCCCGTCAGGCCGTAGCGCCGGCCCGGGTTGAAGGTCGTGGTGACGTCCTCGAAGAGGATCTTCGCGCCGTAGCGCATGGTGACATTCTGGACTGCGAGCATGCGGACTCCCGAACCGACCATTGTACGGGAGGGAGGCCGTTTATCCGAGAGGCTGGTTCCAGACGGCGCCCTGCGGTCACCGTCTGGAGGTTCGGCGGCTTCGCCGCCGGAAAGATCCTTCTCTACCTGCAAAACGGCGCCCATTCGGGCGCTGTTTTGCAGCCTGCCGATCCCATTGACGGGACGAACCCCGATCAGAACGGGATGTCGTCATCCGGGAAGCTGCCGCCGGCCGCCGGCGGGGCGCCGGTATCTTCGAAATCATGGGATCCGGTTCCCGAGGCCCGGCCGCCGTAGCTTCCGGAATCCCGGCCGCCGCCCTCATCCATGCGGCCCAGCATGACGAAGTTGTCGCAGCGGATCTCGCAGAAGGTCTTCTTCACACCCGCCTGGTCGGTGTACTCGCGGTACTGGATGCGGCCTTCCACCAGCACCTGCTTGCCCTTGCGCAGGTACTTCTCGGCGGTCTCGGCCTGTTTGCCCCACACCACGATGTTGTGCCATTCGGTCTTGCTCTGCTTCTCGCCCTGCTGGTTCTTCCAGGTCTCCGTGGTGGCCACGGAGAAGCGGGCCACGCTCTGGCCCGAGGGCGTGGATTTCAGCTCGGGATCCTTCCCGAGGTTGCCGATGAGCAGAACCTTGTTCAATGAGCCGGACATGATGTCCTCCTTTTCCCGGCGGAGCTCTCCGCCGCACCGTCGTCTCAGACCATCTGAGGGGGTGGTAGGGTAAACACGATTCTCCCGAGGCCCTCCCGTGTCAAGCATTCTGGTGAGTTGCAGAAACAAGTCAGGCGCTGAGAAGCATTATCTCCCCGCCCTGCAGGCTGCGGGCTGGAGCGGCCCCTTCACGCTGGTCGCCCCCGGCGACCCCATGCCGGACCTTGCCGCCTGTGCCGGCCTGGTGCTCACGGGCGGGAACGATATCCATCCCTGCCACTGGGATGCTGCCGAGCCGGTGCATCCCACCGCCGAGGTGGACGCCGACCGGGACGCCCTCGAACTCCCCCTCGTCCGCGCGGCCTGGAACCGGAACCTTCCCCTGCTGGGCATCTGCCGGGGCGAGCAGATCCTCAATGTGGCCCTGGGCGGCTCCCTGATCCAGGACATTCCGGATCATTTCGGGTGTGAGCCCTCCCGCCACCAGCACGGCACGCCGGACGCGCCGGATATGCATCACCGGGTGCAGCTGGCCCCCGGATCGCGGCTGCGGGCGCTGCTGGGCGAGGATGTCTTCCTCGTGAACAGCCGCCACCACCAGGCCGTGAAGGTGGTTGCGCCACCCCTGCGGGCCGTCGCCTGGCACCTGGATACGGTGCACCCGGAAACCGGCCCCGTGATCGAAGCCATCGAGGCCGCCGATCCCGCCCATTGGGTATTCGGCGTCCAGTGGCATCCCGAAAACCTCATCACCCTCAAGGGCCCCGCCGGCGATGCCGCCCGGGATCTGTTCGCGGCGTTCGTGGCGGCCGCGCGACGGGGCTAGGATGGACGGGAGCCCCCTGGAGCCCCCATGTCCGAGCCCATCCTGTTCGAGATCCACGACCGTCTCGGCATCCTGACCCTGAACCGGCCAGATAAATTGAACGCCCTGGTGCCGGACATGCGCGCGGGCTTCGAGGAGGCCCTGGCGAAGAGCGCGGAGCCGGGCGTGAAAGCCCTCATCCTCCGGGCCGCGGGCAAGGCCTTTTCCGTGGGCGGGGATATCGGCTGGATGATCCAGTGCCTTCGTGAAGGCCGCCAGGCCGACATGGACGATCTGCTGAATCTGGGCAGCCAGGTGGCCTACGGGTTGCTCACCCTGCCCAAGCCCGTGGTGGCCGTGGTCCAGGGCGCGGCGGCGGGCGGCGGCATGGGCCTAGCGCTTTCGGCGGATCTGCGTCTGGCCGCGCCGGATCTGGTGTTCAGCATGGCCTTCGTGAAGATCGCCCTGCATCCGGATTGGGGCAGCAGCGTGGCCCTGGGACGCCTGCTGAACCCGGCCCTCGCCGCAGAGCTGATGCTCACCGGCGACCGGGTGGACGCCAGCCGCGCCCTGGCCCTGGGTCTGGTGAACCGCGTGGTGCCCGGCGATCAGATGGAAGCCGCCGTGGAGACCCTGGGCCGTCAGCTGGCCGCGGGCCCGGGCGCCACTTTCTCCGCCATCAAGGCCAGCGTCCTGCGGAACCAGGGCTACGAGGCCCCGCGTCTCAAGGCGCTACTGGAGGCCGAAGCCGCCCAGATGAAGGCAGCCATGGCCCGCCCCGATGCCCAGGAAGGCCTGGCCGCCTTCCTGGAGAAGCGCATGCCGCGGTTCACTTAGACGCTTTCAGGAACTCCGCCCGGGTCGCCTCCAGCTCCGCGTGGATCTGGGGCGCGTCGTGCTGAGGATCGGCCAAGGCCTGATCCAGCTGGGCCAGGGCCAGCGCCGGTTGGCCTGAGGCGTGGGCCAGCCAGGCCCTGGCCCGGTGGACGATGGGCGTATCGGCGTCGCCGGGGGGGATGGCCGCCAGCAGCCGCCCGGCTTTCTTGAGGTCGGGATGGGCCTGGCGGACCAGACATTCGGCAAGGCCGGCCTGGGCGTTGTCCCGCACCTCCGGCGTCACTCCGGCCGGCAGGAGTGCGAGCACCTTCTGGAAGCCCTCCCGGGCCGGGGTGAAGCGGCGCTGCATCCGCAGGAGGTCCGCCTGGTAGAACAGACACTCCGCCGCGACGGTGCGAAGCCCCGCCTGCTGGGCGAGCTCCAGGGCCTGCGCGAAGTCGGCCGCGGAAGCCTGGGTGTTCCCTTTCATCAGGGCCAGGATGCCCAGGTTGCGCAGGCAGGTGGCCTCTCCCGAGCGGTCGCCCACGGCCTCCCGGAGGGTCAGGGCACTGGAGAGCAGGGTCTCCGCCCGGGGCAAGTCCCTGGCCATCAGGGCCAGCACGCCGAGGTTGTTCAGGGCCAGGGCCTCGCCCCAGCGGTTGCCGAGTTCCCGCTGGATCTGCAGGGTGTCCTGGTACAAGTTCGCAGCGGTGGCCGAGTCCCCATGCTGCAGATCCAGGTTCGCCAGGTTGTTCTGGCAGAGGGCCTGAAGGAACCGGAGGCCGGGCCCCTGGCTGAGCTTCAGCGCCCGCTCATAGTAGGCCCGGGCCTGGGTATCCTGACCCCGCTCCGCGGCGATGAGACCCAGATGATTCGTGGCGATGATCTCGCCATCCACATCCCCGATGGCATGGGCCAGTTCCAGGGACTGCTCCCGGAGTTGCTGGGAGGTATCCAGATCGCCCCGATCTTTCGCCAGATAGGCCTTCAGGGCCAGGGCCCGGACCTCGGCCCAGCGGTTTCCCGTGGCTTTGGCCGACATCAGGGCCCAGTTGGCCGCGAGGGGCGCCGGTTCCTCGCCCAGGCGCCGGAGACAGGCGGCGTAGGCCGAGACCGCATCCGCGAACCCCGGGGCCCGCATGGCCGCCTCCCGCAGGGGCGCCTCGCTGGCCTTGAAATCTCCCGCCCGGAACAGGGCCAGACCGTTGGCATAGGCCTCGAACACCTCAGGGCTGATGGGCGTTCCCGCCGCCCCAGCGGACTCGAGTGGGGCCACCTTGCGGAGCAGGTCGTGGGCAGCAGGCTCCACGAGGGGGTAGGGCTCGAAGGGCGTGGTTCGCCGCGTCTGGTCCGATCCCTCCAGCCGCGTCCGTCCCTGGGCATCCACCAGTTCGTAGGTGAACACCAGGATTGAGCTGCCCGGCTGCTGCCGGACATGGCCCCGCAGGAGGAGGCGCGCCCCCACGGCTTTCGCAATCCGCAACCCGCTCCCGGGCTTGCGCGCACCGGAAGCAGCCAAGTGGAGGCCCGCCATCACCCGGGCCACGGATTCCGGTTCTACCACGGCCAGACTGGACGAGCCCCGGAGGGCCGTGGCGAGCAGTTCGGTCATACCCACGTTCACGAGGGCGTTGAGCGAGGCATCGCCGGTCTCGTTCTGGATCGGGAGAATCACCAGCCGCGGGGGCCCTTCGCGTCCCAGATCGGCGATGATGCTCCGTCCGAACAGGAGGTAGCCGAATCCCAGCAGCACCGCGAGGAGACTCGCCGCCCCCCCGATCCACCAGCTCAGCGGGGCTCCCCCCAGCTGGCGGCTCAGGATCGCCGCGACCTCCGTGGCGGTGGGCCGCTTCGCGGGATCCTTGTCCAGCATGGCGCGGAGGAGGCCCGCGATGCGCCGGGGCAGGCGGAGCTTCATGGGGCCCAGCTCCCCGCGGAGGGTCGCCGTGAGATGTTCCCTCCCCAGTCCGGGGAACGCCGCTTCACCCAGCAGCAGTTCCCAGGCCACCAGCCCCAGGGAGAAGACATCGCTCGGCGGTCCCACCCGATGCCCGGATATCTGCTCCGGAGAGGCATGGCTCGGCGTGCCCATGAACACGCCGGCCTCCGTCATGTCCGGGAAGGGGGAGCCCAGGCTCGGCGGGCCCTCCTGATGGCTGGAACCCGCACCAGCGGGCTCGACCAGGGTGCATTCATCCCCGCTGAGCGCGGGCAGTTGCAGGACGGATGCCTCGCTGTCGGGCATGGAGGCGCTCGGAGCCTGCCCGACATCCGCCAGCCGCGCCAGGCCGAAATCCAGCACCTTCACGTTGCCCCGGACATCCACCATCACGTTGCTGGGCTTCAGATCCCGGTGGACGAGGCCCTTGGCGTGGGCCGCCTCCAGGGCCCGGGCGATGGCACGGAGCACCTGGAGCTTGCGCGGAAGGTCCATGCCCAGCCCCGCAGTGGCCAGGGTCTCCCCCTCGATGAACTCCATGGCAATGTAGGCGCCGCCCCTGGCTTCCACCCAATCGTGGATCTGGCACACATTCGGATGATTGAGCTGGGCCAGGGCCATGGCTTCCCGCCGGAAGCGCGCCAGGGCCTCGCCTTTGCCGCCTCCACCCAGGCGCACGGCCTTGATGGCCACCTTCCGCTCCAGCACCGGATCCCAGGCTTCATAGACCGCGCCCATGCCCCCGGCTCCCCGGAGAGCCTGGATCCGGAACCTGCCAATGCGCGCACCCGGCGCGAGGGCGACCTGGCTCGGATCCCCAGGGGATCGCGGCGGCGGGTCAGCAGGTGGTGTCGGGGCCATGGAAGTACCTGTGAAGGTACTTCGGACCGCCACCCTCCGCACTCAAGAAGTGGACGGATCCGATCTACCGCACGCCGCGGCTCTGGGCCGCCTCGATGAGTTCTTTGATGCGGCGGGCATCGGGCTTGCGATGGCCGTGGCTGGTCAACGGGTCGCTGCCGCCGGTACTCTCCACCAGGATGTCGGCCCACAGCAGGCCCGTGTCAATGCGGACGCTGGCCACCTTGGAAAGGTGGATGCTGAGCTCATTCAGGGTGAACCAGGACCGCTTGCGCCGTACGACCGCTGTCTCCGTGACCTCGATGACCGTGGGGAAGAGGTGATTCCCCTTCGTCCACCGGCTGGCGCGGAAGGTGTCCATCAGCGCGCGGCCTTGGCGGCCTCCGCCACAGCCTTCGGCGTGATGCCGTAGGCCTCCAGCAGCTTCTCGGGCTTGCCGCTCTGGCCGAAGGCGTCCTGCACGCCCACGCGGCGCAGGGGCATGGGATGGGCCTCGGACAGGAGCTCCGCCACCACGCCGCCCAGACCGCCGTGGGCCTGATGCTCCTCACAGGTGACAACGGCCTTGTGGGTCTTCGCCAGGGCCAGCAGCGTCGCGCGGTCGAAGGGCTTGATCGTGGGGCAGTGCAGCACCGTGGCCCCGATGCCTTCGGAAGCCAGCAGCTCCGCGGCCTCCAGGCAGATGGACGTGCCCAGGCCGCAGCCCACCAGCAGCACATCCCTGCCTTCGCGCATCACCACGGCCTTGCCGATCTGGAAGCGGTAGTCCGACCCGTGGATGCGGGGGAACTTGTCCCGGGTCAGGCGGATGTAGACCGGCCCCTGGTGGGCGAAGGCGGCGCGGACGGCCTGCTTCGTCTCCAGGGCGTCGGCGGGGGAGATCACGGTCATGCCCGGGATCATCCGCATGAGGGCCAGATCCTCCAGGCACTGGTGGGTGCCGCCGTCCTCGCCCACGGTGAGGCCCGCGTGGGTGGCCACGATCTTCACGTTCTGGTGGCCCACGCCGCAGGCCTGGCGGACGAACTCGTAGGCGCGACCCGTGGCGAACATGGCGAAGGTGCTCACGAAGGGCACCACGCCCGTGGTGCTGGCCCCGGCGGCGGCGGCCACCATGCCCTGCTCGGCGGCGCCCATGTTGAAGAAGCGCTCGGGGAAGGCCTTGGCGAACTTGCTGGTGCGGGTGGACCCGGCCAGATCGGCGTCGAAGACGATGAGGTTGGCCCCCTCGTGGCCCAGTTCCACCAGGGTGTCCCCGTAGGCATCCCGCAGGCTGTCCATCACCGCGCCCACCTTGCCGCCCACGCCCGCCGTCTCCATGCCTGCCATGACCACTCCGCTCGAATCCTCCATTCTACGCCAGGGGCGGCGGGACTGGCCCCGCCCCCCCCCGCCGTACAGGCGAATGGAGCGTTCATGGCGCCGTTCTGAGGGGTGGATATCCCGCCTGGGCGATGACGGAGGTCGAACTGGCCGCCCTCCTGGACGCCCGGCGCTTCACGGGGCGCGCCGGCGATCAGGTGCGGACCTTCCTGGCGGGCCCCGTGGCGGCGGCCCTGGAGGGCCATGTGCCCGCCGACGCGGCGGCGGTCCGCGTCTGACTCCTGAAAGGTTGTCCATGCTCAAGCTTGCAGTGATCGGCGCCCAGACCCTCCTGGGACGCGAACTGGTGGGGGCCCTCGAGGCCGCCGAGGCCTCTGTGCTGCCCCTGTCCACCGGTCCCCTGACCCTGGAGGAGGAGGAAGGCGATCTGGTGATGTTCGCCCAGGACCCGGCCCTCCTGGTGGGCCTGGACGTGGTCCTGCTGGCCGATGCCCCCGGCCCCGGCCAGCTGGACACCTACCACGGACGCCTGCTGGACCTCCGCCCCGAGCCGGACCTGAAGCTGGATGCGATGCCGCTGGCCGGCGGCTGGCCGAAGGGCGCAGAGGCCCTGCGTGGCCGGCCCGCCCTGGAGCAGGTGTTGGCGCTCCTCCCCTCGCTGGTGGATCACCTGGGCGAGGTGGCGGGCACCCACCTGCGGCCCGTGGCCTGGATGGGCGACCGGGGGCTGGACGGCCTCATGGAGCAGACGGTGGCCATCCTCCAGGGGGAGGATCCCGACACCACGAAGCTCGGCTACCGGCAGGCCTTCGAGGTGGTGCCGGTGCCGCCCCAGGCGGGGAAGGGGCGGCTGATGGAGGTCCGCGTCCCGGCCTTCCACGGCGACCTGCTCATCCTCCATCTGCGGGCCGCGGAGGGTCAGCGGCTTGCGGCCAAGGCGTCTCCGACCGGGGTGGGCTGGACCGATGCGCCGCCCAGTTCCCGGGATGTGGCCGTGAGTGCCGACCTCCTGGCCCACCTCGAAGCCAGCGGCGACGGGAGGAGCGCCACGCTGACCCTGGGCTTCGATCCCATCCTGTGGGGCGTGCTGCGGCCCGCCTTGCGGGTGCTGGGGCTCGCGGAGGCCTGATGGCCAAGAAATTCGAAGAGCCCCAGGAGCGTGGAGACTTCTTTAAGTCCCTGGGCACCCTCTTTGCCGGCTTCATGGCTAGAAGTGTCGAGGAGGCCATCAGGGGCCTGGGCCCCAAGCTCCACCGTCCACCCGGCGCCCTGGACGAGTTCGCGTTCCTCACCGCCTGTACCTGCTGCGACCGATGCATCCGGGCGTGCCCGGAGAATGCCATCCGGAAGGCTGGCGCCAACATGGGGCTGGCGCTCAACTCTCCCTACATCGATCCCCGGGCCATTCCTTGTTTCCTCTGTGTCGCCTTGCCCTGCGTCACGGAATGCGATGACGGCGCCCTGGTGTGGCCGGAACGGACCCTGGCGGACGGCACCCTGGTCGAAGGCGCCAAGGCCGTTCGGATGGGCACGGCCACGGTCAAGCCGCGCCTCTGCGTGACCTATGAACGCGAGCTCCGCGAGCCCCAGGCCTGCCGGATCTGCGTGGACCGATGCCCCTATCCGGAGGAGGCCATCCGCATCGGTGCGCCTTCGGAGGGGGAAACCGTGGGCCATCCCGAGGTCAACGCCGAGGCCTGCACCGGCTGCGGCATCTGTGTCTTCGCCTGCCCCACGCTGGAGCCGGCCATCATTGTGGAACCACGGCAGGGGTGAGGGGGGCCGGAACCCTGGCCGGAGGCAACGTTGCCGTTTTGGGGGCCAGGTTCGGCAGCGGGTCAGGCAGGGGGTGGGAGGCCAGGTCGGCCCAGATCTCCCAGGAGAAGAACATGCAGCTGCGAAGGCGCTCCATCAGGAGAATCTTCAGGGCTCGCTGCAGGCCCAGGAGGGAGTCGGAGGGCTTGGTTCCCGGCGGATCCACCAGGAGGTTGGCGGCCTCCAGAGTGGTTTCATCCAGGTTCGAACGCAGGCGGTCGAAGGCCCGGGTCAGGCGTTCCAGGTGCTGCGTCGTCACCTGGGCGAACGCCAGGCGCTCGGCCGTGTGCTCCTTCGCCGCTGCGTCCATCTCGAAGATCTGCTGGCAGTAGATCGCGCTCGGCGGGGGGGCCACCGCCGCCACTCGATTCGGGAGGTGATACAAGGGGAGGGGCCCCCAGTAGGCTTTGTCATCGTAGGCGGCGGAGCCCTGGTCGAACAGGGCGGCCCGGGCCTCGGCGATCCTGCGAGCCTGCGCCTCCAGGGCGGAAGGTGGAGGCTTCGGCAGGGCCGCCTCCTGGGGCTTGCCGGGACCCTGGGGATGGGCCCCTGGCTTCATGTCCGCCTCCCAGGCCTTCCGCTGGACGATGACCTCCTGTTCCAGGGCTGCGTAGGTCGGATCCTCGATCAGCTTCAGGATGCCCCGGGCGCATGGCGCTTCCGTCCGGGGCAGACTCAGGGTGCCGGCCTGGAGGGTGGCACCCGTGGGCTGGAGCCGGTAGAGGCCAGCCAGCACCTGGCCCAGGTAGTCCAGGTCGACCTTCGCCTGGCGGCTGAAGGCTCCATACTGGCGTCGGGCCTCCTCCATGCCCACGGGAAGCCTGGGCACCAGCAGGAGGGGAGCGTCCACCGCAACCTCGGCCTTGGCGGGCTGGGACGAAGGGGGTGGGGCCGTCTGAAACAGAAAGAGGAAGGCCATGGCCATGGGAAGCATTTCCGCTCCTGGTTGGGGTGGATGCAATCCAGTGGATAGGGAATTCAAAGGCTCCATTTTGATTTCTGGCCGGGGGAAAGGCCGGGGCTGGGCACCGATTCCGATGGAAGTTGGGTGGTCCCTGGAGGCAGATCCGCAATTCATCGGGCCATTCGAGGGTTTCCGTGCCATGAAATCGGGGTTGTCAAAGCGGTTGCCCTACAATGCGCCAAGGCTACGCCTGGGTCAAGATCAACCCTTTCTCGAAATCGTGGCTCTGACGAAGCGGGCCAGCACTCAGGGGGACTGTTCCTTGCTGCTGACGCAGTCAAGCATGGCGGCGATGACACTGGGTTGCTGAAGCTCCGGCACACCTCCGCGCGATAGCCAGGGGCGATCCAGCAGATCCGATAGGCTGGAAGGGTGCGCGTCCCCCTCCCCATCGATCCTCTGCTCCCGCGCCTCACGGCGATCCTGCGGAAGACTCCCAACCTCGTCCTCCAGGCCGATCCCGGCGCGGGGAAAACCACCCGGGTGCCCCCGGCGCTGCTGGCCGCCGGCCTCTTGGGTGACGGCGAGTGCTGGATCCTGGAGCCCCGGCGTCTGGCCGCGCGGCTCGCCGCGGCCCGCGTGGCGGAGGAACTGGGCGAACCCCTGGGGCAGACGGCGGGCTACGCCGTGCGCTTCGAGCAGAAGGTCTCGAAGGCCACGCGCCTGCGCTATGTCACCGAGGGCCTGCTGCTGCGGCGCCTGCAGGGCGACCCGGGACTGAAGGGAATCTCGGCGGTGGTGCTGGACGAGTTCCACGAGCGGCACCTGCACACGGACCTGGCCATCACACTGCTGCGCCGCCTCCAGCGCGGGGCGCGGCCGGACCTGAAGCTGCTGGTCATGTCCGCCACCCTGGATCCCGGTCCCGTGGCGGCCTACCTGGACGCGCCGGTGATCCGCAGCGAGGGCCGCGTCTTTCCCGTGGAGACGGCCTTCCTGTCCCGCCCCGACGACCGGCCCCTCGACCAGCAGGTGGCCGAGGCCCTCGACCGCCTCTACGGCGGCGGTCTGGCGGGGCACACCCTGGTCTTCCTGCCCGGGGCCGCGGAGATTCGGGCCTGCCTGAGGGGCTGCGAGGCCCTGGCCGCGCGGCGGGGCCTCAGCCTGCGGCCGCTCCACGGGGAGCTCTCCCCGGATGCCCAGGCCTTCGCCCTGGCGGCCTCGGAGATGCCCAAGGTGATCCTCAGCACCAACGTGGCGGAGAGCTCCGTCACCCTGGACGGCATCGGCGCCGTGGTGGATTCGGGCCTGGGCCGCGAGGCCGCGCACTCGCCCTGGTCGGGCCTCTCGGGCCTGCGCACCACCCGCATCAGCCAGGCCCGCTGCGTCCAGCGCACGGGCCGCGCGGGGCGCACCGGGCCCGGCCGCTGCCTGCGCCTCTTCACGGAGGCGGACTTCCAGGCCCGCCCCGGCTTCGACACGCCCGAACTGCAGCGGGCGGACCTGGCAGAGCCCCTGCTGGTACTGCACGGCATGGGCATCGGCGAGCCCACGGCCCTGGATTGGTTCGAGGCCCCGCCGGCCCCTGCCCTGGAGGCTGCGGAGACGCTGCTGACGCGCCTGGGGGCCCTGGAGGCCGGCCGGCTCAGCCCCACCGGGCGGCGCATGGCCGCCCTGCCCCTGCATCCCCGCCTGGCGCGGCTCGCGGTGGCGGGCGAAGACCTGGGCATCCCCCAGCTGGCCCTGCGGGCCGCGGCCCTCCTGGAAGCC
>JAKAMQ010000073.1 GCA_021812805.1 Acidobacteriota bacterium
TGGCGTAGGCCCCCGCGAAGGCGGGCAGGCAGGCCAGGGTCCGCAGGGTCATGGCCCCGTTGCCGTACGCGAGAGCCCGTTGCCGGGGCGCAGGTGGGGATCCCGGGCCCGGCCATAGGCCTCCGCCAGCTCCCGCACCGTGGCCGCGGGCACGCCCGTGAGCGCCTCCACCCGCTCGGGCGGGTAGCCGGGCAGGATGCGTTCGCGCAGTCCCGCCGCGCCCTGCACATGGGCGGCGAGAAAGGCCTCGTCACAGAGGCCCAGGCGGTCCAGCAGGTGCAGGATGCCCAGGGCGAGGGCCCCGTCCGTGCCGGGCTTCACGAGCACCACGCGGTCGCAGAGGGGGGCGGTGGCGTGGGCGTAGGTGTCCACCAGCCACACCTGGGCGCCCTTCCGCTTCGCCTCGCGTACCGCGTGCAGGCCATGCACGTTCGTGGCCACGGCGTTGATGCCCCACAGCAGGATGAGATCGCTGGCGGCGCAGGCATCGGGCGACGGGGCGGGCGTCTTCCCCATCACCAGGGACCAGCCGGCGTCCTTGGCCGGGGAGCAGATGGTGCGGTCCAGCCTCGAGGCCCCCAGGCGGTGGAAGAAGGCGTGGCCCGCGTTGCGCTGAACGAGGCCCATGGTCCCGGCGTAGGAGTAGGGCAGGATGGCCTCGGCGCCATGGCGGGCGATGATCCCGCGCCACCGCTCCGCGGTCTGGGCGAGGGCCTCCTCCCAGGAGACCGGCGCGAAGGCTCCCGTGCCCTTGGGGCCGGTCCGGCGCAGGGGCGTGGTCAGGCGCTCCGGATGGTGCACCGTGTCCTGGTAGCGGTTCATTTTCGGGCAGAGGGCACCCCGGGTGAATGGATGCTCGGGGTCGCCCGCCACGGCCACGGCCCGCCCGCCGTCCACCTGCACCACCAGCCCGCAGGCGTCCGGGCAGTCGTAGGGGCAGACGGAACGGTGCGAGGTGGCGGCCATGGGGCTCCCGGGAAGCCTCCATCATCGCCGGAGACCGCGCCGCCGTCCCGCTCCCCTCCTCCCCCGGAGGCCCACGAAGCCTTCGCCGAAGCGCCCCAGGCGTCCCTAGGGACTGGGGGTCGGGGACTGGCGACTGAAGGCGTCCCGCGCCTCCGCCCTCCTGCGTCAACGCCTCTGATTCCCAGCAAGAGCGTTTGGTTAGACATTTCCTGCACCATCCCTCCATCCAGATCCATGTCTTTGGCGTTGGGCTTCAGTGGGGGAGGACTCATGGAGGCCATGTTGCCGTTCGGGCAAGACAGGGACCCTGTCCAGTTCGTGGCGGTAACGCCGGCCTCCCTGGTGTTCCTGGCCATCCACCTGGGCGCCCTCGGGACCCTCCTGGCGACGTTCCAGCCCCGCCTGGCCTGGATGGCCCTTCTGCTCTACGGCGTCCGGATGTTCGGAGTCACGGCGGGTTACCACCGCTACTTCAGCCACCGGGCCTACCGCCTGGGCCGGACGGCGCAAGGCCTCATGGCCTGCCTGGCCCAGTCCTCGGGCCAGAAGGGGGCGCTGTGGTGGGCGGCCCACCACCGGGACCACCACCGCCATGCGGACGCCCCCGGGGATATCCACAGCCCCGTGCAGGACTCCTTCTGGTGGAGCCATGCGGGTTGGGTGCTGTCCAGCCGCCATGACCGCACGGACCTGGCCAAGGTGGCCGATCTGGCCCGCTTCCCGGAACTACGCTGGCTGAACCGCCACCACTGGGTTCCCGCCCTCGTCACGGCCCTCCTCGCGACCGCCTGGGCGGGGTGGCCGGGGCTCGCCTGGTGGTGTCTGTCCACCGTGGCCCTGTACCACGCCACCTTCTGCATCAACAGCCTGGCCCATGTGTGGGGGACCCGCCGCTTCACGACCCCCGACCGCAGCCGCAACAACGCGCTGCTGGCGCTGCTCACCCTTGGCGAGGGCTGGCACAACAACCACCACGCCTTCCCCTCGGCCTGCTCGCACCGCTGCTGCTGGTGGGAGCTGGACCTGACCCAGGCGGGCCTCCAGGCGTTGAGGATCCTCGGCATTGCCCGGAACCTGCGACCCCGCCCCCTGGAGGCCCGCCCATGAAGGTGGCTGTCATCGGCGCCGGTATTTCCGGCCTCTCCGCAGCCCATTGGCTCACCAGCGGGGGGGCCGAGGTTCATGTCTTCGAGCGGGAGGCCCGGATCGGCGGGCACACCCGCACGGTCACCCTGCCGGACGGGCGGGCGGTGGACACCGGCTTCATCGTCCACAACCGGATGAACTACCCGGGCTTCGTGGCCCTCATGGACGAACTGGGGGTGCCCACCGGGCCCTCCGACATGAGCTTCGCCTACACCGGGCCGGAGCTCTCCTGGTGCAGCCGGGGCCTCAACGGGCTGCTGGCGGAGCGCCGCCATGCCTTCAGCCCCCGGTTCTGGCGGCTCTGGCGCGAGGTGGCCCGCTTCAATGCCTGGGGCCGGACCCTGGCCCAGGATCCCCATGTCGGCGAGCGTCCCCTGGGCGAGGCTCTGCGGGAAGGCGGCTTCAGCGAGGATTTCCAGGCCGCCTACCTGCACCCCATGGCCGGTGCGGTATGGTCCACGCCGCCCGGGGAGATGCACGCCTTCCCAGCCCTGGCCCTCCTGCGCTTCTTCCACAACCACGGGATGCTGGGGTTCACCACCCAGCACGCCTGGCGCACCATCCCCGGGGGCACGTCCCGCTACCTGGAACCGCTGACGAGGCCCTTCGCCGGGCGCATCCGCACCCGCGCGCAGGTGGCCTCGGTGCGACGGGGCGTCGGGGGGCCGGAGCTGGAGGTGGCCGGGGAAGGCCGCCTGCCCTTCGACGCCGTGGTGTTCGCCTGTCACGGGGAGCAGGTGCTGCCCCTGCTGACCGACGCGGACACCCTCGAGCGGGAGGTGCTCGGCGCCTTCCGGGACAACCCCAGTCCCGTGTGCCTGCACACCGATGCCTCCGTCCTCCCCCGGGCCCGGCGCGGCTGGGCCAGCTGGAATTTCCGCCAGACACCCGGGAGCCCCCTGCTGCTCACCTACCACATGAACCGCCTCCAGCCCCTGGGGCCGGGGGGCGAGGTCTTCGTGACCCTGCACGGGGAAGGTCGCGTGGATCCAGCCACGGTCGCCGCCCGCTTCGAGGACGGGCATCCACGGTTCGACCTGGCGGCCATCCGGGCCCAGGCCCGGTGGGAAGAGGTCAACGGCCGCGGCGGCATCCACTATGCCGGAGCCTATTGGGCCAACGGCTTCCACGAGGACGGCCTGACCAGCGGCCGGCGGGCCGCGGAGGCCATTCTGCGCGGTGCGGGCCGGTGAGCGCCGCGACTGCCGTCCTGCCCTGGCGCGAGGCCGCTTCCCGGCCGCGGGTCCGGTGGATTACCCTGGATCCCCTGCCGACCCCTGCGATGACCGCCCCCCCGTCAACCCCGCCTTCCGCCGACCTGGCGGGCCTGTCCGACAGCGGGCTGCTGGTGCGCGTGGCCCAGCAGGACCCGTCGGCCCTGGCGGAGCTGTTCCATCGGTATGGCGGACGGGTGCTGGCCTACGTGCGGGCCATGGCGGGCCCGGGCTTTCCCCATGAGGACGCGGTGCAGGACATCTTCCTGGCCCTCTGGCAGAAGGCGGGGCTCTTCGCGCCCGAAGGCGGCGAGGCCACGGGCTGGATCTTCACCCTCACCCGTCACAAGGTGCTGGACCGCCTGCGCAGCCAGAGCCGGGTGCGGGAGCGGGGGGACCTGGATCTCGAATCCCTGGACGCCCCTGCCTCCGCGGAGGATCCCACCCTGGCGCCCTCCATCCGGAAGGCCCTGGCGGCGTTGCCGGAGGATCAGCGGACCCCCATCCGCCTGGCCTACTACGGGGACCTCACCTACGACGAGACGGCCCGGCAGCTGGGCCTGCCCGTCGGAACCGTGAAGACCCGGATCCGCATGGGCCTGGCCACGCTGCGGGACCTTTTCCAGCGACGGGAGGCGCCATGACACCCCAGGGCCACCCCGGAGCCGACCTCTGGCTGGACTATGCCGCGGGCCAGCTGGACCGCCCGACCCGCAGCCTTCTGGAGGGCCACCTGGCCTTCTGCGAGGCATGCCGGGAACAGGCCCGGGCCGCCACGGCCCCAGGGGGCGCTGCCCTGGCCGAAGGCCCCGAGGCTCCCGTGCCCACCCAGCTCCTGGACGGCATCCTCGCCCGGCTGAAGCCACCCGCCCCTCCCCATGTGGGCGGCGAGGTCCTGCCTTTGCCCAAGGCCCTGTGGCCCCTGCTGCCCGCCCTGGACGGTACCGCCTGGCGCCAGGCCCTCACCCGGGGGTTCCGTTTCCTGGAGGCGGCGCCGGGTCTGTACCTCATCCACATGCGCCGGGGTTGCCCCTTCCCCGCCCACGGCCATCGGGGCCTGGAGCGCTGCCTGATCCTGTCGGGCGGCCTTCGTGACGGCCATCGTGTGCTGGAGGCAGGGGATTTCGACGAGACGGCCCCCTGTGCCGTCCACAGTCCCGTGGCCCTCCCCGACGAGGACTGCTGGCTGCTGGCCAGCCTGGAGGGGGGCATCCGGTTCCAGGGTTGGCGGGGCCTGCTCCAGCGGCTGGCCGGAGCCTGACCGCCGCAACGATCCTGACATCCAGAGTCCGGTCGGCAGCGTTGGGGAAGAAGGAGGCCTTCCCTTGAAACCTGCCGTCCTCGCCACCCCGCTCGCCCTCGCGCTGGTCCTCGCGGCCCAGTGGGGGTGCCGCGGGCCCGCCCGTCCGCCCCTCCGCACGGTGCCCTCCGTGGATCTGGGCCGGTTCATGGGGGACTGGTACGTGATTGCCTGCATCCCCACGTTCCTGGAGAAGCACATCGCCAACGCGGTGGAGTCCTACCGGCTGGAGCCCGACGGCACCGTGGCCACCACCTTCACCTATCGCAAGGGGGGCGTGGACGGTCCCGAGAAGCGCATGACGCCCCGGGGCTTCGTGCTGGACCGAGCCTCCAACGCCGTGTGGGGCATGCGCTTCGTGTGGCCCATCAAGGCCGACTACCGCATCATCTACCTCGATCCGGACTACCAGGTGACCGTGGTGGCCCGGGAGAAGCGGGACTACGCCTGGATCATGGCCCGCACGCCCACCCTGCCCCCGGCGGAGTACGACGCGATGCTCCGGGTGCTCTCGGAGGCGGGCTACGACGTGACCAGGGTCCAGAAGGTGCCCCAGTCCGGGAGCCGGCCATGACGGACCAGGTCTACCGGGCGACCACGCACCTTCCCCGTCCCCGGACGGAGGTCTTCGCCTTCTTCTCGGATCCCGCCAACCTCGAACGGCTCACACCGCCCTGGCTCTCCTTCCGGATCCTCACGCCCGAGCCCCTCCTCCGGGGCGAGGGGGCCGTCTACGACTACGCCCTGCGCCTCCACGGACTGCCCCTGCGCTGGCGCACCCTCATCCTCCAGTGGGAGGAGGGCCATGGCTTCGAGGACCTCCAGACCCGGGGGCCGTACGCCAAGTGGCATCACGTGCACCGCTTCGAGGATGCGCCGGACGGCGGCACACGCATGACCGACGAAGTCCACTGGCGCCTGCCCTTCGGCTGGTTCGGCCGGCTGGCGGCCCCCCTCGTGGCCCGGGATGTCCGGCGGATCTTCGCCTACCGGGAGGAGGTGCTCGAAGGCCACTTCCAACGGCCGACTGGCAGCCCGGCATCCGCCTCCGGCCACCAGGACGGCGCCCCGGCGCCCTGGTTGGCGCCGTGAACGCGCTCTACACAGGGATTGTCCGCCACCGCCGCTTCTCCCCGAAGCGGCATGCCTTCGCCTACCCCGTGTGCCTGGCCCTCCTGGATGTGGACGGGCTGCCCGGGGCCATGGCGGCTTCCCGCCTGCTCGGCTACAACCGCTTCGCCTGGGCCGGCTACGACGAGCGGGACCACCTGGGCGATCCGCACCTGCCCCTGCGCCAGCGCCTGGCGGAGAGCGCCCGCTCCCAGGGCTTCGACTTCCCCGAGGGCCCCGCGGCCCTGCTGACGAACCTCTGCTACCTCGGCTTCTGCTTCAACCCCGTCAGCTATGTGTATGCCTGGGACCCATCAGGGCGCCTGGCCCTCATCGGCGCCGAAGTCACCAGCACCCCCTGGAAGGAGCGCACCCTCTACTGGATGCGTCCCGCCGAGTCCGGGCCGGGCCACGCCTTTCGGGTGCCCAAGCGCATGCACGTCTCGCCGTTCATGCCCATGGACCTGGAATACGACTGGCGCTTCCAGGAACCCGGAGAGGCCCTGTCCGTGCGCATGGTGCTGCGCCAGGCCGGGACCCCCCTGTTCGACGCGGATCTCCACCTGGAGCGTCGCCCCTGGACGCCCCGGGAGATCCGGCGGGCGCTCGTCTCCTTCCCCCTGCACACCGTCAAGGTCATCACTGCCATCCACTGGGAGGCCCTCAAGCTATGGCTGAAACGCATACCCGTGTTCACGAAGCCGCCGGCATCCCCGCTGGAGCCCGACCCGGGATCCTCCAGGAAGCAGCCCGCGGCCTGATGCTGCGGGCCCTGTCGGGCCTGCGCCAGGGCTGCCTAGACCTGCACCTGCCCGGGGGGGTCCGCACCTACGGCGACTCCGCCTCGCCCCTGCGGGGCGTGGTTCATGTCCACGACCCGCGCACCTTCCGCAAGGGCCTCCTGGGTGGCGAGGTAGGCCTGGGCGAGGCCTACGTGGAAGGCTGGTGGAGCAGTCCCGACCCGGTGGCCGTGGTGCGGGTGGCGGTCCGGAACATGGCCTGCTTCGACCGGGGGCCCCTCGCCTGGACCGGCCGGCTCCTCGGACGCCTGCGGCACCGCCGCCGGGACAACGATCGGGCCGGGGCTCGGACCAACATCGCCGCGCACTACGACCTGGGCAATGCCTTCTATCGCCTGTGGCTGGATCCCACCCTGGCCTACAGCTGCGCCTGGTTCGACCACCCGGCGACCTCCCTGGAGGACGCCCAGGAGGCCAAGTACCGGATGATCTGCCGCAAGCTGGACCTGGGCCCCGGGGACCACCTGCTGGAGATCGGAACCGGCTGGGGCGGGTTCGCGATCCATGCCGCGCGACACCACGGCTGCCGCGTCACCACCACCACCATCAGCCGCGAGCAGTTCGCCGAGGCCCAGGCCCGGATCAGGGAAGCGGGCCTGGCGGACCGCGTGACCGTGGTGCTGGAGGACTACCGGGACCTGCAGGGGCGCTTCACCAAGGCCGTGTCCATCGAGATGTTCGAGGCCGTGGGGCTGGCCCACTACGACGCCTACTTCGGCACCGTGGACCGGCTGCTGGTGCCCGGCGGGCGCTTCCTCATGCAGACCATCACCATGAACGAGCCCCACTTCGAAACCTACCGCCGGGGCGTGGACTTCATCCAACAGCATGTGTTCCCGGGATCGGAGCTGGCCAGCCTCCTGGAGATCCACCGCAGCTTGGCCCGGGCCACGGGCCTGGCGGTCACCGGGCTCGAGGACATGGGCCTGCACTATGCCCGCACCCTGCAGCTCTGGCGCGAACGGTTCCACGCCCGCCGCGAGGAGGCGGGGGCCCTGGGCTTCGACGCACGGTTCCAGCGGTTCTGGGACTACTATCTCGCCAGCTGCGAGGGGGCCTTCCGGGAGCGCCACGTGAGCGTGGTCCAGCTCCTGATGGAGAAGGCCGATCCCGACGGGACGCGGCCATGAGCGAAGGGGCGCTGTTCCTGGCTGCGGTGCCGGTGGCGCTGGGTCTGCCCTTCCTGGCCTGGGTGGTCTACCTGCGCACGGACCGGGCCGACTGGATCGACGTGGCCTGGGCCTTCAGCCTGGGCGCCCTGGCGGCGCAGTTCGCAGCGCTGGGCGCCGGCGATCCCGCCCGTCGGCTGGCCCTGGGCATCGCGGGCACGGCCTGGGGCCTTCGCCTGGGCACGCACCTGGCCGTCCGCGTGGCCGGGGGGCCCGAGGACGGGCGCTACCAGGCCCTGCGCGCCGATTGGGGTCCGCAGCCCCACGGGCGGTTCCTGGCCTTCTTCCTCTTTCAGGGCGTCCTGAACCTGGTCCTGGGCCTCCCCTTCCTGTTGGGCGCCTCCGATTCCGCCCCTGGTGTGCCCGCCTGGACCTGGATGGGCCTGGTCCTGGCCCTGGCAGGGGTGGCGGGCGAGACCCTCGCCGATGCCCAGCTGCGCGCCTTTAAGGCCTCGGGACCCCCGGGCACGGTCTGCAGACACGGCCTCTGGGCCTGGAGCCGGCACCCGAACTACTTCTTCGAGTGGCTCACCTGGATGGGGTTCGCCCTGGCGGCCCAGGGCCGCCCTGCAGCCCTCGCGGCCTGGCTGGCCCCCGCCTTGATCTACCTCCTGCTGACCCGCGTCACCGGCATCCCTCCCACGGAAGCCCAGTCCCTGCGCAGCCGGGGCGAGGCCTACCGCGACTACCAGGGCGCCGTCCCCGCCTTCTTCCCCTGGCCCCCGACCCGAAAGGTCCGCCCATGACCGTACAGACCCTGTCGCTGGACGCCCCCTCCCCCTCCTGGATCGACTGCCTGGTGGATGCCGGCCTGCTGCCGGATGTCGTGATCCGGGCGGGCATCCGCCGCCTGCTCCGCCAGCGGCTGGTGGACGAGCGGCGCGGCGGACCGGAGGCCACCTGGGAGCGTCAGCGGCAGCTGTGGCGCCGGCTGGACCACGGTCCCGTCGCCGAGCAGGTGGAGGCGGCCAATGCGCAGCACTACGAAGTCCCTCCGGCCCTGTTCGGCTGGATGCTCGGGCCCCACCTGAAGTACAGCGCCTGCCTGTGGGAGCCGGGCACCACCACCCTGGCCCAGGCAGAAGCCGCCATGCTCGCCCGTACCTGCGAACGCGCGGACCTGGCCGACGGACAACGCATCCTGGAGCTGGGCTGCGGCTGGGGCAGCCTCACCCTCTGGATGGCCGAGCGCTACCCAGCAGCCCGCATCGTGGCCGTCTCCAACTCCCGGGATCAGGGCGCGCACATCCGCCAGCAGGCGAAGGCCCGGGGCCTGGCCCACGTGGAGGTCATCACCGCGGACATGAACACCTTCGCCCCCGAGGGGACCTTCGATCGGGTGGTGAGCGTGGAGATGTTCGAGCACATGCGCAACCACCGCGAGCTGATGCGCCGCATCTCGGCGTGGCTGGCCCCGGATGGGCGGCTCTTCGTCCACATCTTCACCCACCGGGAGCTGAGCTACCTCTTCGAGCCCAAGGACGCCGGCGACTGGATGAGCCGCGAGTTCTTTTCCGGCGGCATCATGCCCGCCGACGCATTGCTGTTGCGCCACCAGGAGCACCTGCACCTGGAGGAGCATTGGCGCGTGGACGGCACCCATTACCAGCGCACCGCCGAAGCCTGGCTCCAGAAGCTCGATGGCCACCGAGCCGAGGTCCTGGACCTGTTCCGCCGGACCTACGGCCCGGACCAGGCTGCCGTCCGGTTCCACCGCTGGCGCGTGTTCGTCATGGCCTGCGCAGAACTGTGGGGCTGGCACGGCCAGGACTGGCTGGTGAGCCACTACCGGTTCCTCAAACCCGAAAACCGTCCCTGATCAGCCCAGAAGGCGCGCGGAATCCGAGTCGAACTTCCCCCGGGCGAAGCGACTCGGGGCCTCAGGGTCTGGGCAGCATTCCTCTAGCCAAAGGATGAAGGACGCAGGTCTATTCGCCATGGAAGGGCTCGGGTAGTGTTGGGAGCCCTTGAACGTCTGGGGGGCGGCTGATGGGACTCGAACCGCGTCCGGCGGGGCCGTCCGCCGGTCCCGCTCCCGACCCTCCCCCGGAGGGTCTCCGCGGTCCCACGCGTGGATTCGAGTCCTCCCGACCATGGGGTGACGTGGCAAGGGCTCCCGCAGGGGAGCCCTTGAAGATCTGGGGCGGCTGATGGGACTCGAACCCACGACACCTGGAATCACAATCCAGTACTCTAACCAACTGAGCTACAGCCGCCGTCGGACCATCCAGGCTATCCTGGCCGGCCTGGATTGGCCAGCGGGAACCTTCGGGGGGCTTCGACCATGCAATAGGGTGCCCGGTGCTCCGGGATCGCTGAGGGGTTGTCCATGAAACGCCACGTCCGACACATCTTGGGCCTATCGGCCTTTGCGGCTGCCTGCATGGCAACGGGCATGGGACTGAGCTACGGTTGGCAGGTCCGGGCCCAGGATGAGAAACCTGTGACCGTGGATGCGAAGGGGCTCGACCGCATGCCGCCCATCGCGGAAGTGGCGGAAAAGCTCAATCCGACCGTGGTGGCCATCACGAACACCAGTTATGTCCGCCCGCGCCAGGGCATGGATCCCTTCGGGGGCGGGAACGGCTTTTTCGATTTCTTCTTCGGCCCCGGCGGGCCCACCCATCCGCAGGTTCCGCGAGGCGGCGCCGAGCAGCGGGAGATCTCCGGGGGATCGGGGGTCATCATCTCCCCTGACGGGGAGATCCTCACGAACTACCACGTGGTCGCCAACGCCGGCGACACCAGCAACAACCTTGAGGTGAAGACGGCGGATGGTCGCACCTTCACGGGCACCGTGCTGGGCAAGGACAAGGATCTGGATATCGCCCTGGTGAAGATCAAGGCGGATCATCTGCCCTTCGCCAAACTGGGAGACTCCGATTCCGTGAAGATCGGGGAGTGGGTGGTGGCCATCGGCAATCCGCTGGGCCTGGAGCACACCGTCACCCAGGGCATCATCAGCGCCAAGGGCCGCCGCCTGGACACGGGCATCAGCTCCTTCCTGCAGACGGACGCTGCCATCAACCGGGGGAATTCCGGAGGGCCGCTCCTGAACCTGCGTGGAGAGGTGGTGGGCATCAATACGGCCATCAATCCCGCGGGCCAGAACATCGGCTTTGCGGTGCCCATCAGCTCCGTCAACCGCATCCTCCCGGATCTCCGCGCGGGCAAGCCCGTGAGCCGGGGCTACCTGGGCGTGCTGCCCCAGGAATTGGACTCGGTTTTCCAGCAGGCGCTGGGTGTGAAGCAGGGCGTGCTCGTCGGGTCCGTCGAGCCGGGGCAGGCGGCCGACAAGGCGGGCATCCAGCACCAGGATGTCATCACCACCGTGGATGGCAAGGCGGTGAACAGCCCCGATGATCTCGTGTCCGCCATCGCCGGCCGCCGGGCGGGGGATACCGTGAAACTGGGCATCATCCGCAACGGCAAGCCCATGACCTTCTCGGTCGTGCTGGGGGACCGCAAGGCCATTGAACAGGCCCAGAACGGGGATTCCGGCCGCGAGTCCGAAGGGGGAGCCGGCCATGAGAACGGCGCTTCGTCCTTCGATCTCAACAAGGCCTACGGGTTCAGCGTCGGCGCCCTGGATCCCGCCAATCGCCATCAGTACGGCGTGGCGGAAAACCGGAAGGGTGTGGTGGTGATCTCGGTGGATCCCCGGTCGCCAGCGGCGGACCGGAACCTCCAGTCGGGACTGATCATCACCGAGGCCAATGGGCAGGCGATCCACAGCGTGGCCGATCTGGCTGCCGTCGCCCGGAAGGCGGGCGGGAAGCCGCTGCTGCTCTACGTGGAGGCTCCCCAGGGAAGCGTCCGGCTGACGTTGGCCATCCCGGCACGCTGATATCAACGAGGGGGGACCGCCTGCTCGCCTGCGGCTCGCGATGTCCCCCCTCGTGCACCCCCACGGGGTGTCCCGGCCGAGCCGTGACACCCCGTCTGGCATCAACGAGGGGGGATTGCTTGCTCGCCTGCGGCTCGCGATGTCCCTCCTCGTGCAACCCCCACGGGGTGCCTGGGCGTGGCCCGGGCACCCCGTGGCTGCATGAGGGGAAGGGTGACCCGCCCGCTTATCCCCCGCAGTGGCCGGGCGGACGCCCCCGTTCAGGTGGGGTAGACTGAAAGACTCACCCCGCCGAAGGATGCAGCCATGGGTCAGCGACTCCTCCTCGTGGACAGCGACCGGAGCTTCCTGAAGGAGCACCAGGTCAGCCTGGAGGCCGCCTTCGATCTGGATGTGTGCCCGTCCCCCGAGGGGGTGCTGCCGCGCCTGGAGCAGGGCGCCTACGCGGCGGCCCTGATCTGTGTGGAGGTGGCCGACAACAAGGGCTATGCCCTCTGCTCGGCCATCCGCAAGAGTCCGCTCCTGGCGGACCTGAAGGTGGCGCTCATCAGCGCCAAGGCGACCGAGGAGGAATACCGGCGCCACCAGAGCCTCAAAGGCCGGGCCGATCTCTACCTCCACAAACCCATCGCGCCCAGTGCCCTGGTCTCCCTGCTGACGCCCCTGGTGCCGGTGAAGGCGCTGGATCCGGATAATCCCCTGGGCGAGCTGGTGGACACGGAGCTGGGCGATGACTGGCTGGAGGGCCTGCGGGCCTCCATCGAGGAGCCCCCGGCGCCGCCCCTACGCCGGGCGGTGGATCTGCTGCCCCCCCTCCCTCCACCCGAGGCCGCGGTGACGCAGAAACTGGATCTCCGCGCCACTGCCGCGGCGGACACCAGCCGAATGCGTCTCCTGGAGGACCAGGTGGCGGCCCTCCATGAGGAACTGCGGGCCCGGGACCAGAAGCTCGCGGCGGCCTCCGCCGATCTTCAGCAGCTGCAGCGCCAGCTGAGTTCCGTGACCTTGAACCTGGACGAGTTGGAGAAGCGCAACCGCGATGCCGAGGCACTGCGGGAGAAGCTCACGGAGGCGGAAGCCGCCCTCCAGCGCCTGGAGGACATGGGCTCCCGCGACAGCGAGGCCCTCAAGAACCAGCTCAAGGAGACACTGACCGAACGTACCGATCTGCTGCACCAGGTGGAGGCCCTCAACCTCCAACTCAGCGAGAAGACCCAGCGCACCATCGAGCTGCTCAAGGAGCGGGACCGTCTCCAGCTCCAGGCCCTCGAGCTGGATGCCTTCCGGGGCCGGGCCGAGGAACTGGAAATCGCCCTCCAGGGCCGGGAGCAGAAGCTGGCCGAATTCCAGGAAGCCCATGCCCAGATGGAGGAGGCCCAGGCCCAGCTCAACGAGAGTCTGGAAGGCTTGGCGACGCGCCACCACGAGCTGGAGGGCATCCACCAGGCGGCCCTGCTGGATGCGGCCGGCCACAAGGAGCATGCCCACAACCTCCAGATGGAACTGGCGGGTCTGGAAGCCACCCTGCGGGGCCAGGGCCGGGATCTGGCCGCCCTGAATGACCGCATTCGCGTGGAAGAGGAGACGAATCTGGGGCTCCAGGCCTCCTTGGCCGAGTGCCAGCGGGCCCTGGAAGCCCGGAGCGAAGAGGCCCTGCGCCTGGAGGCGAACCTCCTGGTCCAGGCCCAGCGGGCCGCGGAACTCCAGCAGCGCTACGACGAATCCACCATCCAGCACGAGGGTGAGCGCCTGGAGC
>JAKAMQ010000074.1 GCA_021812805.1 Acidobacteriota bacterium
TCGATGCGGATGTCCGCGACCTCCTGGGCTTCGGGGTGTAGGACGCGGATCTGCCGTGTTCCAGCCCAGGCGGCCTTGGCCTGAGCCAGGTCGGCGGGGGCGATCCCCGCCGCCAGCACCTGCGAGATCTGCGCCTGGAGGGTGGCCAGGGCCGCGGGCGCCGGCGTGCCGAGGGGCGCGTCGGCGCGGAAGCGCAGACTCCCATCCGGCGCGGGCGGCAGCCCATAGGAAGCCAGCGGGGGGTTCCCGGCCAGCCAGAGACGCGCCAGGTCGCGGAGGGCCGGGGAGAGGCCCGCAGGCGGCGGCGCCGCACCCTCCGCGCGGGGGTCCGCGCCTGGGAGGTGGAGCGTGGCCGGAGGGGAGCCAGGCCCGGGCGATGCGGAGGCGGGGGGGGCCTCCGAACTCGCCGGAGACGCGGTCCAGGTGCCGAAGCTGAGGAGGACGAGGGCCTTGGCCTGCTCCAGGCCCAGATCGCCTTCCAGGGCCAGGACCGCCCGGTCCGGGCGCAGAACCCGGCCCAGGAAGGTCTCCAGGTTTGCGAAGGACAGGCGGCCCAGGCCCCGTTCCGTGGGCGCGGGGGGCGCCCCGGGCAGCAGGGCGCGATCGAGGGCGCCGCGGGGGGTGGCCAGGGCCTGGGTTTCGGCTTGCCAGCAGGCCAGGCGCTCCGTTTCCAGGGTCTCGGGATCGAGCACCGGCCGGAGGATCCGGTCCGCGAGGAGGCCCAGGGCGCGGTCCTGGTCGCGGTTCCGGCAGACCAGCCCCCAGGTGATGGCCCGGGCCGACAGGCGCCGGGTGAGCTGGATGCCCCCCTCGTCCAGCAGGCGATCAAAAGCTGTGGGGCCCAGGTGCCCGGCCTGGCCATGGTCCATCATCCGGAGGGTCAGCTGGAGCAGCCCCTCCTGGCCGGGAGGGATGTCGCCCGGGCGGAGTTCCACCCGCAGCCGAAGGCGGAACAGGGCCCGGGCCGGATCCTCCCGCAGGGCCACCCGAAGCCCATCCGGCAGGGTGAAGCGGCGGGCAGGGGCCTGGGCCTGGAGCAGGGGGGGCGCCAGCGCCAGGAGCGCGGCCAGGGCGATCCTCACGGCCGCTCCGGCGGAAGCTGGGCGAGCAGCAGCTTGAGGGTGCGCCGGCGTTCCTCCGGGGGGAGCATGCGCAGCTGCCGGAGCCCCTCCGCCACCAGACGTTCGCGCTGCCCCGGATCCTCGATCCGGCGGGCCGCCAGGGCCTGGAGGGTGCGGATCGTTTCCGCATCGAGGGGATCCTGCTCCTGGAGGGCGGGCTCGATCAGGGCCGTGGTCCGGTGGGAGGGCGTCAGCCAGGTCTGAACCGCGGCTTGCACCGCCTCGGGGGTCAGTTGCTCCAGGCGCTGGGGCTCGGTGTAGAAGGCGTGCCAGTCGCCGGTTTCGGTCCAGGCGAGGCCCAGGGCCCGGGCCAGCCGGCCCGGGGCATCCTCGGCCTGGAGGTGATCCAGGTCCAGTTCCGCCAGGGCGCGCTGCCAGGCATCCGGCGCGATGGCCTCCTGCTGGAAACGGAGGATCTCCGAATGAAGGGCCGCCTCCAGTTCCGGCAGGCTGTGCCCTTCGGCCGGCTGCATCTCGACGGTGAGCAGCCCCCCGTGGCGCCCGCCCGGCTGGTCCAGGTGGACTGCCACCCGCTGGGCCAGATGCTTCCGGTCCACCAGCTGGAGGGTCAGGCGTCCGGTCCGTTCGCCGCCCAGCAGGTGGGCCGCCATCGCCAGGGCCAGGTGGTCCGGCTGGTTCCGGGGGGGGATCCGCCAGCCCACGAGCAGGCGGGGCGCGGCGCCGAGGGTGGCCTGGATCTGCCGGTCGCCCAGATCCTTGGGCAGATCCGGGAAGATGGGCTCCTCGCGGAGCGCCGGCGTGGGCAGGGCGCCCAGCGTTCGGGAGAGCAGGGGGAGCGCTGTATCCAGGCTGACGCCGCCCACCAGGATGAGGGTGAGGCGCTCGGGGCTGCAGGCACGCGAGGCGTAGTCGCGCAGATCCGACCAGCGAAGGGCTTCGATGCCGGCGCGATGGTCGGCGAGGTTGCGGCCATAGGGATGGCCCGGGAAGGCCGCGCCCCGAAGCAGGGCGGGCCCTGGATCCTGGCGGGCCCGCAGGCGGTCGAGAAGGGCGGTGCGGGCCTCGAAGAACCGGCTCATCTCCAGCCGTTCCAGGCGGGTGGTCTCCGCGTGGCACCAGAGATCGAAGCCCGTCACGGGCAGCTCCGTGTTCACCAGGAGCGCATCGGCCGTGGCCGAGGCGGACTGGTGCCCCCCCAGCCGTGCATAGAGATCCGCCAGGGGCGCCGTGTCCCGGAGGGCTGCCACGCGGGCCTGGAGGGTCTGGAGACTCGCCTCGAGCTCGGTGGCTTGCGCCGCCCCGCCTCCATTGGGCACGAGGCGCGCCAGACGCAGGGATTCGGCCAAGCCGTCCTCCTGCTTCAGCAGGGCCTCCAGGGCCTGGGTTCCGGAGGACGGTTCCCCCACGTCCTCAGGCCAGGCGGCGCCGTAGAGGGCGTGGGCCAGCAGCTCCGTGGCGCCCGGCAGGGAGGCGGGCTCCTCGGCCCACCCGCCGCGGAAGGCCAGGGTGGCATGGAAAGCGGGCAGCCCCGGGCGTTCCACCAGCAGGAGGCGGATGCCGTTGGGCAGCCGGCGCTCCTGCACCTCGCTGGCGCTGGGCAGCTGAGCCCGGAGCGGCAGGAGGGTCAGGAGCGGGATGGCGAGGAAAGCGGCGAAGGAGCGCATGGCCCCTTCAGGGTAGCCGTTTCAGTGCACGTGGATGCTGCCGTTGGTGGTCTCCAGGTGGATCTGCTGGTCGCGCCCGGGCACCTTCAGGTGGGCGCTGTGCTTGGAGACCTCGATGGATTGGGCGCCCGGCACATTGATGTCCAGGGAGCCGTTGGAATTCTCGGCCAGGATCTCGCCCGTGGCCTTCCCCAGGGTGACGTCAATGCTGCCATTGGTGGTCTCGAGGCGGATGCCTTCCCCCCAGCCGTCCAGGTTGCTGGCCCGGATGGTGCCGTTGGTGGTTTCCATGCGGATGCCTCCGGCGATGCCATCCAGGGTGATGCGGCCGTTGGTGGTGCCGCCGTGGATGCGGGCGAAGAGCTGGGAGGCGTCAATGCTGCCGTTGGTGGTGTCGGCCTGCACCTCGCCCTTCACGTTGCGCACCAGGATGCTGCCGTTGGTGGTCTCGCAACGGGCGTAGCCGTCGAGGTTCTCCGCGGAGACGCTGCCGTTGGTCGTCCGGAAGTAGGCGAGGATCTTCCGCGGCACCTGCAGGGTCATCTCGCAGCGCGGGCTGATGTAGAAACCGAAGCTCCAGGAAGGCTGCTGGAAGACGGCCTCGATGTCCAGGTCCGGCCCCTTGTGCTGGACCACGATCTGCACCCGGCGGCGGCTGCTGTCCCGGATCACCGCCGTGAGCTGCACCTGCGGCTGGTCCCAGCCCGTGACGTGGATGGCGCCGTTGCGGTTCTTCACCCAGAGCTTGGAGCCGAAGGCCAGGGGTTCGGTCCGGGTCTCCGTGCGCCCGCCCGTGGGGATGTCCACGCCAAAGGAGGGCGCGGGCGGGGGCGGCGGAGGGGGCGGCGCCTGGGCCCAGAGGACACTGCCGGCCAGGACCAAGGGGAACAGGCAACGGCGGACGTTCATGGCCACTCCAGTGGGAAGAAAGATCCAGGACAGGCCTGGGATGCCCAGTACACGATGAAGGCGGGAAGGCGTTTAGTTATACCCTGGGGAGGTTTCTGGAGTCTGCCATGCCCGTGCTGATCCTTTCCGCCACCCGTACCGCCGTGGGCTCCTTCGGAGGTGGCCTGAAGCCCCTCAACGCCGTGCAGCTGGGATCCCTGGCGCTGACCGAGGCCATGAACCGGGCCGGCGTGGCCCCGGACCAGATCGGCGATGTGGTCCTGGGCAACGTCCTCCAGGCCGGCAGCGGCCAGAATGTGGCCCGCCTCGCCGCCCTCAAGGCGGGTCTGCCCCATGCCGTGCCTGGCCATACGGCCAACCAGGTCTGCGGCTCCGGCCTGAAGGCCATCGCGCTGGGCGCCCAGTCCATCGAGATGGGGGATGCGGACCTGGTGCTCGCTGGCGGGACCGAAAGCATGTCCAACGCGCCCTACCTGCTGCCCAGCGCCCGCTGGGGCGCCCGCATGGGGAACACCCAGCTCCTCGACTGCATGATCCAGGACGGCCTCTGGTGCGGCCACGGGGACACCCACATGGGCATCACCGCCGAGAACGTGGCCGCGAAGCACGGCATCACCCGGGAAGCCCAGGACGCGTTCGCCCTCCAGAGCCAGCAGCGGGCCGCCGCCGCCCAGGCCGCGGGCGCCTTCGATCGCGAGGTGTTCACCGTGACGCTCGCCGGCAAGAAGGGCGACGTGGCCTTCAACCGCGACGAGTACATCAAGCTCGACGCCAGCGCCGAGGGGCTGGCCAAGCTCAAGCCCGCCTTCAAGAAGGACGGCACCGTGACCGCCGGCAACGCCAGCGGCATCAACGATGGCGCTGCGGCCCTGGTGCTGGCCTCCGAGAACGGGGCCAAGGCGCACAAGCCCATCGCCCGCATCCTCGGCTTCGCCCAGGCGGGCGTGGATCCCGCGCTCATGGGCCTGGGCCCCGTGCCGGCCATCCAGAAGCTGCTGAAGAAGACCGGCGTGAAGCTCGCGGACATTGACCTCTTCGAGCTGAACGAGGCCTTCGCCGCCCAGAGCCTGGGCGTGCTGGCCGAGCTCCCCGGACTGGATCCCGCCAAGGTGAACCTGCGCGGCGGCGCCATCGCCATCGGCCACCCCATCGGCGCCAGCGGCACCCGCATCCTCGTGACCCTCCTCCACCTGCTCCAGGACCAGAACAAGAAACTGGGCCTGGCGGCCCTCTGCGTCGGCGGCGGCCAGGGCGTGGCCATGCTGGTGGAACGGATCTAGAACCGGTCCTACCGGCCATCCGCCACCATGATGTCCTCGGGTTCCACCTGCCGCCGAATGGTCTCCCCCGGAGACGTAGCCTTCGGCCCCCTTCTGGAGATCTACGCCGAGGCGATCCCCGCCCGGGAGCGCAAAGCGCCGGAAGCCCTCGCCGGCATGGTGGGTCGCGAGGATTACCTGGTGCTCGTGATGGAATCACAGGGCCGGATATTGGGATTCAGCCTGCTCCTTTGCCCGCTCGGGGAGAATTTCTTCCTCCTGGAGTACATGGCTGTAGAGTCTGCGCACAGGGACCAAGGGTTAGGCGGACTGCTCTTCCGGGAGAGCTTGGCGGCGGCGCGTGCAGGGGCGGCGGACCGTTGGTGCCTCGTCGAGGTGGACTCGCTCCGGGATCCAGGGGAGGGCTCGGTCCAGCGTTCGCGCCGGCAGCGGTTCTACCGTAGGGAGGGCTGCCGACAAGTGGATCGGCTCGCCTATCTCCTCCCCTTGCCGGGAGCGGACGCCCCACCGGCCATGGACCTCTTTGTCCACCAGCCCGGCCCACCCTCGGTTGCCGTGCCGCTCGCCATAGTGGAACGATGGCTGAAGACCATTTACAGAGACGCCTACGGCTGCGCACCCGGTGACGGTCGCATCCAGGAAATGCTGCGGGATCTTGGGGATCCCGTGGCCCTGGCCTGACCCTTCTGGAGAACCCATGTGGAGATTGCTTGCCCGCCCCGACTACGCGACTTTCTGGACGGCGTTTGGTGCCATCGCCACCGGTATCGCGGCCATTCTGGGCGTCATCGCCCTGATCTACACCATCTCGGGCTTCCGGAAATCCCTCAAGGAGAGCCACTACACTAATCTGGACGGCATGTACATGACCATCCTCCAGATGACCATGGAGCGGCCCTACCTTAAGACACCGGGGCAACTCCTGACTGACATCCAGAAGGCGGAGTACGACACCTACGCATACATTCTCTGGAATTTCTTGGAATCCATCTTCGACCACTGCCAAGAAGATCGGGATCTTCAGGCCACTTGGTATCCGTCTATCCAGGCAGAGAGCCAGGTGCACCGGGCCTGGCTGGAGACGCCCACCAACCGGCCCAAATTCAAGGAGGCCTTCCACTACTTCATCGCCGAGGGGAAGTACAAGGCCCAGTGAGGGGTCCACGACATCCCCCTCGTCCGGCCCAAGGCCACCCCGCTAGACTGAACTGGCGATGATCACCCTCACCCATGTCGGCAAGCAGTACGATCGCATCCACACCGCCCTGGCGGATGTGAGTTTCGCCATCGAGTCCGGCGAGTTCGTCTTCCTCACGGGGCCCAGTGGCGCGGGCAAGTCCACGCTGCTGAAGCTGCTCTTCCGGGAGCAGGTGCCCAGCAGCGGGGAGATCCAGGTGGCGGGCCACCGGCTGGCTTCCATGCCCGAATCCGAGATCCCCTACCTGCGCCGCAAGCTGGGTGTGGTGTTCCAGGACTTCAAGCTCATCCGCAGCCGCACGGTCTTCGAGAACGTCTCCTTCGTCCTCAAGGTGCTGGGCGTGAGTGCCGCCGAACAGAAGCAGCGCACGTTCCGGGCCCTGAAGATGGTGGGCCTCCAGCACAAGCTCAGCAGCTTCCCCCTGCAGCTCTCCGGCGGCGAACAGCAGCGCGTGGCCATCGCCCGGGCCCTGGTGAACGACCCCCTGGTGCTGCTGGCGGATGAACCCACGGGCAACCTGGATCCCGACCTGGCCCAGGAGATCATGGCCCTCTTCGAGCGCATCAACGGCCAGGGCACCACGGTGCTGGTGGCCACCCACGACCGCAGCCTCATCCAGCGCATGAAAAAGCGCGTCATCGGCCTCGACCACGGCCGCATCGCCTTCGACCAGCCCGCGCCCACGAGTTTGGTGACGGTGTAGGGGAGGAGCGCCTTTCCGCTGCCTGGCATTGGGGTGCTTCCACCCGGCATAGGCGCTGCTTCAAGGCCTGCGGCAGTAGGCGCTGCTGCCCGGCTGGAGATATGTCCAGCGCAAGGTGGTTGCTGCGATCTTTGACTGCCCCGGCCAGGGGCGACAACTGCCCTGAAGACCATCCCGACATTTTGAGTGCAGCCCCCATGGCGTCAAAATGGGGCCTTTGAATTTCCTATCCAATTGAAATAGTTTTGTTTGTAAAAAAGCCCACCGGTGGATGTTCCGGTGGGCCCAGGGCAGAGGAAGGCCGGGGATCAATTGGCCGGGCAGACCTCCAGACAGGACTGGAAGGCCTCCAGGTGGTTGTAGGACCCCTCCAGGAGGTTGGTGTAGACCCGCTTGAGGGCAGGATTGCTGGTGCCGGCCAGGGCCTTCTCCAGGTCCTCGATGTCGTGGTTCTCGATGGCGACGCCCACCTTCAGGGCCTCCACCGCCGACAGGACCCCGCTCGCCTTCAGGGAGGCATAGAATTCCGTCAGCTCTGGATAGGCGTAGATCCCCTGGGGAAGGCCCGCTGAGGGATCCGGCAGGCCGAAGCGGACCAGGAGCGTCCCCAGGGCGTCGAAATGCCGCGTCTCGGCCTCCTCGATGTTGAGGAAGATGGTGAAGTTCCAGGTCTGCCCGAGGAAGTCGTACATGTCGTGGGCGAGGCGTTCCTCCTCCCGCATGAACGAGAGGGTCGCCGCCTCCTCGGCCGAGAGCGGGGCGGTGGTGGCGACCAGGCAGGATCCGCCGCCGGTACCGTTGCCCGGACCTCTGGAGGCCGGACCCTGGGCGGCCAGGGGAAGGGCCAGGAGCAGTCCTGCGGCCAGGACCCGTTTCGGGTTGTGAATAAAGAGTGCCGCTCCAGGGGCTGCGGCAAGCTCGATCGAGGTCTTCATGGATGCCTCCGGGTTGGGGCGCGGGATCCGCCCGCACACCTGGGTGAGATGACCCTGGGGAAGCCTCGGTTGAGGGGTTTTCATTGGACTTAAATATCTATGGATTCATGTTTTATATGTGATTGAGACCCCCTCCAGGTCTCGATGCGCCGGCGAGCCAGGAGCCTGTAGACTGACCCCATGGCCCAGCCCCTCACCGATGCCCGTTTCGTCACCTCCGCCTCGAACGCGAAAACCCTCGGCGTGTGCCACGCGGAGGTGGCCTTCGTGGGGCGCAGCAACGTGGGGAAGTCCTCGCTGCTGAACGCGCTGGCCAACCAGAAGCAGCTGGCGCGGGTGTCCAAGACGCCGGGGCGCACCCGGCTCATCAACGTGTTCCTCACGGGGCCGGACCGCTGGATCGTGGACCTGCCTGGCTACGGCTTCGCCACGGGGCCCGCCGCCGAACGCGCCACCTGGCAGAAGATGGTCGAGGGCTACCTCACGGGCCGCGCCACGCTGCGCATGGTCTTCGTGCTGGTGGATGCCGAAGTGGGCCCCACGAAGCTGGATCACGCGATGATTGACTGGCTCCGGGCCGAGGGGCTGCCTCACCGCATCGTGGCCACCAAGGCCGACCAGGTGAAGCCCAGCAAGGCCCTCAAGCAGCGCAAGGACGTGGCCGCGGATCTGGGCCTGCACACGGCCGACATCGGCTGGGTGAGTTCGGAGAAAGGCACGGGCATCCCCGAACTCCGCCGCGAGGTGGCGGACCTGCTGGGGTTGTAGAAGGCTGGTCACAGAGGACACGGAATAACGCGGAAGACACGGAAGGAAGGGAGGTGCCTTCTGGTTGAGAGCGAGGGCCGTGACCTTCGCTCACCCCGCCCCCTTCTGTGGCTTCCGGCTTTCTTCTGTGCCTTCTGTGTCCAGCGCTTTCCTGCCATGCGTCCAGTGCTACTCGAGCACCTCGACCCGTCCGCCCCGCCACACCATGAATGCGCCCTCGTGGGCCCAGGGCAGGGCGATGCCATTGGCTTCCACCTCATGGGTGTGGAAGTGGCCCGTGAGGAAGGTGGCGGGAGCGGCGGCCTGGGCGGCGGCGCGGAAGGCGGCCCGGGGGAAGGCCAGCTTGTAGGCGGCGTTGGTGGTCCGCATCCGGCACTCCAGGCCGGCTGCGATGCGCCGCGCCAGGGCCGCGGGCAGGAGCCGGAAGAGCAGCCAGAAGGGGCCGGAGCGGGAGACCAGGTTCCAGAAGCGGTACTGTCGGTCCCTCGCGTTGATGAGGTCGCCGTGCTCCCAGGCCAGGCCTTCACCGGGAAGGGCTCCGCCAAGGCCCTCGCCCATGAGGTCGAAGCGCCCGGCGTGGCGGTCGAGGAAGTATTCCCGGTTGCCCATCCACAGGCCCACCCAGCGCCCGGTGGCGCGGCGGGCATCCACCCAGGCCAGAAAGGCCCGCTGGGCATCCGTTTCCATTCCGGGAAGGCCCGCCCAGAGATCAAAGGCATCCCCGAGGAACAGCCAGTCGGCGTCGGGATGCGCCGCGGTCGCGGCCGCCAGGCCGGTCAACGCCGTGCTCCAGTGGGGATCGGCCACCAGGATGAGATCGCGCTCTGGATGGGGCCGGGCCGGGGTTCCCCGCCGCCAGGAACCCGCTTTCAGTCTCCGCGTGAACACCAGGGGCAGGGAGGCCACCGCGAGGGCCAGCGCGGCGCCCAGGGTGTCCGCGGCCCAGTCCCCCACCGCGCAGTCGCGACCGGGCACGAACCATTGGTGCCACTCATCCGTGGCGCCGTAGAGGGAGGCGGCAAGGAACACCAGCAGGTGCCGCTTGTACATCGGCAGACCTGGGGCCTGGGCGCGCAGGGCCCCGTCCAGTGCCAGGGCCAGAAGGCCGAATACCGTGGCGTGCGCCAGCTTGTCCAGAGGCGGCGCGAGCACGAGGCCCGCCGGATAGGTGGACCGGCTGCTCAGCCAGAAGATGGCGGCCGCGGCGGCGAGGGGGAGGAGCCAGGCGATACGGAAGCGCATGAATCATCGAACCACAGCCGGAAGCACATGGGCACATCATTCCCATCGAATCCTTAACATCAATTAACTTGAACGCCTTGGAGGGGGGGCGATCATCGGGGCTTGGAGCTTTCATGACCCTGTCTGCCCGCGATCTGCAGATCCTCGATCTGGCTGCCGTTACGCCCGAGGGGCGGATCGGGTTCGGGATCTCCGAGGAGGGGATGCTCCAGATCTACCCCGTCGGCCGGTCTCACCCCGTGGTTGTCGGGGATGCCCTTCCCAGGCTTGAGCGGATGGGCTGCCTGAAGCGCGAGGTCAACCGGACCTACGTCCTGACGCCGGAGGGATGGGACCTGGCCCGCGGCGGACAGCGCCTCTTGGATCCCGCTGGGCAGGGCCTGGACCCGTAGGATCCGGTCCGGCCAAGCGGCCGAGTCCCCCCCGGTTTCCGGTGAGGCTCCGTGGGACACCCGTCATGGCGCCCGGTCACGGAGCGTCCGCAGGTCCGCCAAGGCGGAGTGGAAGCTTGGCGGAAGCTCCCCGCGGTCCCAGGCGGCCTGGAGAGCCTTCAGGGAGAGGGCCAGATCCCGTTTCCCCTGGATCCGGAGCTGCTCGTACCGGGGATCCCCATGCAGGGGCCGGAGATCGGGGTGGTCGAGCACCCAGAGGTAGCCCTCCGCGCAGGGCAGGTGGCGCATGGCGAATTCGAGCATCCGAAGCGCTTCCTCCTGCCGGCCCATCCGCACGAGGCCAGGCGGCATGGTGCAGGCCGCGTTGAGATCGAGGCCCTCATCCCCAGGCTTGAGCCAGAGCCTCGCCGCGCGATCCGCGAGGCGGTTGGCGGTGGCCTTGTCCCGCTGGGCGACGGCCAGTTCGAAGCGGACCTGCCGCCAGAGCTCTGCATCCACGGTCAGCTCCTGCTCCAGGGGCTCGCACCGCTTCAGGAGTTCCTCCGCCTCCGCCAGCCGCCCCAGTCCCACCAGGGCCTCGGCCTTCGCTGCCAGCCCGAACCGGAACCCGGGCTCCACCGCCAGAACCCGCTCCAGAAGTTGGAGCGCCTCCTTCGGCCTTCCCTGCCAGGTCAAGCCATAAGCGCCCATCCCTCCCCACAGGGGTTCGAGTGGTTTCCGCTCGAAAGCGAGGCGGCCTGCGGCAGTCATGAGGATGGGGCCGCCGGAGGTGCCTGCGATGGCCGCGCCGAAATCGGGTTGGATCGCCTTGGGGTTCGCTGCCCGGATGGCGTATTCGAGACGGCGTTCCAGGGAGGAGGGCCGCCGGCCCGCTTCCGCCTGGGCCAGGGCTGCCCAGGCGATGCCTGTGCGGGGATCCAGGGCCAGGGCCCGCTGGGCATGGCGCTCCACCTGAACAATGCATTCAGGAAGATCCCCCGCGCCCTGCCAGCTCCGGAACACCCACAGGTAGGCGAGTTCCCCGAGCGCCTGGGCGGAGTCAGGATCCGCCTGGAGAGCCCGTCCATAGGCTTCCCGGGCCCGCTCGAAGTCGGCCATCTGGTTGTAGGCAGCGTATCGAGCCGTGTAGTGCAGGCCTTCCTTCAGGGCCAGCTGCGGGCCGGCGGGAGGGACTGTCCTGCCCTGGGTCGGGAGGCCCCGCGTGTCCGGATCCACCACCCGCGCCACCCCATCCGCCGCCTCTCGGAGGAGCGTGTTAAAAGTGGCGCGCTGCCCCTCGTACTGGGCGGCCCAGCGCACCCTCTGGGAGGGGATCTCGACCAGTTTCACGTTGAGGATCAAGGCTTCTCCCTGGGTGGTCACCGTGGTCAGCAGCAAGTGCTTCACCTGGTATGCCTCAGCGATCTTTCCCAGATCCCCCTTCACCTTCTCCACCTGGATGCTGCTGGGAGGCACCTTCATGTCCAGCCCCGCCACACCTGTGAGCAGGGTGGAGAGGGTATCTGGGACGGCATCTGCGAGGAAGGCGGCCGGTTCGGTGCCGAGCACCCGGGTAGGGAGAGCCACCAGGCCGGAGACGTCCGAAACGGGAACGGCAGAAGGGCGCGGGAGGGTACGGGTGAGGAGTGTCCCGCCCCCTGTCGCCACCAGCACCAGGGCCGCGAGGGCCAGGGCCCAGGGATGGGCCCCCAAGTGCCCCTGCAGGCGTCCGCCCCAGCCCCGTTCGGCGGACAGGATGGGCCGGTCGAGAAGCGCCTCGAGGTCATGGACCAGCGCCTGGGTGGTCGGGTAGCGCTGGCGGGGATCCTTCTCCATGCAGCGGGACACGAGGCGCTGAAGAGAACCGGGGACGGGACCGAGCGGCGAGACCAGCTCCGGTGGGTTCTCTTTCAGGGTTGCGCTCAGCGTTTCGATGGCGCTGGCCCGCTCGAACGCCTGGCGGCCGCTGAGCATCTCGTAGAGCACCAGCCCGAAGGCGAAGAGATCGCTGCGGGCATCCGCCGGGAGGCCCGTCACCTGCTCCGGACTCATGTAGCCCACGGTGCCGAGGGCCAGTCCCTCTTGGGTGAGGCCGCTGGCCTCCCGTGTCGGAGCCTGGCTCTCGGGCTCCGACACGGGAGGCGGGAGCTGCTTGGCGAGGCCGAAATCCAGGATCTTCAGGCGATCATCCCGGGTGATGAACAGGTTCGCGGGCTTGAGATCCCGGTGGACCAGACCCCTGGCATGAGCGGCTGCCAAGCCGCGGGCGAACTGGATCGCCAGGTCCAGGGCGGTGGCTACGGGCAGGGCCCCGCGCTTCAGGCGGGCCCGGAGGGTCTCTCCCTCCAGGAACTCCATGACCAGGTACGGCGAGCCGTCGCACGAGCCCACATCGTGGACCGTGAGGATGTTCGGGTGGTTGAGGCCACCCGCCAGGCGTGCCTCGCCCTCGAACCGCAGGAGGCGTTCCGGATCGGTGGCGAAGGCCGGCGGCAGCACCTTGATCGCCACCGTCCTCCCAAGTCTCGGATCCCGCCCCAGGTAGATTTCCCCCATCCCGCCCGCGCCAATGGGGTGGAGCACCTCGTACGGACCGAGATGGCTGCCTGGCGGAAGGGACATCGGCCCTCCCTGGCGAAAACGAACACCTTCCATCATAGGTTCGAGAGCGGGCAGCGCTCTCTCACGGCGTAAACAAGCCGGACCTGGCTCGGCTCGCCCCATCCGAGGCTTCGATTTTCCACGAAACCAAAGGAAAGGCCCGGCATATGCCGGGCCTTGTCTGGTAGTCCCACGGGGAATCGAACCCCGGTTTACGCCGTGAGAGGGCGCTGTCCTAACCGCTAGACGATGGGACCATGAACTGCGTTTTTGATGGTTGGGGAGGAAGGATTCGAACCCTCACCTGACAGAACCAGAATCTGTTGTCCTACCATTAGACCACTCCCCAACGAGTGGAGAAACCAATGTAGCAGGTGCAGGTCAAAAGGCAAGAGGGGGTTCCACCGGGGTAGGGTGAGAACCGGACGGGGAGGGCATCCATGGCGGAATCGATCAAGCTGGCG
>JAKAMQ010000075.1 GCA_021812805.1 Acidobacteriota bacterium
ACAGCCGTCGCCGATGCCGAGGCCCTGGAAGGCATCCTCCGCGCCCTGGGGTTCGCGCCCGTGCTGCGGCTCGAGAAGGTGCGGGCGGTCTGGCGGCGGGAGGGGCTGGAGGCCTGTCTCGACGAGACGCCCTTCGGCTGCTACCTGGAGCTGGAAGGCGCGCCCCCGGCGATCCACGCCGCCCTGGCTGCGCTGGGGCTCGGCCCTGAGCAGGCCGAGCCCCGCAGCTACCCCGAGCTCTACCAGGCCCACGGCCTGGGTGCGCTCACTCCGCCTCGCTGAAGATCACATCGCGCTCCCGGCCATCGGGCCAGGTGAGCGCCAGGGTGCGGTTGAGCACCACGGGCTCGGGGCCGGGCGCCCCGGCGCGCATGGGCGCCACGGGCGGAGCGATCCGGACCGTGTGCACCGCCACGGCCGGCGCGGAGGCGCCCGCCACCAGCGGCAGGAGGCGGCCCCGAGCCAGGGCCCGCGCCTGGCCGAGGGGCATCGGCGTGTGCCGGTCCCCCGGGAAGAGGGCGGTGAGGAAGTAGGCATCCTCGTTCTCGGCGCTCAGCTGGAGGCGCCAGAGCCCCGGTTCGGGGTCGGGCAGCGTCAGCTGCCGGGCCACGGCGCCCGGGAAGGCCCCGTCCTCGCCCTCGACGGGCTCGCCCAGACCTGCGCCGTCCCGGCCCCGCACATCCCGGTGCAGAGGCGGGTGGAAGGCGGGCCGGAAGACATGGATCCGCCCGGAAGGGGAGATCAACAGGGCCCGGCGGGGAGCGGCCCCGGTTTCCAGGAGCACCTGGAGCAGCGGCTGGCCGGCCTCGACCGGGAAGGTGGCCTCGGCCATGCCGCCCTGGGTGCGGCCGCCGCGGTAGAGGCGGTCCAGCGGCAGGACGGGCTCGGCGGGGGCCCGCAGAACCGGCGCGGCGGCCGCCGGAAGGGCCGGCTGGGCGAGGGTGGCCTGGAGGTAGGGCCAGGCGTTGTGCCCCTGCATCAGCTCCCCGTGGTTCCAGGCGCGGGTGAAGAGGCGGCCCTGCTGGTAGGGCAACGACGACGAATCCAGGGGCACCACGCCATCGCTGGTGCGGCCGATGGCCATCCCGCCGAACCAGTACATGCTGAACCAGGGGCCGGCCTTGGTGCCGCCGGCGGTATAGATGGGCACGGCGTGGGCGGCGGGCAGGGCATCGGTCCGGGCGCGGTAGGCGGCCATGTAGCCGGTCTGGAGCACCCGGTTGCCGTCATTCTTCACGCCCACCAGGTCCGCCAGCCAGCCGGCCCAGGAACTCCAGGCCAGATCCGCCAGAGGGGTGCCCCAGTGCGGGGTCCCCAGCGTGATCAGGCGCTGGACCTTGGGCGCAGCGCCGTCATAGACCAGGGCTGTCTGGGCATCCACACCGCCCTTGCTGTGGCACACCAGCACCACGCCGGCGCCGGGGAAACGGGCCCGCACCTGGTCCACCGCCGCGGCCACCAGCACGCCGTTGTCCCACATGCTCCGGTCGGGGTACACATCCAGGAAGGCCGTCCGGTAGCCCGCCCCGGTGGCATCGGCCTCCATGTCGTTGCTGCCGCTCCAGGTGGAGGCATCGCTGTTCCAGCCGTGGATGAAGATCAGCACCGGGCGGCTGCCCGATCCGGCAGGGATGGCGCCGTAGCGCAGGTTGCCCGGCGTCCCCGCCGCCAGGGCGAGCGACAGGCAAAGCCAAGCCAGACACGATCGAAATCGCATGGGCACCTCACGGATGGATGATGGGCAGAGTCTGGCAAGCAGCATCCGCGCGTACCCCGGGAACCGCAAGGGGCGGGCCGGTTAAGTATTGTTAAGAAACCCCGCGGAGGCGGCGCATCCTGGGGGCACGGGGGTTCCATGAGCATCCGCGCCCTTCCCTTCGCCGCCGCCCTCCTGCTGCTCGTGGCCTGCGGGCACCGGCGGCCTGAGGACCGCATCCGGGCCGCGTTCGAAGGCTGCCGGGCGGCCGTGGAAGCAGGCGACGCGAACCGGGCGGCTGCGCCCCTGGCGGCGGATTTCCGGGGCCCGGAGGGCATGGATCGGGCCACCGCCCGCCTCTTCCTCGCGGCCACCCTTCGCCGCGAGCGGGTGGGCGTCACGGTCCTGAACGATGCCATCCGCGTGGAGGGCCGGGAGGCCTTCCAGGAGGTGGATCTGGTGCTGACCGGACGGGCGGGCGGCCTGCTGCCGGAGGAGACGTCCCGGCGCCAGTTCCTACTGCACTGGCGGGAGGAAGGCGGCACCTGGAAGCTGGCGGAGATCCAATCGCCCGGGGAGCCCTGAGCCCCTCGTCAATCGCCGAGGTAGGCCATGAACTCGGCGTGGAGGGCCAGGGGCAGGCGCGGGGACTGCCGCTCCTCCTCCACCAGTTGACCACAGCGGGGCACCGACCGCAGCGCCTGGGGCGCCATCCCCCGGTCCCGGGCCGCGCGCAGAATCTGCATCAGGGCGTCCATCCGCCCCAGGCGGTAGAGGCTGACCAGCATCAGCGCATGGGCGCGGACATTGGAGGGATCCAGCTCGAGGGCGCGCTGAAGCTGGATCCGGGCAGTTTCCAGCACATCGCGGCGCACCGCGGGGGACGGAGGGCCCGCCCCCGTCTCCGCGCGTCCGTGGGCGCCGGTCCCGCGGGCCGGACCGGCCGGACCGGCCGCGCCGGAGGAGGCTGCGGAGGCTTCCCCCGCCCTGGGCGGGGCGGCAGCCAAGGGGGATCCCGGCTCCCACCGCCAGCCGGACTCGCGGGCGGCCCGCAGCGCGAGGGAGAGCTCCTCAGCCGTCTGGAAGCGGCTCCCGGGATCCTTGGCGAGGGCGCGCTGGACGATGCCCTGGATGTCCCGGCTGATGCCGTGCAGGGCGGTCGGCGGCAGGGGCGCCGGGGTCTCGTGGAGCAGGCGGTAGACCACGGAGCCCGGCGTGGGGCCATCGAAGGGGGGGATGCCGGCCAGGGCTTCGTAGAGGATCACGCCCACCGCGAACAGATCGCTGCGCGCATCGGGCCGCCCGCTCTGGAGATACTCGGGGGCCATGTAGTTCACCGTGCCCAGCACGGTGCCTTCGTCCGTGGTATCGGAGCCGCGCACCTTCGCCACACCGAAATCGAGGATCTTGGCCTGCATGCGACGCCCGTCCCACACCACGCGGATGTTGGAGGGCTTGATGTCCCGGTGCAGCACATCATGCCGGTGGGCCATCGCCAGCCCATCGCAGACCTGCGCCATCACCTCCAGCACATCCCGGGGCGCGAGGGTGCCCGCCTGGATGAGGGTGCCCAGATCCTCGCCTTTGACCAGCTCCATGGCGAGGTAGAGGACGCCCTGTTCGGCCCCCATCTCGTGGATGGTGACGATGTTCGGGTGGTTGAGGGCGCCCGCGGCCCGGGCCTCAGTGGCAAAGCGCTCCCGGGCTTCCGGCCCCAGGGCCGCGGAGGTCTGGATGACCTTGATGGCGACTTCGCGCCCCAGGATGGGATCCCAGGCGACATACACCTCGCCCATGCTGCCCTGGGCCAGGCGCCGGAGGATCTCGAACTTGCCAAGGCGCGTCAGCACAAAGAAGTTCCCATCGAGCAGTGCGGTTTGATGATCATCCCGCCCTCGATGGAGCGTCCAGGAAATTCATGCCGAGGCCTTCCGCCATGGAAGCTCCCCCGCGCGGCCACGCCGCCGGCGCGCCCGGGAGATGCACCGCCCCCAGGGGGGCTGGACGCCTATCGGAGCGCCGCGATCGTCTCGCTCAGTTCCACGAGGGTGAAGGGCTTCGGGAGGAAGGCGACCGCGGCATCCGAGGCCAGCACCCGGTCGAGACGGGGATCCTTCAGTCCCGAGATGATGATCACCGGCAGGGAGGGGTGGTCCTCCCGCAGGTGATGGAGCACCTGGAAGCCGTCCATGCCCGGCATGTTCACATCGAGGATCACCAGATCAGGGACGGGGCCCGCCGCGAGCCGGGCCAGGGCTTCCGGCCCGGAGGCCGCTTCGGCGGCCTGGTGGTCCAGGGCCTGGAGCATGGCCAGCAGCGTTTCCTGGAGCAGGACATCATCGTCCACCAGCAGGACGCGAAGCGGGGACTGGGGCCGCCGGCAGGGCGCTGGGTCAGCGGCCTCGGAAGGCGCAGGGGCTTCCGTCAGGGCGGGAAGCAGCATGCGGACGGTGGTGCCTTCGCCTTCCGCGCTGGCGAGTTCCAGCCGGCCGTGGTGGGCCTTGGCGATGCTGTAGGCCAGGGACAGACCCAGGCCCGTGCCTTGGCCCTGGGGTTTCGTGGTGAAGAAAGGGTCCATGGCCCGCCGCAGCACCTCCGGCGGCATGCCCAGGCCCGTGTCGCGGATCGCCAGCTCGACCTGCCCGGAGGCATGGGAACGGCTGGACAAGGTGAGTTGTCCGCCCTTGGGCATGGCGTCCACGGCATTGACGCAGAGGTTCATCACCGCATTGGAGAGGGCGCTCGCATCCCCCTGGACCTTGGGCAGATCCTTCTCCAGGTCGAGTTCAACGCGGATCTTCTGGAGGGTGGTGCGCTGCAGCAGTTCAGCCTCCCGCGCCAGGATCCCGTTGAGATCGGTGGCCCCCGCCTCCTGAACCCCCTTCCGGGCAAAATCGGTGAGCCCGCGGACCAGATCACGGCCGCGCGTGGCGGCCCGCAGGAGGGTGTCCATCTCCTTGTGGAGCCGCGGATCCTCCCCGTGGCGTTCCTGGACCAGGGACGCCACACCCAGGATGGCGCCCAGGATGTTGTTCATGTCGTGGGCCACGCCGCCGGCCAGGGTGCCGAGACTCTCGAGCTTCTGGGCGTGCTGGACCTCAGCCTCCAGCCGTTCCCGCTCGGCGTCCTGCTGCCGCTGGACCTCGAAGGATCGCTGGATGAAGTGGTAGAGCAGCAGGGCGGTGAAGGCGACGAACGCCCAACCCTTCACGGTGGAGAACCGGGCCGCCCAGGCCAGATCCGGCGCCATGACCTGCACGGCCCGATCCGACAGGAGGATCCAGACAGATGCCACCAGGACATAGATCAGGACGATCCGCTGGGCAGGGTTCCTGGGGGACTGGGCGGCTGGCATGGGATTGGGCGGGCCTGGGAGGGGCAAAGCCCCATTGTCCCAGACATCGGCTGCGGGCGCCGCGCGATGAATCCCGGCCCTGGCCGCGTCCGCGGTTGCCAGTAGAATCAAGGGTTCTACCGGAGTCGCGCCATGCCCTTCCAGCCCCTGGTCCAGGAACCCGAGATCCAGCGCCGCTGGATGGAAACCGGCGCCTTCCGCGCCAAGCGGGCCTCGGAGCTGCGGCCGGACTCCAAGACTTTCTACATGCTGGTGATGCTGCCCTACCCCAGCGGCCGCATCCACATGGGCCACGTCCGGAACTACACCCTGGGCGATGTGACGGCCCGCTTCCGCCGGATGCGCGGCTACGAGGTGATGCACCCGCTCGGCTGGGATAGCTTCGGCCTGCCGGCGGAGAACGCCGCCATCAAGCACGGCATCCACCCCGCGATCTGGACGCGCCGGAACATCGAGGAGATGAAGGGCCAGATCCAGAAGATGGGCATCAGCTACGACTGGGACCGCGAGATCGCCAGCTTCCAGGATGACTACTACCGCTGGAACCAGTGGCTCTTCCTCAAGATGTGGGAGCGGGGCGATGTCTTCCGCGCCATGCGCACCGTGAACTGGTGCGAGGAACTGGGCACCGTGCTCGCCAACGAGCAGGTGGTGGACGGCAAGGACGAGCGCACGGGTTTTCCCGTCACCCAGAAGCCCCTGGAGCAGTACTTCTTCCGCACGACGAAGTACGCCGATGAGCTGCTGGAGTGCCTCGACGGGCTGGATTGGCCATATAATGTCAAGACCATGCAGCGCAACTGGATCGGCCGTTCCGAGGGCGCCCGCCTGGCCTTCGATCTGGAAGGCGGCGGACAGATCGAGGTCTTCACCACGCGCCTGGACACCCTGTTCGGCGTGACCTTCATGGCCCTCTCCACCGAGCATCCCGTCGTCGAGCAGGCTGCCGGGACGGATCCCGCGCTCAAGGCCTTCTGCGACCAGGTGGCCGCCATGAGCCGCGAGGACCGGCTCATGAGCGACATCAAGCTGGGCCATCGCACGGCGGTCTCGGTCCTCCACCCCTTCACGGGGGAAAAAATCCCCGTTTTCGCCGCCAACTACGTGCTCATGGACTACGGCACCGGCGCCGTCATGGGCGTGCCGGCCCACGACGAGCGGGATCACGCCTTCGCCCTGAAGTACGGCCTGCCCATCCCCAAGGTCATCGAATCCGAGAGCGAGTGGGATCTGGGTGTGCTCGTGAACAGCGGGGAGTTCACGGGGATGAAGAGCGAGGAGGCCGTCGCGGCCATGATCGCGAAGCTCGGCGATCGCGCCGAGAAGACCGTGACCACCAAGCTCAAGGACTGGGGCCTCAGCCGCCAGCGCTACTGGGGCACACCCATCCCCACGGTGCATTGTTCGGCCTGCGGCGTGGTGCCCGAGAAGGCCGAGAACCTGCCCGTGCGGCTCCCTGAGGACGTGGCGTTCACCGGCCACGGGCCCTCGCCCCTGACGACCTCCTCATCCTTCCTGGACACGAAGTGTCCAAGTTGCGGCAAGCCCGCCAAGCGTGAAACCGATACGATGGACACCTTCGTGGATTCCAGCTGGTACTGGCTGCGCTACCTCGATCCGAAGAATCCGGAGCTGCCCTTCGCCAAGGCCGAGAGCGACGCCTGGATGCCCGTGGATCTGTACGTGGGCGGCATCGAGCACGCCACCATGCACCTCATCTACGCCCGCTACTTCTACAAGGTGCTGCGCGACCTGGGCCTGGCCAGCGGCCCCGAGCCGTTCCAGAAGCTCATCTGCCAGGGCATGGTGCTCAAGGACGGCTCGAAGATGAGCAAGTCCAAGGGCAACATCGTGGATCCCGACGAGGTGATTTCGAAGTACGGCGCCGATGCCCTGCGGCTCTTCATGATCTTCGCCGCGCCCATCGAGAAGGAGATTGACTGGACGGGCTTCGAGGGCATCGAAGGCGCCACCCGCTTCCTCAAGCGCCTCACGCGGATGGTTGACGAGCATGCCACCGCCACGGAGGCGCTGCCCGGGCGGGACCAGCTCGCCCCTGAGGAGAAGGCCCTCCTCATCAAGCTGAACCAGACCATCGCCCGGCTCACGGACGATCTGGAGAAGCGCTACCAGTTCAACACCGTGGTCTCGGGCCTCATGGAGCTCTCCAACGCCTTGGCCGATCTGCCCGCCGGCGCTCCCCACCGCGCCGCGGTGATGCAGCATGCCCTCGACGCCTTCGTGCGGATGATGTCGCCCGTGGCGCCGCACCTGGCCGAGCAGCTCTGGAGCCAGCTCGGGCAGCCCGGCCTCTGCATGCAGGCCGCCTGGCCCGAGGCCGATCCCGCTTTCCTGGAGGCGGACGAGGTGACGGTGGTGGTGCAGGTGAACGGCAAGGTGCGGGGCCGCGTGAGCGTGCCCGCCGCAGCGACCGAAGCGGCCCGTCGCGAGGCGGCCCTGGCCTGCCCCGAAGCCCAGCCCCACCTGGCGGGCAAGGAGATCGTCAAGGTGGTGGTGCCCCCCGGCGGCAAGCTGGTGAGCGTGGTCGTGAAGTAGCCGGGGCCCATGATCCACCCCGACCTTGTGCCCGCGGACGCCCGCTTCCGCAGCCGGAACGACCCGACGGACCCCCGGGTGGGCGATCGGGTGCGTCCCCTCGCCGCGCTGGCGGACCTCGTCGCAGGCGACCTGGTCCTCCTGGGGGTGCGCAACGAGGCAGGGGTGCTGGCCAACCACGGCCGCCCCGGCGCCGCCCAGGGGCCCACGGGGTTCCGGCAGGCTTTCTTCAAACTCACGGCGGCCACCCTGCTGGGGCGGCGGTGCCATGACGCGGGCGACCTGCCGGAGGAACTCCCCTACGCCACCCGCTTCCAGGTCCAGGGCGACGTGGTGGCCGCACTGGTGGCACGGGGTGCCATCCCCGTGGTGATCGGCGGGGGCCACGATTGCAGCTTCGGCAACTACCTGGGACTCGCCGCCCTCGGGCCCGCGGCCGTGGTGGGCGTGGACGCGCATCTGGACCTGCGGCCTGAACGTGGCCCCAGCAGCGGCAACCCCTTCTTCCGGATGCTGGAGCATGGGCTTCCCGGTCCGGATCTCACCCTCGTGGGGTTGGTGGCCTGGTTGAATGCCGAGGCCCACCGCGCCTACGGGCTGACCCGGGGCGCGACCCTCCAGGAGCTGGAACCCGGAGACGCGACCGCCCCCTGTGCCGCCGTGGATGCGGCCCTGGCGCGGGCCGGAGGGCGCCGGGTGCTGGCGACCTTCGATCTGGATGCCTTCTCCGCCTCCGTCCTGCCCGGCGTGAGCGCGCCCAATCCCTGGGGCCTGTCGCTCGACCTGGGCCTCCAGTTGGCCCGCCGGTTCGGCGCGGCTCCGGCCGTGGCAGTGTTCGATCTCATGGAGCTGGCGCCCCCCCTCGATCCCACGGGCCTCAGCGCCCGCGCGGCCGCCTTCCTCGCCGCGGCCTTCCTCCAGGGACTTGCGCAGCGGGGCACCTGAAACCAGCCGGTAGAATGGGCCCTGGAACCCGCATTTGCCTGCCCGAGGAGGCCCGATGTCCCTGACCCCCCGCGAACTCGCCGCCTGTCTCCTGGCATCCGGCGCCGTGCGCCTGCGGCCCCTGGAGCCCTTCACCTGGGCCAGCGGGATGAAGGCGCCCATCTACTGCGACAACCGGCAGCTGCTCGGTTTCCCGGGCCACCGGGAGCGGGTGGTGGAGGCCCTGGCGGCCCGCGCGCGGGCGCTGAAGCCCACGCTCATCGCCGGCGCGGCCACGGCCGGCATCGCCTGGGCGGCCCTGGTGGCGGACCGTCTCGGCCTGCCCATGGCCTACGTCCGGCCCGAGCCGAAGAAGCACGGCATGGGGCGGCAGGTGGAAGGCCCCAGCGCCGGGGGGCACCGGGCCGTGCTCATCGAGGATCTCATCTCCACCGGCGGCTCCAGCCTGCGCTGTGTAGAGGCCCTCCAGGCCGAGGGCGCCGAGGTGGCCGCGGTGCTGGCCCTCTTCAGCTACAGCCTGCCCCAGGCGGAGGCGGCCTTCACGGAGGCGGACCTCCCGCTCGAGGTGCTGGCTTCCTTCGAGGCCCTGGCCGAGGAGGGCCGCCAGCGCGGTCTGGTGGATCCCGCCGGGGCCGAAGCCCTGCACGAGTGGCGGCGGGATACCGCGGCCTGGAGCCGCGCCCGCGGCGGCGCCTGACATGAACAAGGGGGGACCGCCTGCTCGCCTGCGGCTCGCGATGTCCCCCCTCGTGCACCCCCACGGGGTGTCCCGGCCAAGCCGGGACACCACGCCTGATCGAGGTCGAGATGAAACTCTACACACGCACCGGTGATGATGGATCCACGGGCCTCTTCGGGGGCGACCGGGTGAGCAAGTCCCACCCGCGCCTGGCGGCCTACGGCACGCTGGACGAGTTGAATAGCGTGGTGGGACTGCTGCGGCTGCACGCGGATCCGGCCTGTGTGGGGCAGGACACCCTGGAACGCATCCAGCACGATCTGTTCGTCCTGGGCGCCATCCTGGCCACCCCGCCGGACCGCCAGGCGCTGCTGGGCCAGCGGCTGAGCCGGCCCACCTGGAGCCTGGAGGCCATGGAGGCGGACATTGACCGCCTCACCGCCCTGGCCCCGCCCATGACCACCTTCGTACTGCCGGGCGGCGCCCCGGGTGCGGCCCACGCGCACCTGGCCCGCACCGTCTGCCGCCGCGCCGAGCGCGAGGCGGTGGCCCTCACCCAGGAGGCGCCGCTCGATCCCGCCGTGCTGCACTACTTGAACCGCCTCAGCGACTGGTGCTTCGCCCTCGCCCGCGCCGAGAACGCCGTGGCCGGCGTCGCGGATATCGCCTGGGTGGCGAAGGAGGGGTAGCGGCCAGCGCCCTCACACACAGCACGGGCCCCTTGCGGGGCCCGTGCTGTGTTCGTGGTGCGTGTGATCAGAAGGTAGCTTTGACGCCCCAGCGGATCAGACGGCCGGGCATCCAGGCGTTGGCATAGCCCACGGCCGGGTTCGGCGCGGCGGCTGCGGTGGTGCCGTAGTCGTCGTAGCCGGTGATGGTGCGGGTGTTGCCCACGTTGAAAATGTCAATGCTCGGCGTCAGCTTGACATGTCCCCAGATGACCCGGGTGTAGCCGAAGTGCAGGTCAATCTGCTTGGTGGTCGGGTTGAAGCCCTGGCCGCCGTAGAGGAGATCCCGCGGCGTGGCGTTGCCGTAGCCACCCCAGTCGAGGCCATTGGCGGTGCTCAGGCCATTGATGGAGGACGCACCAGGGTAGTCCGCCAGGGTCGCCGTGCCATTGTCGAAGTAGGTGCGGGGCGTGCCGGACTGGTAGGTGAGGTTGGCGCCGAAGGTGAACTTGCCTTCCCACAGATCCCAGGTGTAGGAGCCGTAGGCCTTGGCGATGTGGCGGCGGTCCAGGGGGAGGTTGCCGTTGCCCACGTAGGGCGCATAGTCCCAGGTGGAGGTGATGTTGGCATCCGACTGGCCATTGCTGGTCTGGCCCACGCCCTCGTAGTTGCCGAAGAGGTGACCGTAGGTGTAGTTCGCGCTGAAATTCCAGCGATCGGTCTTCTTGTCCAGGGTGAGGTCCACCGCCTCGTAGCGGTTCTCAGGGTTCGGGTATACGTTATTTTGCCATGTGTTGATGTATCCAGCTGGCTTAGTCGGAAGGCCGAACTGGGTGGCGGTCGAGTTGTAATACTGGTTGTTCAACCACTGGTAGGTTTTGCCGTATTTGGGATTCCAGAGGATGGAGAAACCCACGCCATCAATGGCATTACCCATGTTGTCGGTGGGGACGGTGTCCTCGATGATGCGCCACAGGTTGCGGTAGTGGCCGTGGATGCCCGCGGTCCAGCCATTGTCGAAGGTGTGGTCGAAGCCCAGCAGGATCTCTTCGCGCTTGGGCACCTTCAGGCCGCTCAGGGGTTGCGGGTCAGCCCGGAAGAGACCGGAGTAGTCCGCAGATTGGTACGCGATACCAATGGGCGCGTGGGTGTAGCCGCCGGTGGCCGGATCGTAGGTGGCCGCGCCGCTGGCGTAGGTGAAGGTGTACTGCTTGTAGGTCTCGTTGCCGCCCGTGCGGATGGCCGCCTGCATGGGGAAGCGCTCGTCATAGACAGCGAAATTGGCGGACAGCTTGGACTTGCCATCGTTGTTGATGTCCCAGGTCAGGCCGATGCGGGGCTGGATCTGGTCCATGAAGTTGTTGAACTTGAAGATCGTCTGGCCATCGTTGCCCTTGACCGTCTGGTACTCCTCGCGGAAGCCGTACAGCAGACGGACACCCGGGGAGAACTCCCACTGGTCCTGCAGGTAGAAGGCATCGTAGTCCAGGGCGGCCTTGGATCCCAGGTTGGCGTACTGGGTCACGCGGATCTTGGTACTGAGGATCGAAACCCGGTCATCGCCTGCGGGATTCAGGAAGTCGAGAACATGGGAATCCGCATGGTTGTGGCTGACGCCAAACTTGACCGAGTGGTTCCCGACGAACCAGGACAGGTCCACCCGGGCCTGCTGGTTGTTGGAATCGGTGGTGTCGTTCCAATCGCCAGACCCACCGTGGTAGAAGACGAAGGTGCCGTAGGGCTTGTTACCGTATGTCGGATCAAGTGCACCAGGGCCCGTCTGGTACCACATGTAGTCGGAAATGCTGGCCGCCATTGAGGTGGGCGTGGTGTGGGAATCGCTGACCGAGGCGCCGTACTTGGCGCTCAGGAACAGCGACGGGGAGATGGTCCAGTCGTAGTTCAAGGACCAGTTGGTGGTGTTGTTGGTCTGGCTGAACCCGAAATCCCGGTTGCCGAGGGAGGCCGGATACTGGTGGGCCTGGTCAATGGGATCCTGGGTGACCTGGATGGTGCCGGTCAACTGTTGGTTCGGGGTGAGGAAGTAGTTGAACTTCCCGTACACGTTGGAATACTTGCCGTTCTGGGGTGAATCCGTCAGGCCCAACTCGTTCGTGTTGGGCACCGACTGGGTCTTCACCTGGTTGAAGCCGATGAAGTAGAAGAGCTTGTCGGGGATGAACGCGCCACCCGCCGTGAAGCCGTAGTCGTAGCGGTAGTTGGCAGGGGTCTGGGCATGGTAGAAGTTCCGCTCGGGCCGACCGGCCATCTGGGCCATGTCGTTGGTGAACCACACGCTGCCCGCGAACTGGTTGCTGCCGGACTTGGTGATGGCGTTCACCACGCCGCCCAGGGCGGAGTACTCGGGGGCGAACCCGCCGGTCTGTACGGACACCTGGTCAATGAAGTCGGTGGGCATGCTGCTGCCCTGGAAGCCCAGGCGGTAGTCGGTGGTATCCAGACCGTCAATGATGAAGTTGTTCTCGATGGCGGACGAACCGGAAATGGAGGAGCCGCCCATCAGGCCGCCGCTCTGGGTGCCGGGGGCCAGGGCCACCAGGCTGTTGAAGTCGCGGCCCGTAGGGATGGACTTGATGGTGTCCATCTGGAGGGTGGCGCCCGTCTGGGCGGTGGTGGGATCCAGGGTGGACGCGGTACCCACGACCGTGACCTCGGCGGCTGCTTCCGACGCCAGCTTGAGGTTCAGGGTGGTGACGTTGTTCATGGACACGTTGATCGCCTGGGCCGGGGCGGTCTGACCGCCCTTGCTGGCCTTCACCCGCCAGTTGCCGGCATTGAGCAGGCCGATCCGGTAGGTGCCATCCGCAGCCGTCATCGTGGTGCGGGTGATCTGCGACGAACTGACGGTCACCAGGGCGCCCGCCAGGGGGTGGCCCTTGTCGTCACGGACCACGCCCTGGATCTGGCCGGTCGTGGCGGTCTGGGCGTGGGCGATGACGCCTCCCCCGGCCACGATGGCCACGGCGGTCAGGCCGAGCCTTGAAAAGATGCGGTTCATGAAGGGCTCCTATGTGGGAGATGCGGCGAGGCCGCGGGTTGTGTGTGCGGGGAACAGCGGGAAGGACGGGGCCCGGAAAGCGTCCGGGCGCCCAAAATACCTGAGACTCGATTGCTTTGAGAATCGAGGGTGAGAGGCATGTGTTGGGATCGGGTCGCAAAGATCGTGGTGGATGCGGATCAGGATACGTCAGGTTCCCGAGCTGTCACAAAAAAT
>JAKAMQ010000231.1 GCA_021812805.1 Acidobacteriota bacterium
CTTGCTGCCATCCGCCTGGCGCTCCCGTATGATGGGAGGTCACCTAGATGCCCCATTCGACCTGGAAGGAGCCAACGCATGTCCGAGGCCATGTATCCCGTCAAGGACGACATCCGAACTCGCGCCTACATCCAGACCATGGAGGAATACCAGCGCCTGTACCGGCTTTCCATGGACAACCCGGAATGGTTCTGGGGCGAGCAGGCGAAGACGCTGACCTGGTTCCACCCATGGACCTCGGTGCTGGATGCGGACTACGAAGAAGCCGATTTCGCGTGGTTCTCCGGCGGCCGGCTCAATGCCTGCTTCAACTGCGTGGACCGGCATCTGCCGGCTCTGGCGGACCGCACCGCCATCATCTGGGCCCAGGATGAGCCCGGCGTCTACACCCACATCAGCTACCGGGAACTGAAGCACAACGTCTGCCGCGTCGCCAACGTGCTGCTGCACCACGGCGTCAAGAAGGGGGATCGCGTCTGCCTGTACATGACGATGATCCCCGAGCTGGTCTACACCATGCTGGCCTGCGCCCGCATCGGCGCGGTGCATTCCGTCGTCTTCGGCGGGTTCTCGGCGGAATCCCTGCGGGACCGCATCGTGGATGCCCACTGCAAGGTGGTGGTCACCGCCAATGAGGGCCTGAGGGGCGGGCGCAAGGTGCCGCTCAAGAAGACCGTGGACCGCGCCGTGGAGGGCATGTCCTTCGTCAAGACCTTGCTGGTGGCCCGCCGCACGGACACCGATGTGGAGATGGAACCCGGCCGGGACTACTGGCTGGATGAGGAATGCTCGAAGCAACGCAGCACCTGCACCCATGAGTGGATGGGTTCCGAGGATCCCTTGTTTGTGCTCTACACTTCGGGGAGCACCGGCAAACCCAAGGGCTTGCTGCACACCACCGGCGGCTTCCTGACCTACGCCGCGTATACCCACAAGCTGATTTTCGACTATCATCCCGGCGACATCTTTTTCTGCGCGGCAGACATTGGATGGGTGACAGGCCACAGCTACATCGTGTATGGCCCCCTGGCGAATGGAGCCACGAGCGTCATCTTCGAGTCCACGCCGCTCTACCCGGACGCTGGCCGCTACTGGCGGATCGTGGATGACCTCGGCGTGAACATCCTCTACACCGCGCCCACCGCGCTCCGGGCACTGGCCCAAGCTGGCGATGAATGGGTGAAACGATACAGCCGCAAATCCTTGCGCATCCTCGGAACCGTCGGCGAACCCATCAATCCCGAAGTCTGGCGCTGGTACCACGACGTCATCGGCGAAGGCCGCTGCACGGTGGTGGACACCTGGTGGCAGACCGAAACCGGCGGCATCCTCATCACTCCGCTGCCAGGCGTGACGCCCACCAAACCGGGTTCCGCCACGCTCCCGTTCTTCGGCGTGAAGCCCGTCATCGTGGACCCCGCCACGGGCGAGGTCCTGAGGGGCAATGGTGTTTCGGGGGCGTTGTGCCTGGGCACGCCCTGGCCAGGCCAGGCGCGCACCGTGTTCGGCGACCACAAGCGCTTTCGCGAGACCTACTTCACGCAGTATCCCGGCTACTATTTCACTGGCGACGGCGCTCGGCGTGACGAGGATGGTTACTACTGGATCACGGGCCGCATTGACGATGTCATCAATGTTTCCGGCCACAGGTTGGGCACCGCGGAAGTGGAAAGCGCGCTGGTGGCCCATGAATCCGTGGCCGAAGCCGCGGTGGTGGGCTATCCGCACCCGCTCAAGGGCCAGGGCATCTACTGCTACGTGCTGCTGAATTCGGGTTATGGACTGGAGGGCCGCGACGAGCTCATCGGCGCGCTGAAAGAACAAGTGCGCCAAGCCATCGGCGCCTTCGCCTCACCGGATATCATCCATATTGCCGCCGGTCTGCCCAAGACCCGCAGCGGGAAGATCATGCGCCGCATTCTGCGCAAGATCGCCGCCAGCGAATACGAAGGGCTGGGTGATGTCTCCACCCTTGCTGAACCCGATGTGGTGAACTCCCTCATTGAGGAGCATCGCAGCGCCCAGGGTTGAAACAGTGTCCCCGGCTTTGGAAGAGATTTGGGCCCAAGGCCCGGAAAGCCCCGTCATTTGGCCTTTCCAGGTGTCCCCCATGGACATGATGCGGAGCCCCTTTAGCCGTGAAGGATGCGTGAAGACAGTGTTGAAAATTGATTGGATGTTCCATGAAGACTGAGCCGCCCCCAAAGCCAGCTTCCGGCAAATACTTGTGGCTTCTTTCGCTGCTCCTGCCCGTTGGCTATGGCCTTTTCTGGCTCGCGGGGCGCAATACTGGGCTGGTGGAGCGGGTTTACGCTGAGCGGCTCTTTCCCCTGCTTTCACGCTTTGTCTCTTGGCCCGGACGCCTGTTGCCTTGGTCCCTGGGCGAGCTGATTCTGGTGGCTCTTTTGGCAGGGATCATTCTTTGGCTGCGGGGCCTCCTGAGAACGTTGGTGTACCGGCCACCTGGGGTCCTGGGCTCGCTGCTGCGGCGAATGGGTGGATTATCAGCGCTGGCCGGGCTGCTGTATGCCAGTTTCGTGGCGCTTTGGGGCCTGAATTACTTGCGCCCACCCATCGCCCACACGCTGGATTGGCCCTCGGAGGCGCCCACCGCCGACGAATTGCAGGGTCTCTGCGAAGAGCTGGCGGTGGATGCGAACCGCTTGCGCAAGGACCTGCCATCGGATGGAACCGGCGCGCTGAAGGTGGATCGCACTTGGGTGCTGGATCACCGGAATGAAGGCTACGAGCGGCTCTGCGGAATGCTGGCGCCGGTGCTGCCAGCCTCGCTGCATGAGCCAAGCCGGCCCAAAATCGCGTTCCTCAGTTTCCTCATGTCCCGTTCCCTCACCTACGGCATGTACATCCCATGGACGGGAGAGGCCCTGTTGAATGGCAGCACGCCTGCGCCGGCGCTGCCTTTCAGCGTCTGCCAT
>JAKAMQ010000232.1 GCA_021812805.1 Acidobacteriota bacterium
CATCAAGCCCAAGCCCGGTGAAACCCTAAAGCCCGGCGCCCCACGCGAGGAAGAGGGCGTCTACCTCATGGAGAGCGGCAAGGCGAAATTCGTCCCGGTGAAGACCGGGCTCATGGGCGACCTGTCCGTGGAAGTGCTCTCCGGTGTCAAGGGCGGGGAAACCCTGATCACCGGCCCCAACCGGGCCTTGCGTGAAATGAAGGATGGCGAAGCCGTGCGGGTGGACAAGACCCGCAAGGCGGACGACACCAAACAGGCCGGTTGACATGCCCCCGAAAGAGCTTCTCCGCGTGGCCCTGCGGGCCATCCGGGCCCACACCCTCCGCAGCTTCCTCACGCTGCTGGGCGTCATCATTGGCGTGGCCACGATCGTGGCGGTGGTGGGCGTGATCTCCGGCCTGAACACCTATGTGAAGGACAAGATCATCGTCCTGGCGCCGGATGTGTACGTCGTCCAGAAATTCGGCATCATCCGCAGCCGGAAGGAATTCCTCGACGCCCTCAAGCGCCCGCCCATCACCTACCAGGAGTACCAGCGGCTTTCCAGCGGCATCCTCCAGAATTCCTCGCAGGTCTCAGCGGGAGCCGGCAACGTCATGCCGGTCACCTACGAGGATCACCATCTGGATACCGTCAGCATCAACGGCGTAACGCCGAACTTCCCGGACCTGTTCCGCCTGGATCTCGAATCCGGCCGTTTCTTCTCGGAAAACGAAAGCGAGGCCTCCAAGCATGTCGCCGTCATCGGCGCGGATACCCGGGAGGAGCTGTTCCCCCACCTGGATCCCATCGGGCGGACCATCCTCATCCGGGGACTGCCGTTCACGGTCATCGGGCTCATGCCCAAGCAGGGCAAGAGCATCGGCTTCAACCAGGACGGGCGGATCTACATCCCGCTCTCGGTCTACCGCCAGGACTTCATGGCGGCCAACGAGAGCCTCGAACTCGAGATCAAGGCCCGGGGCGGTGTGGCCGGCCTGGACGCCTCCATGGACGAGGTGCGGGCCATGTTCCGCGCCATGCGCCACACCAGCTTCAACAGTCCGGATCCCTTCGGCATCATCACGCAGGAAAGCCTCCAGCAGCTCTGGAAGACCATCAGCAGCGCCGCCTTCATCCTCCTCATGCTGATCAGCAGCGTCAGCCTCGGCGTCGGCGGCATCGTCATCATGAACATCATGCTGGTGAGCGTGGTGGAGCGCACCCAGGAGATCGGCGTCCGGCTGGCCATCGGCGCACGGAAGCGCGACATCCGGCGCCAGTTCCTGCTGGAAGCCGCCCTGCTCTCCGCCGCGGGAGGCGTCATCGGCGTACTCATCGGCAGCCTGGGCGCCTGGACCGTGCGGGCCGTGGCGGGCTTTCCGGCCCAGATCACGGTGCCCATCGTGTTGACTGGCATCGCCCTGGCGACCCTCGTGGGCCTGGCCGCAGGCTTCCTGCCGGCCTACCGGGCCTCCAACCTCGCCGTCATTGACGCCATCCGGGCGGAGTAGGAGTCGCCATGGCGGATCGCACCCCTCGCACCGGATTCCGGGGAATCGGCCGGGAGAACATCCGGTTCGCCCTGCGGGCCATGGTGGCCCAGAAGCTCCGCAGCTTCCTCACCCTGCTCGGCATCGTGGCCGGCGTGGCCACGGTCATCGCCATGGTGAGCTTCGTATCGGGGTTCAACGACGCCATCACCGACAGTTTCTCGGCCTTCGGCACCACCCTGGTGCAATTCCAGAAGTACGACCAGCGTTTCGGAGGCGGGCGGCTGCCCCCCGAGCAGAAGCGGCGGCGCGACCTCACCATCGCGGATGCGGAAGCGCTGAAGCAGACAGCCACCCTGGCGGCCGCAGTCTCCCAGGAGCGCTACCTCTTCGGGACGGATGCCGCGAACCTGAGCATCAAGTCCCCCGATGGCCAGGAAGCCAACGGCCCCCAGTTCGGCGGCACCAATCCGGACTACGCTCCGGCCAACAACGCCTTCGTGCAGGATGGCCGTTTCTTCGTGGATGCGGACATCACCCATGCCTCGCGCACCTGCGTGATCGGTCCCCAGACGGCCGAAGCCCTGTACGGCAGACGGGATCCCATCGGCCAGACGCTCCTGCTGAACGGCACCTCCTTCACCGTCATCGGCCTGTTCGAGAAGAAGGGCAGCTTCCTGGGGGGCGATGCCGATAACCGGGTGCTCATCCCCATCAGCACCTTCGACGAGATGTTCCCCCAGGTGAAGAACGGCGGCGGGGACACCATCCACATCGCCACCGTCCCCAAGGATCCCAAACGGATGTACGAGATGGAGGATCAGGAAGTGGCGATCCTCCGCGCCCGGCGGGGCCTCCGGGCCGACCAGCCCAACGACTTCGCGATCTATACCAGTGAAGCCCAGATCAAGACCTTCCGGCAGATCACCGGCGGCATCGCGGGAGCGATGATCCTCATCGCCGCCATCGCCCTGCTGGTGGGCGGCGTGGGCGTCATGAACATCATGCTGGTGAGCGTCACCGAGCGCACCCGCGAGATCGGGGTGCGGAAGGCCCTGGGCGCCACCCGGAAGGACATCGCCATGCAGTTCCTGGTGGAGGCCATCAGCCTCACGGGCATCGGCGGAGCCGTGGGCATCGCCATGGGGCTGGGCATCGCCATGCTGGTGCGCCTCGCCTTCGACTTCCCCGCCGCCGCGCCCCTCTGGAGCGTGGCCTTGGGCTTCGGCATGAGCACCGCCATCGGCCTCGTGTTCGGGCTGTGGCCCGCGTTGAAGGCCGCGAAGCAGGATCCCATCGAGGCCCTCCGCTACGAGTAGCGACACTTGAGCCCCCGGGGCCAGCGCCTGGGCCTTCGGCTTCGCCTCAGGCTACGGCGCCTGCTCCCCCGCGAACGGACGCGCCCCCGGCGCGTCCTCCCGTTCGCCTCCGGCTCACGGAGCGGGTCCCGCGGCCCGCGTTGA
>JAKAMQ010000076.1 GCA_021812805.1 Acidobacteriota bacterium
GGCTTCCTCTTCGCCTTCACGGTGTTCTGGTCCTACATCGGCTTCGCCCAGTACATGCTGATGTGGTACGCCAACCTGCCCGACGAGGTCATCTACTTCAAGACACGGCTGACCGGCGGCTGGCATGCCGTGACCATCCTGCTCGCCGTGCTGCATTTCGTGATGCCCTTCTTCGCCCTGGTCACCCGGGACGCCAAGGGCGATGGCTCCCGGCTCCGCAAAGTGGCCGCCCTCATGCTCGCCGCTCATGTGCTGGACATCTACTGGCTGATCTTCCCGATCCTTCCGGGTGGGCCGCACGTCTCCTGGCCCGAACTGGGCTTCGCCCTCTTCTTCCTGAGCCTCGCCCTCCTGTGGGTACGGGGCGCGCTGGAGAAGGGCGAGGACATGCCCGTAGGCGATCCCTTCCTCCAGGAAGGGCTGGAGTTCCGTCTATGATCGAGCAGTATCTCTCCCCCTCCGAACTCAAACGCCTGCTGTCGGCGCTGCTGGTGGTGGCCCTGTTCATCGCCCTCATGGCCCTCTTCGGCTTCCTGGTGGTGCCCGGCACGCGGAATGTCAACCGGCCCCACGCCGCCTCTGCGGTGGAGTCGCCCCAGGGCGAGACGGGCTGGCTGGACCCCACGGACTACCCGCCCACCGCCCGCCAGGTACTCCCCCCGATTGATCCCCGCACCGTGATGACGCCCAACCCGGCGCTGATGGCCCGGGGCAAGGTTCTCTTCGCGGAGAACTGCGCCACCTGCCACGGCCCCGAAGGCCGGGGCGATGGCGCCGCCGGCGCGAGTCTGAACCCGAAACCGCGCAATTTCACGCAGCCCACGGGCTGGGTCAACGGCTACCGCATCGAGGACATCTACAAGACCCTCCGGGAGGGCGTGAAGGGCTCCGGCATGGTGTCCTTCAACTACCTGAACCGGAAGGACCGCATGGCGCTGGTGCATGTGGTCCAGTCCTTCGGTGCCTTCAACCACGGCCCGGAGGATCCCAAGGCCCTCGACGCCCTGGCCAAGACCTTCGCCAGTTCCGGCGAGGTGATCCCCGACAAGATCCCGGTGGCCTTCGCGGAGCAGCAACTCGCGGCCGAATTCCAGCCGGCCCCGCCGATCCCCTCCGCCGCGTCGAATCCCATCCTGGCCGCGGCCATCGCAGATCCCGTCCTGGCCGCGCAGACCCTGGCGGGCATCCCGCGCTGGCAGGAGGACGACAAGGCCCTCGCCACCGCGGTGTCCATTGGCCTGCCCGGTAATGGATTCTCGCCCGAGGTGGCCACCTATGCGCCGGATCAGTGGAAGGCGCTTCAATCCGCCCTGGCGGGACACTGAGGAGGCCGAATGTCCATTCGAATGAACCGCCGAATCACCACCGGGTGCCTGGGGATCCTGCTCCTGCTGGCCGCTCCGGGTGCCCGGGCCCAGGCCACGCCCGTCGCGCCCGCCGCCCCCACGGCCGTCGGCGTGGACGAGAAGCTGGGCCAGACCGTGCCCCTCGACCTGGTGCTCAAGGGCGAGGACGGCAAGCCCGTGGTCCTCCGCAGCCTCATCAACAAGCCCACCATCCTCACCCTGAACTACTTCCGCTGCGCGGGGATCTGCACCCCCCAGCTGAACGGCTTGGCGGAGGCGTTGAACAAGGTCCAGGCCGTGCCCGGCAGGGATTTCCAGGTCATCACCGTCAGCTTCGATGACCGGGACACCCCCGAGATGGCAGCCCAGAAGCGCACCAACTACCTGGCCGAGATGACCCGCCCCTTCCCACCATCCGCCTGGCGGTTCCTGACGGGCGACGCGGCCACCACCCGGGCCCTGGCCGACTCGGTGGGGTTCAAGTACCAGCGCGTGGGCGATGGGTTCATCCACGCCGGCGCCGCCATGGTCCTCAGCCCCACGGGCCGGGTGACGCGCTACATGTACGGCATCACCTACCTGCCGGCCGATGTGGACATGGCCCTGCAGGAAGCCGCCCGGAACGAGGCTCATCCCTCCATCAACAAGCTGCTGAGCTTCTGTTTCAGCTACGACCCTCACGGTCGCACCTACGTGGTGGACTTCACCAAGATCGCAGCCCTCATCACGCTTTTCCTGGCGGGCGTCTTTGTCCTGATCCTGGTCTCCAAGGGCCGCAAGAAGTCCACGTCTGAGGAGGATAAATGAGCGCCCAGGACACCCCCCTTCCGCCCAGCTACCTGGTGGATACGGGCAGTCGCAAGGGCCTCCTGGCCTGGTTGACGTCCACCGACCACAAGCGCATCGGCCTGCTCTACCTGGCCTCCATGCTCACCTTCTTCTTCGTGGCGGTGGGCATTGGGCTCGTGATGCGCTTGGTGCAGCTCACCGCCTTCTCGCACCTGATCACCGCCGAGACCTACAACGCCCTGTTCACCGTCCACGGCGTGATCATGGTGTTCCTGTTCGTGGTGCCAGGGCTGCCGGCGGTCTTCGGGAATTTCTTCCTGCCCATCCTCATCGGGGCGAAGGATGTGGCCTTCCCGCGGCTGAACCTGGCCTCCTGGTACTTCTACATGGCCGGCGCCACGGTGGTCATCACCGCCCTCTTCACCGGGCATGGCGCGCCTGACACGGGCTGGACCTTCTACGTGCCCTTCAGCCTGCACACCGGCACCAACGTGTCGCTGGCGGTCTTCGGCGCCTTCCTGCTGGGCTTCTCCTCGATGCTCACGGGCATCAACTTCATCACCACCATCCACCGCCTCCGGGCGCCCGGCATGCACTGGTTCCGGATGCCCCTGTTCTGCTGGGCCACCTATTCCACGGCCTGGATCCAGCTGCTGGCAACCCCGATCCTCGCCATCACCCTCGTCCTGGTGATCCTGGAACGGGTGTTCGGCATCGGGATCTTCGATCCCACCAAGGGCGGCGATCCGCTCCTCTACGAGCACCTGTTCTGGATCTATTCCCATCCCGCCGTCTACATCATGATCCTGCCGGCCATGGGGGCGATCACGGAGATCCTGCCCACCTTCGCGCAGCGCCCCATCTTCGGCTACAAGGCCATCGCCTTCTCCAGCATGGCCATCGCCGGCGTGGGCAGCTTGGTCTGGGCCCACCACATGTTCACCAGCGGCCTCAGCCAGTTCGCCGTGATGACCTTCTCGCTGCTCACGATGATCGTGGCCGTCCCCAGCGCCATCAAGGTCTTCAACTGGGTGAGCACCCTCTATAAGGGCTCCATTGATTTCCAGCCACCGCTCCTCTTCGCACTGACCTTCATCTTCCTCTTCTGCATCGGCGGCCTCACGGGCGTCATGCTCGGCGCCCTGGCGGTCAACGTGCATGTCCATGACACCTACTTCGTCGTGGGCCATTTCCACTATGTGATGTTCGGCGGCACGGGCATGGCCTTCTTCGCGGCCCTGCTCTACTGGTTCCCCAAGATGTTCGGGAAGATGTACTCCAAGAAGGCCATCTACGCCTCCTGGTTCCCGATCTTCATCGGGTTCAATATGCTCTACTTCACCATGCTGGTGCTGGGCGTCATGGGCATGCCCCGCCGCTACTTCCACCACCTCCCGCGCTTCGACACCGGCCACGACATCGCCACCGTGGGGAGCTGGATCCTCGTGCTCGGCCTGGTGATGTTCTTCGGCGCCCTGGTCCACGCGCTGTTCAAGGGGGAGAAGGCCGAGGACAACCCCTGGGGCGGCGTGACCCTGGAGTGGACCATTCCGAGCCCGCCCCCCCAGGAGAACTTCCAGGAGATCCCCACGATCACCACCGAGGCCTACCACTTCCCCCAGGAGGAGATCGGATGAGCGAGCCGAACCACGCTCACGCGGACCACCGGGACGATTTCGGCGCCCGCCTGGGGATGTGGCTCTTCCTGGTGACCGAGATGGTCCTCTTCGGAGGCCTCTTCATCGCCTACTCCTACATGCGTTCCACCTACCCGGCCGACTTCCACCATGCCGGCACCGAGTTGAACGCCACCCTCGGCGTGACCAACACGCTCGTGCTGCTCACCAGCAGCCTCACGGTGGCCCTCAGCATCGTCGCCATCCAGCGCGGGGACCGCCTCAAGTCCATGGCCTTCCTGTCGGCCTCCCTGGCCCTGGGCGTCACCTTCCTGGTGATCAAGGCCACCGAATGGGCCACGAAGTTCCACCACGGCCTCTACCCGAACGCGCCGCACCTGGCCACGCTGCCCCACGGTGAGCAGGTGTTCTTCGGCCTCTACTTCACCATGACGGGCCTCCACGGCCTGCACGTCATCATCGGCCTCGGCGTCCTGTCCTACATGCTGGTCCAGGTCGCCCGGGGCCGGATCTGCCAGGACCGCTACGTGCAGCTGGAGAACGCCGGCCTCTACTGGCACCTGGTGGATGTGATCTGGATCTTCCTCCTCCCGCTGTTCTACCTGGCGGCGTAAGGACCAGCCATGAGCGACTCCATCCTCACCTCCTCCGAACATGGCGACGGCTCCATCGCGCATCCGGGCTATGGAACCTTCGTGAAAGTCTGGATCGCCCTGGTGGTCCTCACGGGCCTCCTGGTGCTCATGAGCCATTTCGGCCAGAGTTCCGCCGTCTGGGGGCTCCTGCTCATCACGCCCGTCAAGGCGTGGCTGGTCTTCTACTTCTTCATGCACCTGAAGTACGAAGGCCCCCTGCTGAAGGTGGTGGTGCTGGTCACCCTGGGCACGCTGCTGATCTTCTTCGCCCTGCTGTTCTCCGACGTCGCCTTCCGCTGAGGTTCCGCCATGGATTGGATCAAAGAAGCCTCCACCTCGGCCCAGAAGTCGGATGCGGTCTTCTTCTATGTGTTCGCGCTGTCCGTCGTGTTCCTGGTCTTCATCACGGCGCTGATGATCTATTTCGTCATCCGCTACAGCCGGAAGCGCCACCCGAAAGCTGAGCAGATCCACGGCCACACAGGCCTGGAGATCCTCTGGACCGCCGTGCCGCTGGTGCTGTTCCTCACGATCTTCTACTACGGCTGGACCAACTACGAGTACATGCGCAAAGCCCCGGCGGATGCCATGGAAGTGAAGGTCAACGCCCGCCAGTGGGCCTGGTCGTTCGAGTACCCGAACGGCAAGCAGACCAAGGTGCTCTTCGCCCCCGTGAACCGCCCCATGAAGCTGGAGGTGCGCAGCCTCGATGTGATCCACGGCTTCTTCGTCCCCGCCTTCCGCATCAAGGTGGATGCGGTGCCGAGCCATACCAACACCACCTGGTTCCAGGCCACGCGGCTGGGCACCTACGACATCGAATGCACCGTGATCTGCGGCGTGGACCATAGCCTCATGCTCAGCAAGGTGGTGATCGTCCCCGAGGACGCCTTCAAGGCCTGGTACTTCGGCGGCCCCGACGCCCCGGAGCCGAAGCCGGTCCCCGATGCGCCCAGGCCGGCGGCCCCGGTCCCGCCGCCGGCCGTGGCGCTGATGGATGCCAAGGGCTGCCTGGCCTGCCATTCCGTGGACGGGAAGCCCATGGTGGGGCCCACCTTCAAGGGCCTCTTCGGCCGCCGCGAGGAGGTCGTCGAGGCGGGCCAGCGCCGCACCATCACCGTGGATGAACCGCGTCTCCGGGAGGCCATCCGGACCCCCATGAAGTCCGTGGTCCGGGGCTATCCCCCGGCCATGCCGGCCGTGGCCCTGGCGCCGGCGGAGCTGGATGAGATCGTCGCCTACCTCAAGACCCTGCATGCGCCCGCAGCGGAGCATCCGTGAGCGCCACGGCCCTTCCCGCCCATCGCCCGAGCTTCCCCGCCACCCTGGTGGAACTGACGAAGCTGCGAATTTCCGGCGCGTCCACCTTCACGGCCGCGGCGGGCTACATCGCCTGTCGCCGCGGCGTGGACCTGGGCCTGCTCCCCACCCTGGCCGGCATCCTCCTCCTGGCCATGGGCTCGAGCGCCCTGAACGAAGTGCAGGAACGCCACCTCGACGCCCGGATGCCCCGCACCTGGCACCGCCCCCTGCCCCGGGGCGATGTGTCCCCCGCCGTGGCGGTGATCCTGGCCGGGACGCTGGCGCTGACGGGCTTCCTGGTGCTCGACTTCTTCCTGAATCCAGCCGCCGCCTGGCTGGGGGCCCTGGCCCTCGCCTGGTACAACGGCTTCTACACCCCGCTGAAGCGGATCAGCGCCTTCGCGGTGGTGCCGGGGTCGCTCATCGGCGCGCTGCCGCCCGCCATCGGCTGGGCCGCTGCCGGCGGCTCCCTCCGGGATCCCGCCATCCTGGCCCTGGCCTTTGTGTTCTTCATCTGGCAGGTGCCCCATTTCTGGCTGCTGGTGGCCCTCCACGCCGAAGGCTATGAACAGGCGGGCTTCCCCACGCTGGTGACGGTTTTCGGGCGGCCCCGCCTGGCGCGGCTCACCTTCACCTGGATCTGCGGCACCGCCGCCGCCTGCGGCCTGCTGCCGGTGTTCCGCCTCCTGGGCACCCTGCCCACGCTCCTGCTCCTGGCGGGGGGTGCCCTCTGGCTCGTGGCCGGCGCCCTGCCGCTCCTGCGGGAGGATCTCCGCCCCGGCGTCTTCCGCCGAGTGTTCATGAACATCAACCTCTTCGCGCTGATCCTGACGGCGGCGGTGATCCTCGATCCCTTTCTGATGCGGTAGCGACACGCCGGACGCGCGCCAGGGTCGCTCTGGTAGACTCCCGCCATGTTCTCCAGGATGTGCGCCCACCCCGCCGGATCCCGCCCATGGACCTGACCCGCTTCCTGGGTGCGCATCGCTTCACCACCCTGGGTGACCTGGGCGAGGACGGATCCTGCACGTGGCAGCTGGTCCGGCGGGAAGGCGATGGCGCCCGCTTCCTCCTCCAGCTCTGGCAGCCCCGGCCTGCCGACCGCGACCTGGATCACCTCCGGGAAGCGTTCCTGAGCCGCTTCCTGGATGCCACACCCCTCGATCCCATCCACTGCCATTTCGGCTTCGACGATGGCCAGGCCTGGTTCCTCCAGGTACTCCAGGGCACGCCGCTGTCGCGCCTCTGGCCCGAGTGGGGCGCGGCCTCCCGGGAGGCGGTCCTCCGCCACCTGGCCACGGTCCTGGCCGCCACCCCCCATCACCGGTTCCTGCATCCGGAGGCCCTGACCTTCCGGCCGGGGCATCTGCTCGCCCCGCGGGTGCTCGGCCCCGCCCCCTGGGGCCTGGACCGCCTCGGCGCGTTCCTGCCGGAACCTGCCCCGGAGCCTTCCGGTGCCGAGGAGCGGCCCTGGGCCCTCCCGCTGGACCTCTCGGAGCCGCTATCCCGCCCCATCCGGGGGCGGAGCCAGGAACTCACCTACCTCAAGTCTCTGGTCCTCGGACTCGGCGCGCCCATTTCCATGGAGCGGATCGTCCTGCTCCAGGGGGAGGAGGGCGTCGGCAAGTCCCACCTGGCCGCCTGGGCCTGCGCCGTGGCCGAAAGCGAGGGCATCTGGGTGCACCGGCTGGCCCCGGCCCCCGAGGAACCTGCCGGCCGCTTCCTGGGCCGCCTCCTGGAGAGCCTGCTCCAGGGCAGCGAGGCGGATTTCTACGCCCAGAACCCCGGGGCCGCGAAAACCCTGGCCCTGCGCATCCAGGCCTTCGCCTTCCTCACCGGCGGGCGCGCCCTGAACCACCAGGAAGCCCCGCCGGATGCGGAGGAGGTGCGGGCGGTGCTGGAGGCCCTGGCCTTCGCGGCGGACCTCCACGGCCGCTTCATCCACCTGTCCGATCTGGACCGGGGCACCCCCGAGGTGCTGGCCCTGGTGCGGGAACTGGTCCATGCCTCCCGGATCCCCTGGCTGCTGTCCCTCTCCACCGGCGCCCACGGGGCCGGCCTCAAGCCCCTGATCGCCCAGCTCCGCACGGAGCCCACCGCGGCCCTGGTGGGGCTGAACCGCCTGGAGGACGAGGATCTGCGGGCGGTGCTGGAGGATCTCCTCGGCCGCCACACGCTGCCACCGGCCTACCTTGCCGATCTCGTGGAGCAGAGTCTCGGGAATCCCGGCCTGCTCCGCAACCTGCTCGAACTCGCGCAGCAGGAGGGCTCCCTGCGCTGGGAACCGGATGGCTGGGCCCTCGCCCCCCACCACCCGGCCGTGCCCCGGGCGGAGGAAGACCTGATGCGGCAGATCTTCCTGGGCCGCCTCCAACGGCTCCAGCCCGCCTCGGCCACCCTCGTCCGCCTGCTCGCCCTGGCGGACCGCCCCCTGCCGACCGGCGCCCTGGGCCGCCTGCTCGGTCTGGCGGGCGAGCCCCTGGAAGACGCCCTGCAGGGCGCGGTGGGCTCCCGGCTGGTGCAGCTGCGCCGGAATGACGCCGCCATTCCGGATCCCCGCTGGCGCCAGCTCGTGCTGGCCCACACCCCCCAGCCCGAACTGAAGCGCCTGGCCCGCGCCCTCCTGGCCCTCATCCAGGAGCAGGGCGGCGATCTGGCCTTCTCCGTCACCCTCCAGGCCCTCGCCTCCGACCAGGCCACGGCCCTGGCCGCCGTCCTGTCGGCCATCCACCGTCAGCCTCCCGCCGCGCCCCAGGAGGCCCAGCGCGTGGTCGAGCAGGCCCTCGCCCTCCGGCCGGGCCCCGCGGAGGAGGCCCAGCTTCACGAGTACTTGGCGGATGCCTGGGCCACGGGCTCCCAGGGCGCCCTGGCCCCCCAGGGCGGGCAGGCGCCCCGGCCCGCCGCGACCCTGGCCCTGGCCGCCCTGCGCAAGGCCCAGGAGGCCCTGGCCCAGATCCCACCCGCCGAACAGCGGGATTTGGAGCTCACGGAGGCCCGCCTCCTCCGCAAACAGGCGCACCTGGAACTGCTGCTCCGGCATCCCGCCGAGGCCCAGGAGGCCATCCACGGCGCCGCCGCGCGCCTCAGCGACCACCCCCTCCATCCCGAACAGCCCCGCCTTCGTCTGGCCCTCGGAGAGTGGCATCTGCTCCAGGGCTTCATGACCAAGGGCATCCGAGCCCTGGAGGAGGGCCTCCAGCTCCTGAACGGCAGCGGCGGCAAGCCGCGCCCCCGGGACCAGGCCGCGCTGCTGCTGGCCCTGGGCCGGGCGCTCACGGGCCAGGCCCAGTTCCACCGGGCGGCCAACCTGCTCCAGTCCAGTCTGCGCCTCCTGGAACCCCTCCAGGATTTCCGGGGCCTCGTGCCGGTCCAGATCGCCCTGGGCCGCGTCCGGCTGGCCCAGGGACAGACCGAGAGCGGCCTCAACCTGTTCCAGGAGGCCCTCCAGACCGCCCGCCTCCAGTCCGATGCCGCGCTGCAGGTGCAGGCCCACCTGGCCCTCGGGTCCGCCCGGAGCCTCCAGCAGAGCCTGGGGGCGGCGCTGTCCCACCTGGATCGTGCGCTCCAGCACGCGGAAGGCCTGGGGGATGCGGCGGCGGTCTCCATGGCCCATGCCTGGAAGGCCCGGACCCTGGCGGCCCTGGGCGACCTGGTGGCCGCTGACCACGCGCAGCTCGCCGCCCTGGCCACCCGGCCCGCCGTGCTCGCCCCGGAGGAACTGGGCGACCAGATGCTCCTCCAGGCCGAGGTGGCCCACTTCCGCAGCGCCTGGCGCGATGCCGCCCGCCTCTACCAGGCCGCCGCCACCCAGTACGAGACCACCGGCTTCCTCTGGCGCCAGCGCCTGGCCCTGCTCCGGTTCGCCCAGGCCGAGGCGCGCGAGGCCCAGCGCCGCCACCAGGAGGCGCCGGAACAGGGCTGGACCATCCTGGAGAACCTGAAGGGGCCCGTGGAGGGCAGCGATTCCCGCCTGCTGGAACAGGAGTGGCACCGCGCCCACGCGCTGCTGCTGTCCACCGTGCCGCCCTCGGAAACCGTGGCCCAGGAGACCCTCCAGGCCTGGAGCGAGGTGCTGGCCGCCGCCCGGAGCCTCCAGCACCCCGCGGAGGTCCTGGAGGCCAGCGCCGAGGGCGCCGCCCTGCTGCTGCGGCGGGGCGAGAAACTCGGCGCCCGGGCGCGCATGCAGGAGGCCTTCCCCTGCTTCCAGCAGCTCTGGGCCCGGCTGCCCGAGGGCCAGGAGATCGCCTTCCTCGGCCGGGAGGATCTCCACCGGTTCAAGGAAACCGTGGAGGCCGTGGGGCTCCGTTTCGTCCTGCCCGACCGCACCGAGTCCGTGGAGGACTGGACGCCCACCCAGATGAACCTGCCCGCGCTGCCGGAGGGGTGATACCCGAGGCGGGTGACCGCCCAACCGCGTGGCGGCTCTGCGTCGAACGCGAATCCCCTGCCCCCGGGGCGGGTCGCTTCGTGTACTCATAGGGGGCCACGGCTTCGACCTTCCAGCGGAGACCCCATGAGCCACCAGGCCCCCGAATCCCACGCCCGCGTCACCCTGCCCCAGATCCACACCTGGGCCCGCGAAGGGCGGCGGCTGGTGATGACCACCGCCTACGATGCCCCCACCGCCCGCATCGCCGATGCCGCCGGGGTGGACATGATCCTCGTGGGAGACAGTGTCGGGAATGTCTGCCTGGGCTTCGAGAACACGCTGCCGGTCAGCATGGCCATGATGAACCACCACCTGGAGGCCGTGGCCCGCACCCACCCCCGGGCTCTTCTCCTGGCTGACATGCCCTACCTGAGCTTCCACCTGAGCGTGGAGGACACCCTGCGGAACGCCGGGGGGTTCCTCCAGCGGGGCGCGGCGGGGGTGAAGCTGGAAGGCGGTGCCAAGCGCCTGCCCATGATCCATGCCCTGCTCGACGCCGAGATCCCGGTCATGGGGCACCTGGGGCTTACCCCCCAGAGCCTCAACCCCATGGGGGGCTACAAGGTCCAGGGCCGGGCCCGGGCGGACGCCCTCGCCCTCCTGGAGGATGCCCACCGCCTGCAGGAGGCGGGCTGCTTCGCCCTGGTGCTGGAGGGCATCCCCGCGGATCTCGCCGCCCGGGTGACGGAGACCCTGTCCATCCCCACCATCGGCATCGGGGCGGGCCCTGCCTGCTCGGGCCAGGTGCTGGTCTTCCACGATGTCCTGGGCCTGCTCCCCGAGCCCGGCCCGAAATTCGTGCGGCGCTATGCCCAGGGATTCCAGGATCTGCGGGCCGCCCTGGCCGCCTGGGCCGAGGATGTGCGGAGCGGAGGCTTCCCGGATGCCCGGGAATCCTATACCCTTCCAGAAGCCGTCCGTCCGGCCGTGGTCCAGTGGAAACCCTGACCCGAAGCCGGGTATTCTGAGCGGCACTACCGAAAGGGAGTCGTTTTTGGCCATGCGCGTTGTGCGTACCATTGCAGATTTGAGGGCTCTCCTGCGGACCCACCGCGAGCAGGGCCAGCGGATCGGCTTCGTGCCCACCATGGGGTTCCTGCACGAGGGCCATGGGGCCCTGATCCGTCAGAGCGCCGCCCGCTGCGACGCCACCGTCGTGTCCATCTTCGTGAATCCGGACCAGTTCGGACCGGGCGAAGATCTCGCGAACTATCCCCGGGATCTGGAACGGGACCAGGGCCTCTGCCTCGAAACCGGCGCCAACGTGCTGTTCATCCCCGAGGTCTCGGAAATCTATCCCACGGGATTCCAGACCCACGTGGAACCCGGCCGCCTGGCCGAGCCCCTCTGCGGGCAGTTCCGTCCCGGCCACTTCCGGGGCGTGGCCACGGTGGTCGCCAAGCTCTTCCACATCGTCCAGCCGGATCTGGCGTTCTTCGGCCAGAAGGACTACCAGCAGGCCGTGGTCATCCGCCGCATGGTGCGGGACCTGAACATGCCCGTGGACGTGGTGGTGGTGCCCACCATCCGGGAAGCCGACGGTCTGGCCCTGAGCAGCCGGAACGCCTACCTCAAGCCCGAGGAACGCACCCGCGCCCTGGCCCTCAGCCTAGGCCTTCTGGCCGCCAAGGCCGCCTTCGACGCCGGGGAGCGCAGTACCGCCCGCCTTCTGGAACTGGCCCAGGCCCCCCTGCAGCAGGTGGATGACCTCCAGTACCTCGAACTGGTGGACGCCCAGACCCTGGAAGCCCACGACGGCACTGTGGACCGCACCGTGGCCCTCTGTGTGGCCGCCTACGTGGGCACGACCCGCCTCATTGACAACGTGGTGCTGTCCCCCTCGCCCGAAGGGGCCGGCCTGAACGTGAGCCTGAGCCCGCAGGCAAGCTAGGGAGCTGCCCACCTCCCTGGAACGCCCTGCACGTGGAATCGTGCTGGGGCTCCTAGACCTTTCGATGCATGGCGGAGGCCCGAAAAGCGCCTAGGCTGAGAACAACGGATGCCCCCGGAGGTTCCATGCTCAGACCGATGCTTGCTCCCGCCCTGCTGCTCGCGCTGGCCTTCCAGGGCGCCCCGGCCCAGGCCCAGCCGGACCATGACCGCGGCCGCTACGGGGATCAGGATGACCGCCGGGACCGGGACGACCATCGCGATCGAGGCCGCGGGGAGGACCGCCGGGATGACCGACGGGATGATCGCCGGGATGATCGGGGGCAAGGGCACTGGGACCGCGGGGACCGTGGCCGCGGCCGGGGCCCCTGGAAGGCGCGCCCCTACCGCTACGAAGATCGCGAGCATCCCGGTCGCTACCTGGCGCCCCCCTGGATGGCCGGCTACTGGCGCCCCCGCGAACGGCGCTACGTGGCTCTGATCCCGGGTGACCCCTCCCGCTGCTATGTCTTCATTGACGGCCGCTGGCTGCTGCGGCGGATCACGGATCCCTCGGCCCGGCTGGACATCGAAGGCGCCTTCAGCCTGCCCATGGCGCCCCCGCCCGTGCCCCCGCCCCATGTGGGGCTGGGCATCAACCTCCACGTGGTGCTCTTCAACTAGTGGTGCCCGCGCGAAATAGCTGGATCATCCGCCACGCCCGTGGGCACCACGTGGCGGGGGTCTGGGGGCACGCCAGTGCCCCCAGCGGGGTGACAGCCCTGGCGCGTCTGCGCGCAAGGGCGCCAGAGGGGCCATGCCCCGATGGAAGTGCACCTCGCCTTCGTCTCATTGATCCAGGTATTTCAGGCGAGGTGCACTAGTGGTGCCCGCGCGAAATAGCTGGATCATCCGCCACGCCCGTGGGCACCACGTGGCGGGGGTCTGGGGGCACGCCA
>JAKAMQ010000077.1 GCA_021812805.1 Acidobacteriota bacterium
AGAACCCCCGGGATCTCTCCCTGGCAGTCGAGATGCAGAAGAACCGCCTGGACATCCTGAAGGAAGCCAGGCGCACCCTGGGAGGCACCCTGGGACGCATCGAAGCCCGGGCAGCCCTGATCGCCTCGCTGCAGGCAGGGAAGGATCAGGAGAACCTCACCCTCCCCCTCGGGAAAATGACTCCCGAGAAGGCCGTCCAGACCGCCGCGGCCCTGGGCCTCAAGGAAGGCGACTACAGGATCGACCACGAGGCCGGCGAAGCCGTGATCCACCTGAACGACCGCGGGCAGGATCGCCTCGTGGCACCCATCGACACCGCCGCCCTCCACGAGCGCGACCTCGCCCTGGCCATCAAGGGTGGGCAGCTGGACCGCCCGGGATACCTTCCCGCCGGGTTCGCGGATCGCACCGACAGCCGCTATGACCACCCTATCCAGGAAGCCCCCCAGTTCCGCCAGCGCCTCCAGATCCAGGACGACATGGGCCCCGAGCAGGTGCGGGACGCCCTCATGGATCATGTGGGCAGCCGCCTCGCAGACGGGGAGCGCCCGGCAGACATCCTCAACGACGTCATGTCGGGCACCTTCATGGCGTCCAGCGTGCCAGAGGGGGCCCTCAAGTCCTATGTGAACGCCCTGTCGGAGGTCTTCCCCCTGCAGGAGCATGTCAAAGACAAGGACGGGAACCCGATCTACCAGAAGGCAGAGGATGGGACCGAGTACCCAAAAATGCGCCTGCGGACCATGGACGAACTGGCAGGCCACTTCGACCAGACGCTGGACCGGTTCCTGGAGAAGCAGGGCGCAGCCGCAGACACGGCCCTCGCCCGGCAGCGGGTGGATGCCGACAGCCCCGACTTCGCCGAGGCCGTCCACCGGGCACTGGCGGAGGATCCCCGGACCACGGCAGCCTTCACCCCCGCCGGCGAACTCAGCGCCGAGCAGCAGGCCCACATCCGCGACTATTACTATCGGGAGGTGAAGGGAATCGACCCGGATGCCGCCCCGGCAGGTGTCAAGGATTCCTTGACTACTCCAGTCGGTGACAAAACGTCACCGACTGCCCAGCCGCAGACCAAGGAGGACAAGGCCCAGGCCCGCGCCATGGAGATCGCCGGCCCCGAGCCCGAACAGTGGGAAGTGGACATGTTCGGGGAGCAAACCCACTCCCCGGTCTGGGTGGGCTGGAAGTCCCGCTACGACGCGGCGAAGGAAGCCGTGGAAAACGGCCAGGACGCCGACATGGAGGCCAACGCGTCGACCTACGTCGCTCCCAGCGGCCAGAAGGTCACAGCCGCAGCCGTCGCCACTGCCCCAGAGGACAGCCCGTGGGCGCTCTACGTCCAGGCCATGGGAGGGCTCAAGCAGGCCCAGGCTGCCGTCCAGGACCAGATGAAGGGGGCCTTCGCAGAGAGGTTCAAGGCCCACCACGAGCGCCTCACAGGGAAGGGCCTGAAGCTTGGCAAGACCGAGTTGGCCCACCGGGACCGGTTCCTGGGAGCCACCATGGACCCCGAGCGCCTGGCGGCCTTGCGGAAGGACCAGTCCAGCCTCGCCACCAGCCTCCGGAAGCGCGACAGCCGCGGGCGCCTCATGGAAGGGGGGGTGGCCGACCAGATGGACGAGGCCCGCCGGAAGCGCGAGGCCGCCCTGCAGGGCCAGAGCGCCCTCTTCGAGAAGGAAGAGGAGCCGGGCCTCCGCCAGACCCTCGGGCCCACGCTCGAGGCCCAGATCCGGGCCCACATCCCCGGCCTCGCCGCAGCATTCCAGGGCACCCGTCGGGCCGTGGATGTGCATGAAGGCGTCCGGATGGACGGTGACCGCGTGGGCCAGCAGCGGGCCATCCAGGCCATCACCAAGCTCAAGCGCATCGGGCTCTTCCTGGGAGCCGGGTGCGTCTACGGCGGGACAGAACTGAGATGCGAGAAACGCGGTATCACACGCTCGTTCTATGACTGGTGGATATCCGGAGAAACGCCTTGGGTCCAGACGATCCAACCGGATGGGACCACCGGCATCCGCAAATCGTCCCATGTGTTCATCAAGGGGATGGGGAGGATGGTCCGGATAGTCTGCTCAAATGGGACATCCATGGTCGTCACACCGGGGCATAGGTTCCTCGGTGAGTTTGGATGGATCGCCGCAGGGCTTATTCAACCGGGGACCAGACTGCTCGAATCCGGTGAGCCATCCGAAACAGAGAATGACCCGCTACTAGATCTCGTCACGCAAGCGTGCCGTCTGGATTCCGTTTGCGCCGGAGAGCGCGAAGGCGTTGCTTCTCCCGCTCTTCATCCGTCCACACACGCCGAGGAATGGGGGAATTCTTCCACCGCTCCTTCATCTGCACACGCGCTCTTTCACGCCGCTCATCGGTCCATTCTGGATGGCACTCTGGATGGCCCCCATTCTCACGCATTCGAGCCAGCCCTTGCGGAGAATGTCTTGGAACGCGGCCTAAAAGTTCTTCTCGAAGATGGTCTGAATTCGCTGCATACAGAGACAGATTGTCTGGATGGTTGTTCCCTCGATTTGAATCCAAGTGATGAACAACCTCATCGGGAAGAAGATGGCGCCCCAGTTTCTGCTCCATCACAAGGCGGTGCTCACGCACATATCCATTGGAATTTGCATGAGGATGATCCGGACAGTGGACCAGGACATACCCGGATTTATCGACCGTCCTTCCGCCACGCCAGCATGGATTTTTTGACCCGAAACCTGGCCGTGCAGGACGACGAGGAATTCCGGCCTGTTCAAGCCGAGCCCCAACCGAACCACCAGTCAACCCGAAGCGCTTCCCAATCTCGGAAGTGCTCAACTCCTCGTCTACATACAAAGCGCGGAGAACATCGACAGGGATCACAACCTTGGGGGGCCTTCCCATACACCACCGTCCTTTCAGTCGAGGAAGCAGGAGAACACATCATCTTCGATATCTCGGTCCCGGTTGAGCATAACTATACATCAAGTGGCCTGATTAGTCATAATTCGGGCAAGACGCCTGTCATGCTGGGCGCCCTGACGGAACTCCAGAAGGCTGGCAAGGTGCAGAAGTCCATCCTGGCGGTCCCATCCATCGTGCAGAAGCAATTCGGAGCGGAGGCCATCCGATTCATCGACCCGAAAAGCGGGTTCCATGTCCACGCCCAGCCCGGGGAGAGTTTCGAGGAGCGGCTCCGGGCCTACCAGGATCCCGACCAGCATGCCGTGGTGATCACCCACCAGGCACTGCGGGACGACACCCTGCGGATCCTCCAGAACCACATGGGCCTGAACCAGCAGCAGACCCACGAATGGGCCATGAGCGTGCCGAAGGACAAGCTGGCCGCCACCGTGAAGGAAGCCTTCGCCAAGCACGGCATCAACTTCCAGGCCCTCATGGTGGACGAGGCCCACGGCGCCCTGGACCGGGAGGGGAAGGAGGACAGCACCTTCTCCCGGATCCTGAACGCCCACAGCCGGAACGTCAGCCACATGGTCATGGCCACCGGGAACCCCATCAAGAACGACACCAGCGAGGCGTGGTCGGACCTCCACCACCTGGACCCCTACCGCTACCCCGAGGAGAGCAAGGACGAATTCATGCGCCGATACGGGACGGACGCAGACCTGTCCCGCCGGAGCCTCGCCCAGCAGCTGACGAGGTACTGGGTGAACGCCCGCCTCAAGCTGCCCACGGAGGCCAACCACCTGGACGACCAGATCCCCCTCGAGGCCCACCAGCAGGCGGCCATCGAGAAGGTGGAAAGGGCCGTGGGCAAGCTCCGCACCGGGGCGGAGGGCGAGGACCGCCTGAAGTGGGCCAAGGAACTGGCCCCCGAAGCCTTCGAAGGGCACCCCGAAAGCGACCACGAGGCCATCGCCAAGATGGTGGCCCGCAGCGTCGGAACCTTCCGTGAGGCCGCCATGAACCGGGCGATCAACCTGGACCCCGCCGGCGGCAAGATGAAACGGGCCGTTCAGATCGCAAAGGACGCACACGCAGAAGGAAAAGCTGGCGTCATATTCAGCCGAAACCTTGCGGCAGTTGACGCCATACACAAGAATCTGGAGGCCGCAGGACTAAAAGTCGTCAGCCTCACGGGCAAGGACAGCAGCAAAGAAAAGGGAGAAAAACTTGCGGCTTACCAGCGCGGCGATTTTGACGTAATTGTCATGTCGGATGCTGGTGCCGTGGGTGCCAACCTCCAACGAGGGAAGGTGCTAGTAAACATGGACCAAGCGATGACAGCAATGACCATGCAACAGCGCCAAGCGCGAATCGCACGAATCGGCCAAACAGACAATGTCGATATCCACCATCTGATCGCAGATCATCCTTGGGAGCGGGCAAACACAGAGAGGGTGAAAACCAAGGACACACTGGGCGCAATTTACCAAAGTCCAGAGGGGTTCTTGGACGACACGGGAATAGCTGGCACCCTGCGAGAAGTCAGGGCAAGGCGCAACCAGGAGCGCGTGGCATGACGCCACCAAACGGGACCAAGTTGATTCCGGGATTCATCGGATATGCCATCACCTCCAGCGGTGAACTGTGGTCGTGCCGCGACCTGGGCGGAATGGGCATCACAGCGGAATGGCACAAAATGAAGCCGCAGATGGCCAAGGGATACGTCCGCGCCCAGATCATGCGGGCAGGGAAGCAGGAGCGGCTGCTGTGCCACCGACTGGTATGGGAAGCCTGGATGGGACCAATCCCCACGGGAATGCAGATCAACCATCGAAACGGCATCAAGACGGACAATCGTCTTGAAAACCTGGAAGTGGTCACACCTCAAGAAAACACAGCCCACGCCATGCGGCATGGATTAAGGATCGCCCACAGAGGAGAAAGGGCGGCAGCATCTAAGTTGAGCGAATCCGATGCAAGGCGAGTGTTCAAACTGAGGCAGGAACGAAAGACCCAAGCCGAAATCGCAGCCACCATCGGGACCACACGAAGCAACGTGAGCGCAATTTTGCGAGGCACCTCGTGGGGAAACCTGGGCCTCAACAATCCGATGCCCGGACCTCGATGCACAGAGTGCCAAGCGAGAGAGGTATTCCAGAGGAACCATGCCGGCCAGAAGAACAAGGACATCGCATCCGAAATGGGAATCGCTCGGCCAACGGTCAGCAACATCCTCCGGGGAAGGGCATGGGCTCACCTCGGCCTCAAGCGGAGAGAACCATGAGCACGGACACGACAAAGCCCCTCACCAACGACCGCAGCCAACCGGTTGACCCGACCGACGAGGGGCGCCGCCTCCTGGCCTCCCTCGAGGCCGAAATCCGAGACGGGGAGGCCACCCTCACCCGGACGCTGCACGAGGGCGCCGAGCACTTCCGCGCCGGCATGGAGAAGGCCACGAAGGGCCTCCAGGACGCCCACCTGGACGGATGGACCCACCAAGCCGCGGCCCTCGCGCGGGTGGGAAGCGCCGCCGGGAGCACCCGAATGCCGCCACAGGACGCCCCGCAGAAAAAAGTTAAAGATTGTTGGGATTGAGGCTGGACTTTGGACGGCAAGCGCCCAAAGTATAGGTGCGCCCCGAAAAGCGCCCACGCAGGAGCCCACGATGACCACCCTCACGATCCGGATCCACCGCTGCCGGGACCACCGGTTCCAGGTTCGCCTCTCCGCCCCCGCCGGCCACTTCGACACGCTGCCCGAGCCGATCAAGCTCCAGTGCCAGCGCTGGGTCAAGACGGTCCCGACCCTCAAGGCGGCCAAGGAGATCGCTGCCGAAACGAAGTCCTACCTCCAGACCTGGGGGTTCTCCGCCACCTGCACCCGCACCGCCTAACCCCAACCCGCGCCCGAAAGCGCACAACAGGAGCCGCCATGACCACCACCACCCCGCGCACCGCCGCCAACCCCCAAGGCCCCTGGGAGGTCGCCGGCGACTTCCACATCCCCGAAGGCTTCTCGGACAGCAGCTACGAGAACGACGTCAACCCCAGCGTCACCTGCGATGCCACGGGCCACACCCTCTACTGGGACACCGAGAGCTTCGCCAACATGCGGGCCGAGGGCGCCACCTGGGACCATCGCTTCTTCGTGGTCCACGCCGACACCAGCGCCACCCTCTACTCCGGCAACGACCTCCAGGCCGCCATCCGCACCGCACGAGGCGAGGCCGAAGGGGGGCGGTAGCCATGAGGACCGGACGCCCCCTCACCCTGCCGCCCGGCCCCTATGCCGACCTCGTGGCGGCCATCGGAACCCTCGGCAAGACCGCCGAGGCCCTGAAGGTCCGGCGCCAGACCATCACCGCAGCCGCCAAGGCCGGGCGATGGCTCACCGGAGAGCCCGGGGTGCGCCTCCACACCCTCTGCAGGGCCTACAAGGTCCAGGTGCCGGAAGGGATGAGGCCCAGCTGGATCCGGTAGGCCGCCAGGGAATGCCGCCCGCAATGGGCGGCATTTGGCCCCCCCCGATTTGACCCATTTTGACCCCGGATTGATCCCCACTCGATAACACCGGAACGGCATAACCCAGGCGCTGCGCGGCCTCCAGAGCGAGTCCGCCGCCATTTGCAATTGCCCCGCGAAAATGACCACCCGAATAGGGCATTCCGAGCACGAAAAGGCCCCCGTCTCCGGGGGCCCCGCCTGCTGACGCTCTCTCAACTTCGTCAGCACTCTCAAAGGGACCAGCCTACCCGAGCCGACGGATGAGTTCCACAGGTGTCTCATCGAACCGCTCGAACTGCTGGTAGATCAGGGGCGTCACGGTCTGGATGATGGTGACCCGGTCGGCCCCGGCGTGGGCCATGTGCCACTTGGTGTTGGAGACGTTCACCACCACGAGCCGGGCCTTCCCATTGACCCCCCGGAGGTACCCGCGCCACTGGTCCAGGCCCCGGATCTGGCCGTTCTGCTGCTCATCGGTGAAGAGGAATAGCACATCCACGGGCGCCTGATCCCGGAACCACCGGATCGCATCGCCAATGCTCGTGCCGTTGGTCCGATTGACGTCCACCGTGAGGAGGTTGTGCAGGATGGCCTCGGGCGGACAGCCCTTGAGGTAGGGCAGGCGCATGGCCGGCCGACGGCCGTAGTGGAAGGGGTCAGGCTGCAGATCACCCCCCTCGGGGTGAGCGACGTTGTCGAAGAACACCAGATGGCGATCCGCGCAGGACGCAAGGATCGGGGTGGCCATGGTGGCCGCCAGATACCAGCAGGAGGCACCATCCCCCTGGTAGGCAGCCGCCATGGAAGGGCTGATATCCAGGGCAACGCCCACCCGCATGCCCTTGAGGCCCGGGAGGGGCCGCGCAGCCAGGCGGGAAAGGAAGGCCACCAGGGGCTCACGGAACCGATCCGGGGCGAAAGCGATGGGGCGCAGCACATCGTGAGGCACCAGGCGGAGACGCCCAAGATCCTGGGCCACCAGGAACTGGTCCAGCTGATCGGGAGTGATGACCCCCTTCTCGTCCAGGGACCGAAGGTTGAGGAGCACCTGCAGGGGCGACATCTCACCCAGGATGGCCTTCCAGACCACCTTCCGCCCAGCCGGGACAATGCCCTTGGTGACATTGAAAGGGAGATGGTTGATCCCGATGAGGGAGGTCGCCATCTCGTCATCCACGCCGCCCTTGAGGGCCTCCAGGGCAGCCTGCCGCGGGGTGGCCGCAACGCGATCATCCCCGAGCACGTAGCGGAAGGGAGCGGCCTGCAGCACGTTCAACCCAACAGGATGCACCAGCCGGAGCAGGCGCCGGAGATCATCCCGATCCGAAAGGGTCATGTCCTCCAGGCGCTGAGGCTTCATGCCGGCCAGGGCCCGGCCAAGGACACGCTGCGCCCGGCGCCCGAGGCCACGGCCGAACACCTTGCCCTTGAACACGAGGGCAAGCTCGAGCAGCTGCCCAGCAGAGTAGGTCTGCAGGAGATCCACCACCTGGGCCTCGAATTCCGGGGTCCACCGCGGACCAGGGCCCTCAGCCCCCTCGGGTTCAAGGGTCGAGACGAGGGCGGCCACGGCCAGCTTCGGGAGCAGCTTGAAATTGGCCCGGCGGCTCACCTTCGCCGCAGAGAGGAGGAACCCGGGATCGTCCTGGGCGGCCTGACGGCAGAGGTCCACCATCTCCTGGGTCTGCTCGGCCTCCTTCACATAGAACCCGTCCTTGAGCACGCCCGTGAGGGCCACGCGGGCCACGGACTGCTGCAGGTTCTCGGAGAAGGCCGAAAGGCCCTCGTGGTTGGTAGCGTCGGGCTGGGCAAGCCCGGTTGGGCGGGTGAGGCCCTGGGTCTGGGCGAAGCGCATGAGGGGGGCGCCTCCAAAGAGAAGCCCCGGCGCACGGGCCGGGGCGAGGTGGAGAAGAACGGAGACGAAGGAAGGGGACGGGATCAGGTGGGTTCGAACCACCGGGCTCGGTTTGCACCGAGTTCTATCCGCAGATGAAGCCCGACACAGGGCGTCTCCGAAGGGCTCCACGACGATGAGGGAAGGCGGGGGAGGTCTATCATGGCAAGATGAACCCCCGCCGAGGGCGTCGTGAATATTGCGTGGGGGACGATGAAAGGGCCTCGGCAACCCCGAAGGGTCATTTGCTCTACCAACTGAGCTACCCAGGTTCCTTGCGGGCCTGGGACTGGAATCGAACCAGCTACACGATGAAAGCCGAAACAGGGCGTCCCCCTGATGGGAACCCCATGACGATGGAAGGTGGACAGCATTTGTAGGCGCTCTACCACTAAGCTACAGCCGCCGAAGCCGCTGGCAGGATTCGAACCTGCGCTCTCCCGCTCCCAAAGCGATGAACGCTGACCAAGGGCGTCATGGAGTGATCTGGTTTCAAAGAACTGGTCGGAGCGGGAGGATTCGAACCCCCGGCCTTCTGCTCCCAAAGCAGTCGCGCTACCAAGCTGCGCCACGCTCCGAAGGGGCCCTGGGCCGCTTGCCCTGACTCCACACCGGAAAACCGGGGGCTCACGTGGGGCCGCGCCTTGCTGAAGGGAACCCGCCAGCAACGGGCGCCCAGGGAAGGGATCGCAGGGCACCCGGGAGTGCGCCCGGGCCGGCGCTGCGCCAGCGGCGACCGTTGCCCTGCGAAATACTGCTGGATGGCGGCCGGCCGCCAGGCGTCCCCAACGAAGGCTCATCGCTCATCCGCCGCCCCCTTCCGGGATCTGCGGCACCCAGCGGAATCAAGGATTCGTGGCAGGGGCGGGATTCGAACCCGCGGCCTTCTGGGGATGAACCAGACGAGCTACCGGACTGCTCCACCCTGCGTCGAGGCACCCCCTCGAGGGCGCAGGGAGAAGCATGGGATAGAATTCGAACCCACGCAACCCCAAAAAACACCCTAGACAAACCCAATAAATACCCCATCGTGTCTCGTGCCGCCCCGAAAACGGCACGCACAGGAGACACCATGGATCCAGCAGAAGATCACACACTTGGCGCCAGGCTGATGCGCGCCGCCACCTGGGTGTTCGTGGCGGGAGGATTCCTCCTCGTCTTCGTGGCCGTCGGCCAGAACATCTGGCGTGCCCATGCCCAGCGGAGGGCCATGGATCAGCAGGCCATCGAGCAGGGCCAGCAGGTGCAGCGCGCCCTCCGCGAATGGAATGCCGGGAGGGCCGAACGCCAGCGCGAGGCCGCCGAATACCAGGAGTGCATGCGCGAGGCCATCGCCGCGCAGAAGGCCATCAACGCGAAGCTCGCCGCCCGGGCAAAGCAGGTGGGAGTCCGGGTTGAACGATGAGCGCCCTCGCCTACCGGGCCAGGAAGGACCGCATCGACCTCCGAATCGTGGCCTACAGGCCGAAGCACGAGCCGATGCCCGAGGGACACCTAAAGGTGGTCGTCCAGGCAGTCCAGGACGGGCAGCCCGTCGCAGAGGATCCCCTCCATGTAGAGGCCATGGCGCCCCTGGATCTCGCCCGAGCACTCCACCTCAGCCGGAATGAGGGCTGGGACCTCCAGCCCTGGGAGGACCGACATGGCAACTGAATTCGACAGCCTGCCGCTCTTCGCGCCCCAGCCGGAGCCCACGCCGGAAGAAGAGGGGCACCGCGCCGCGGCCCACAAGTGGATGGATGAGCACCCCGACGGGATGCGCCTCTTCGAAGAAATGGCCATGCAGGCGGCCAGCCGCGGCCGTCGGTTCGGCGCCAAGGCCCTGGCCGAGCGGATCCGATGGGAATTCAACATCACCCGAAACGAAACAGACTTCAAGGTCAACAATTCATACGTCTCGTGGATCGCCCGCGAACTGATCCGTCGGCACCCACACCTATCCGCCTTCATCGAGCTTCGCCGCACCCGCGACGAGGCCGCCTGATTCACCCCCAGGCCGCCCGTGCGCGGCCCACACCCCCAAGGAGCCACCATGGCCCCCACCAGCAAGACCACCACCAAGCCGGCCACCAAGAAGGCCGCTGACACCAAGAAGCCGGCCAAGAAGGCCCCCGCCAAGAAAGCCACCAAGAAGTAGGCGACGGCGGCTGAGACGAGGGGCCCACCGCGGCCCCTCCACTGAACCGCCGAACCACCAGGAGCCTGCATGGACCGACGCCGCCCACGATTCCTTCCCCGGATCCTCTACTTCCCCCTCGAGGACATCCTCAATCGCATCCTCGCCCGAATCCACCGCCGGAGCCGCCGATGACCGTCCAAGAAGAATTCCTGCAGAACCTCCTCAAGACGGACCCGGCAATCCTGGTTAGTTACGCCACCGTGGGACACCCGAGGCACAGGCCGGGAGGCAGTCTGGCAACGGCCTTCTGGGACGAGGAACGCCTGCGCCAAGCACTCCGAATCCCGGCCCCGAGGGAGCAAGACGAGCGCATCATCTTCACCCTCGACGTCCCGCCGCCTCTCGGGAACCTGATTCCCTCCTACAACACCATCCGGTTCTGCATCACCATGGAAGCCCTGGCACAAGCTGCGGCCGCAGAGATGGAGCGAGGCATCCACGACGGGATCGCGCAGCGGTGCCTCCACCTGGAGGAGGAGGTCCAGCGCCTTTCGAGCCCCTCAATCCAGGCCATACTCGAGGAGATCGAGCGCGCCAGGGCCAAGTACCCCGAGTGCGACCTCGAGTCCCGATTCCAAGGGTTCGCCCAGGAATTCGGAGAGGCCCTGCAGGCCCTCGTAAAGATGATGATGAAGCCGAAATTCGAGCGGCCAGTGGAGCTTGAAAAAGCGCGGGAAGAGGTCATCCAGGCCGCCGGCCAGGCCATCCGCATGCTCGAGGAGGCCCTGTGAGGCAGACCATCCACCCCTCGCCCAAGCCGCCCATCTTCTGTGACCGGGGCCTCATGGTGAACCAGAATCTCGCTGGCATCCCCATCGGCATCCGAGTGGACCACACCCTGGCGCCCGGCACCATCGAGGTCTGGCAGGACGGGCAGTGCATCGGGCGAATCGTGAACATCGGCCAGCCGCCCCATGAGGCCATCCTGGATGCAGCAAAGCATGAGCCAGTCAACATCCTCCCCGCCCTCCGCGCCCAGATCGCCGAGCGTGACCGGGAGATCGCGGACCTCCGCGCTTCCCTCCAGGCCGCTGAAGCCGAGGTCCGGGCCATCAAGAACTCCCACGCTATCGTCTCGGACGCCCTTGAACAAGCTGTGAAGCGCGAGAACGCCGCGATCCAGAGGGCGGAGAAGGCGGAGGCTGACAAAAATGAACGATGGGCAGAGTGGGACCGCGACGACCCTATGGGTGAGGTCGGACTTGAAAACCCCGATGCCATGGCCGAGCACCTGGCCACGTTGACACCGGAGGATCTAGCCCCCATCAAGGAACTCTTCGAGCGCAAGAAGCGGGAACGGGAGCGCATCGCCCGCCTCGAATCCGATCTCGCCGCCGCCCGGAAGGCGCTGGAGGAGAAGGATGATGGTCTCCGGGCTGTCGAAGATCTGATCGATAACTCGGATGGCGTGATCGGTCTTCACCTCAACGGTGATACCGCGCCGTGGGACGAGCTACGAACCGGCGGACGATTCCAGGAATGGCTCCAGCTCTTTGACGCCGCCCTTGAGCGCATCAACGGAGAGGGACATGCTGATTAACTTTGGCGAAAACGAACTTAACAGAATCCGCGAATGGTTTGATTCCGTTCAAGATGTCAACCCTAAGTATTTGGAGAGCAAGGACTATGACCTAGCCAAGCGGATCTATGAGGCGTTGGGGCAGCGTGTCCCAGACAGCGTCCGAACGAAGTGCAGCGATTCTCCGCGCCGCCCTGGCCCCCGAGCAGAAGGGAGAGTGAGATGAGCGAAGCCACCACGGGCGGGGTCCGAGTTGAGCGAAAGGTTGGGCGGGCTGAGCAGGCGAATCAATTCCTGGTAGCTGTTGCTGGCTGTGGACGGAAGTTTTTTGCCCACAATGGCCGCGTCTCTCGCTTCGAGGTGGACGGGCGTGGCCGCGTGTGGTTCGTGGACGCCTACAAGGAGCGCCGGATCTACACGCACTACGAAGGGGAATGGCGCGGTTTCAGCGAGGGGGGAACGCTTCGGAGGCTGGTATGCACCCTGCGCGACTACATCCGCACGGGCGAACAGAAACCCCTGCATCTGGGGCCGTGGCCTGATTGGATTTGCAGCGGCGACCCGTGGGGCTATGGCCCCGACATGGAGATCGTCCGAGCATCCGCCAAAGCGTGTGGCTTGTAGACGCCCAACGACCCAAGCTGACCGGCCCTGCCGGAGAAAGGAACCACGATGATGAACCAGAACGCACCAGAGGCAGGGTCCGAGTCGAGCGCACGGTTGGGCGCCCTCGGGTGGCCTGTCGGAGTGCCCTTCACGTTCTACGATTCGCCGGGAGAGCACGATCCCTGTTTCGTGGTGATGCCCGG
>JAKAMQ010000233.1 GCA_021812805.1 Acidobacteriota bacterium
TGCATGTGGACGTGGCCTGGGCCCGCTCCCTCAAGGCGGTGGCCTGGATCGCGGCCCTCGCGGCCCTGGGCACGGCCTTTGGCCTGATGGCGGCCACCCAGGCGCTCGCTTGGTTCACGGCCCTCTTCCTCGCCTTCGGAGCGGGCACCCTGTGGCTCACGTACGGCCGTCGCTGGCACGCGCTGCGCTGGCCCGCCGCGCTGGCGGCCGACCTGGCCGTGCTGGTGCTGGCCGTGATTGCAGCCTGGCCTGGCGGGCCGCCGCCGGGCTACCAGGGCATCACCCCGCACCTGGGCATAGGGTTGACTTTGAGCCTCGTGGTGCTCTACCTGGGCAGTTTCGCGGCCCGGATGCTGCTCCGCCGCCGCCCCCTCAATGGCTTCGAGATGGCCCAGAGCGCCCTGGTGCTGATCGTGGGATTCGGCGGATCCCTGCGGGTGGCCCTCGTATCGGGCACGGGAGCCGGACTTCTGGGGGCAGGCGTGCTGGTCGCCGGACTCGGCTGCTACGCCGCCGCCTTCCCCTTTGCCGCGGACCGGGAGGATCTCCGCGCCAATTTCAGTTTCTTCACCTCCCTGGCGGTGGTCTTCCTGCTGCTGGGCGGTCCCATCGTTCTCGCCCGGCCCGCCTTCGCCCTTGCGGCCGGAGCCGTCGGGCTGGCCTCCCTGTTGCTGGGCCTGCGCCTGCGCCGGACCCTCCTGCTGCTTCAGGGCGCGATATTCCTGCTGGCCACGGTCCTGGCCTCGGGCCTCCTGTCCTGGGCGACGGCCGCCTTCCTCGATACCTCGGCCCGGTGGATCACGGCCCCTTCGGCGATCGGCCTGGCGGCGCTGGGGGGCGTGGCCGCAGCTCACATCCTCCTGGTGGCGCGACGTCCTGAAGACCCCCTGGGCTGGCGTCTGCGCCTGCCTTCGCTCCTCATGGGCACCCTGAGCGTCCTCGGGATCGGCGCGGGCTGCATCTGGGCAGGCCTTCGGATCGTCGGACCCGGCGGCGTGGATCCTGGACAATTGGCGGCCTTCCGAACGGGCGTGCTTTCCGCGGCGGCCATCGCCCTCGCGGCCCTGGCCCGTCCCTGGCCCAACAGCGAACTGACCTGGCTTGTTTTTCCGCTTCTGGGACTTTCCGCCGTGAAGTTCCTTGCCGAAGACCTGTCCGTAGGCCGTCCACTGACCCTCTTCCCTGCCTTCATGGTGTTCGGAACCGCCCTCATCCTGGCGCCCCGGCTCCTGAAGGCCAAGCGCCCTTCCCTCCCGCCGGACCCCGTCCGGCCGCATTCCTGAAGGAGGTCCCGTGCCAACCCTTCCCACCCGATCCCGCCGCCTGGCCTGGGGCCTCGGGCTTTGCCTGAGTCTCGGCTCGGCGGCCCTCCTCGCCCAGGCGCCGCCACCTCCCTCCGAGGCGGGTGATGTGCCCGAGGGCATCCAGGTCGCCAAGCCCCCCCTCAGCGATGGCATCTTCCCCTGCACGAACTGCCACGACAACAAGACCTTGAAGCCGAATCCGAAGCGCAGGGTGCTGACCGCGATGCACACGGATATCGTCCTTAACCATGGGCCGAAGACCCGCTGGTGCCTCGATTGCCACGACCTGAACGACCGCGACAAGCTGCACCTGGTGAGCGGGGAGAAGATTGATTTCACCGTGTCCTACCGCCTCTGCGGGCAGTGCCATGGCAGCAAGTACCGCGACTGGCGCGAGGGTGTGCACGGCAAGCGCATCGGCTACTGGAATGGGCAGAAGGAATACTTCCTCTGCGTGAACTGCCACAACCCCCATTCCCCGCATTTCAAGCCGCTCAAGCCCCTGCCGCCGCCGATGCATCCGCAGGATATCCAGGCCTGGAAGGGAGGCGCCCGATGAGCACCGAACAGGATCCCCAGCCGCAGCCATCCTCCTGTGAGGGAGGCTGCGACGTCTCCCGCCGGACCTTCATGGGGGCGGCGGTGGCCACGGTCGCCGCTGCCTTGACCGGCTGCGACCACATCAGCGAGGCCGAGTTCCTCCAGCGCAATTTCCGGGAACTCTCCAAGCAGGACGTCAAGGAGGTCATCGCCCGGCTCGAGCAGGAGTACAAGGAGAAGTACGGCCGTGATGTCTATGTCGGCAACGAACCGCCCATCCCGGGGGTGATCTTCGCCTATGCCCTGGACCTCAGCCGCTGCGTCGGCTGCCGGCGCTGCGTCTACGCCTGCGTGAAGGAGAACAACCAGTCCCGCGACCCCCAGATCCAGTGGATCCGCGTCCTCCAGATGGACAAGGAGGAGGGCGTCAACCTCGAGCACGACACGGCCTACTACGATCCGCCGGAGGTTCCCGCCGAAGGCCACTTCTACATGCCGACAGCCTGCCAGCAGTGCAAGAAGCCGCCCTGCGTGAAGGTGTGCCCCGTGGGCGCGACCTGGCGCGAGAAGGACGGCATCGTGGTGGTGGATTACAACTGGTGCATCGGCTGCCGCTACTGCATGGCCGCGTGCCCCTACGGCGCCCGCCACTTCAACTGGGGCGAGCCCCACCTTCCCGCGGATGAACTGAATCCCCACACCCACTACCTGGGCAACCGCCCCCGCTACAAGGGCGTGGTGGAGAAGTGCACCTTCTGCATCCAGCGCACGCGGAACGGCCGATACCCCGCCTGTGTGGAGATCTGCCCGACCGGCAGCCGGAAGTTCGGCAACATCCTGGATCCCACCAGCGAGATCCGGATGGTGCTGGAGAACAAGCGGGTCTTCAAGTTCAAGGAGGACCTCGACACCCAGCCCAACTTCTTCTACTTCTACGGGGTCTGAGCCATGAACGTCCTGCGAACCTTCGGATCCTTCGTGGCGGATTCCGGCCGCCTGGTACTCAAAGGCGGGCGCCTGTACTACGCCTGGGTCGCCTTCCT
>JAKAMQ010000078.1 GCA_021812805.1 Acidobacteriota bacterium
CCCCTCATCGGCACCGTGCGCGAGCTGGCCTTCACCAAGGCCGAGATGCTCGACGAGATCGCCCTGGTGAACCAGGAGCGGGGCGCCGCCTTCAGCTGCCCCATCGGCACCATGATCGAGATTCCCCGCGCCGCCATCACCTCCGACCGCATCGCCGAAGAGGCCGAATTCTTCAGCTTCGGCACCAACGACCTCACCCAGATGGGCTTCGGCTTCAGCCGGGACGACGCCGGCAGCTTCCTCCCCGAATACGTCGGGAAGAAGATCCTGGAGGACGACCCCTTCCAGAGCCTGGACCAGGAGGGCATCGGCGAGCTGGTGCGCATCTCCTGTGAGAAGGGCCGCGCCACCCGGCCCGGCCTCAAGCTGGGCGTCTGCGGCGAGCACGGCGGTGACCCCCGCAGCGTGGTCTTCTTCCACAAGGTGGGGCTGGACTACGTGAGCTGCTCGCCCTACCGCGTGCCCATCGCCACCCTGGCGGCGGCCCAGGCGGCGCTCGGATAGGTTCCGGGACTCGGGTATCCTGGAAAGGCCGCGCCCCGCGCGGCCTTTTTGTCGGAACCCGCCATGGCCAAGACCGCGACCGAGCAGCCCGAGATCATCTACTCGATGATGCGGGTCAGCAAGATCTACAACAACAAGCCCGTCATCAAGGACATCTCCCTCAGCTACTTCTACGGCGCGAAGATCGGCGTGCTGGGCCTCAACGGCTCCGGCAAGAGCACGGTGCTGCGCATCATGGCCGGCGTGGACCAGGACTTCAACGGCGAGGCCGTGCTGAGCAAGGGCTACACCACGGGGCTCCTCGACCAGGAGCCCAAGCTGGACGAGGCCAAGACCGTCCGCGAGGTGGTGGAGGAGGGCGCCGCTGAGAAGGTGGCCTGGCTGAAGGAGTACAACGAGATCGCCGAGCAGTTCGCCGATCCCGATGCCGACATGGACGCCCTGCTGGTCCGGCAGGGCGAGCTGCAGGAGAAGATTGACGCCCACGACTGCTGGGATCTGGATACGCAGCTGGACCAGGCCATGGACGCCCTCCGTTGCCCGGACCCGGAGACGAAGATCGGCGTTCTGTCCGGCGGCGAGCGTCGGCGCGTGGCCCTCTGCCGCCTCCTGCTCCAGAAGCCCGACATCCTGCTGCTGGACGAGCCCACCAACCACCTGGATGCGGAGACCGTGGCCTGGCTGGAGAAGCACCTCCAGGACTACCAGGGTACGGTCATCGCCGTCACCCACGACCGCTACTTCCTCGATCATGTGGCCGAGTGGATCCTCGAATTGGACCGCGGCGAAGGCATCCCCTGGAAGGGCAACTACTCCAGCTGGCTGGAGCAGAAGCAGGGGCGTCTGGCGCGTGAGGAGAAGTCCGACCAGAAGCGCCAGAAGACCCTGGAGCGCGAACTGGAGTGGATCCGCATGTCGCCCAAGGGCCAGCACACCAAGAGCAAGGCCCGCATCGCCAACTACGAGCGGCTGGCGGGCGAAGAGGGTCGCCAGAAGGAGCAGGAGCTGGAGATCTACATCCCCAGCGGCCCGCGCCTGGGCGACCTCGTGGCCGAACTGGACGGCGTGACGAAGGGCTACGGCGACCGCGTGCTCTTCGAGAACCTGACCTTCGCCATTCCCCGGGGCGGCATCCTGGGCGTCATCGGCCCCAACGGCGCCGGCAAGTCCACCCTGCTGCGCCTGCTCACGGGCCAGGAGGCGCCGGACGCCGGGACCATCCGCCTGGGCGACACCGTGAAGATGGCCTACGTGGACCAGCTCCGGGCCGGTCTGGACCTGGACAAGAGCGTCTTCGAGGCGGTATCCGGCGGCTACGAGCAGATCGAGCTGGGCGGGAAGCTCATCAATGCCCGCGCCTGGCTCAGCCGCTTCGGCTTCTCCGGCGAGGCCCAGCAGAAGAAAGTGCGGGAGCTGAGCGGCGGCCAGCAGAACCGCCTGAACCTGGCCCTCACCCTCAAGAGTGAATCCAACCTCCTCTTCTTCGACGAGCCCACCAACGACCTGGATGTGAACACCATGCGGGCCCTGGAGGAAGCCATCGAATCCTTCGCCGGCAGCGCCGTGCTGGTGAGCCACGACCGCTGGTTCCTGGACCGCCTCGCCACGCACATCCTGGCCTTCGAGGGGGACTCCAAGGTGGAATTCTTCGATGGCAACTACACCGAGTACGAGCAGTACCGCAAGGACGTCCTGGGCCTCAAGCCCTTCGATCCCCACCGCATCAAGTACCGCAAGCTCACCCGATGACGCGCATCCCGCCCTTCGCCCCCCGGCTCGTGCTGCTGACCGCAGGCGTGGGCTTCGTCCTGGGCGGAGCGGCGGTCATCCAGGGCGTGGCCTCCGATGCGCCTGTGGCCTGGGGTTTCGGCCTCGCCTGCCTCCTCCAGGTGGCGCCCTCGCTGGTCGTCGCGTACCGCCTCCGGGTAGGGTTGGGCAACCGGGGGCTGGATGGCGAGCGCCGCACCCTCCGGATCACCAGCCATCTCCTTCGGTTCCTGGCCCTGGGCCTGGCCATCGCCTGCATCCTGGCCTGGACGGCGGGAAGCGCCCCCCCGTCCGGCGCTGGAGACCTCACGGTCGCGGGCGTCGCCCTCGTCTCCTGGGGCGGCCTCTGGCTCGGTAAACGGCGTTTCAGAACCCTTCATCCCTCCCTGGGCCAGGACGCCACCCGCGCCCGCACGCTGGCGGGACTCGCCGGGCTGCTGCTGGCGGGCAGCCTCCTGGGGCTCGCCTTTCCCTGGGCGGGGCCGGCGGCGGGACTGGTCATGGCGGCTTGGCTTTTCCAGGAGGGCCGCACCCTGGCCAAGGCCACGACCGTCTCCCTGGTGGGCTGCGGCGGCTGCGGGAGCTGCGGCTGCGGATGATGCGCGCCTTGGAGCTGTTCTCGGGCCTCGGCGGGTGGCGCCTGGCCCTGGGAGGCCGGGGCGAGGTGGCGGCGGCCTACGATGTGAACCAGGCGGCCAACGCTACCTATGCCCTCAACCATGGGGAGGCTCCGAGGGCCCGCGAGCTGGCCACGATCCCTCTGCGGGAGCTGGCGGCGCACGGCGCGGACACCTGGCTCCTGAGCCCGCCCTGCCAGCCCTTCTGCCGCATGGGGAACCACGGGGGCCTCGACGACCGGCGCAGCCGCGCCTTCCGCCACCTCCTGGCCCTCTTCCCGGAGTTGGTGCCGGATCGCCTGGTGCTGGAGAACGTGGGCGGCTTCCTGGGCTCGGATGCCCACGCCCTGCTCGCGGAGCGATTGCGTGCCCACGGACTGCACCGCCTCGACCTGGAGGCCTGCCCCAGCCGCTTCGGCCTGCCCAACCAGCGGCCCCGGGTGTTCGTGGTGGCCTCACGCCGGCCCCTGAAGGCCCGGCCCCTGCCGGAGCTGCCCGCGCGCCGGATCGCCGAATTCCTGGATGTGGAGGAGGACGCGGCCCTCTACCTTCCCGAGGCGATCCTGGCCCGGCATCGGCGCGGCCTGGACCTCGTGACGGCCGACGACCGCCGCAGCACCTGCTTCATCGGCGGCTACGGGCAGCGGTACGTGGCCAGCGGCTCCTTCCTGCGTACGCCGCAGGGCATCCGCCGCTTCTCGACCTCCGAGGTGGCCCGGCTCCTGGGGCTGCCCGAAGGCTTCCGCTTCCCGGAGGAGGTGCCGCTGGAAGCCCGTTACAAGCTGCTGGGCAACGGCCTTTCGATACCCGTGGCGGCCTGGGCGCTGTCCCACCTCGACGGCTAGGCGCCACCGCGGGACCATGGCGCATGGACCTCCTCCTGGCCGCCTTCCCGCCGGAACTCGGACCGCTGCGTGACACGCCGCCGCACGGGTGGACCACCGCCTGCACGGGCGTGGGAGCGCTCACGGCCGCGGCCACCACCGCCCGGTTGATCGCGGAGCAGCGGCCGGAGCGGGTGGTGTTCCTGGGCACCTGCGGCCGGTACGACGAACGATTGGCTCTCTTCGACTGCTTCTGGGCCGCCGAGGCCCTCGCGACCTCCCTGGCAGAGGTGCGGGGTGAGGCCTACCGGCCCGCGATCGAACGCACCCGCTGGGCGGCCTCCCTGGCGGGGCCGCTGCCCGCCCACGCGGTCGCGGTGCCGCCGGCCATCACGCGCACGGTGGAGGGTGCTCGGACCCTGGCCGCGGTGGCGCCGGCCGAACACTTGGAGCTGACGGGTGTCTACGCGGCCTGCGAGGCCGCGGGCGTGGCCTTCGGCGGCGCCCTGGTGGTGGTGAACGACGTGGGCCCCGAGGCGCAGGCCCAGTGGAAGGCGAACCATGCGGAAGGCAGCCTGCGGCTGATCAGGGCGCTGCAACAGGCGGGCTTCTTCGCAGGGGCGTGAAGGCCTGGCGGCCGTCGCCGGTGGTGATCCGCCAGCCGCCCGGAACCGCTTCGACGCGCACGCCGCCGCACCGGCCGGTCACCCAGGGCTGGAGGCCCCGAGCCGCGAGGGTGTCGAGGGTTTCCGCATGGGGGTGTTCGAAGCGGTTGTGCAGGCCCGCGGGGATGACCGCCACCTCGGGATCCAGGTCCGCGATCCAGGCGGGATCCGAGGCGTTGCGGCTGCCGTGGTGGCCCACCTTGAGCAGCCGATGGGGTGCGGGGCCGGGATCACCGAGGGCCATCAGGTCGCGCTCCTGGGGTGCCAGCGCGTCGCCCATGAGCCACAGTTCCCGGTCCTGCCAGCGCACGCGCAGCACCACGGACACCATGTTGGGATCGGGCAGGGCGAAGGGTTTCGGCGGCCAGCGCACGCTGAAGTTGGCCGGACCCCGATGCCAGGCGTCGCCGCGGAGCAGTCCGCCCGCCTCGTACCGGGCCGGGGCGTAGGGCGCCCAGGGATCCTCGTCGTCGGCGGTGGCGGGCAGGCTTGTGGAGGCCAGGGGCCAGAGGCGCGCCAGGGTGGCCCACCCGCCCGCATGATCGCTGTGGGCGTGGGTGATCACGAGGTGGACCGGCTCCCGCACGCCGCGTCGGCTGAGGGCCCGCACGATCCGGCGACCGCTCCAGGGCAGGGGTCCGGTGTCCACCACCGTGGCATCGCCGCCGGGGACGCGGAGGAGCAGCGCGTCGCCCTGCCCCACATCCAGGGCCTCCAAACTGAGGGCCGACGGCGTGCGTCCGGTGCCGCGGGTGGCCAGGAGCAGCAGCGAGGTTCCGACCAGGAGGACGGCCAGGGCGCGGGAGCGGCGCAGCAGGGCCTGCCGGTGGGCCAGGACCAGCCAGCCCAACAGGAGCAGCAGCCAGGGCCAGAGGATGCCCGTGGCAAGGGGCGTGATGCCCGCCAGGGCCGGCACCAGCCGGTCGCCCATCCAGCCCAGGACCGCCGCCGCGGCGGGCGTGAGGCCGGGCAGGGGGACGAGGATCAGGAGCAGGCAGAGGGGCGTGAGGAAGGCCACCAGGGGCAGCACCAGGAGGTTGGCGACGATGCCCCAGCGCGGAGCCCCGCCGTGCAGGAGGGCGAGCAGCGGCAGCGTGGAGAACCAGGGCGCGGCGATCCGTGCGAAAGGCAGGGCCCAGCGGCCCAGCAGGGGCGCGACGAGCCCGGCCAGGGGCTCCGCACCCCAGAGGAGGCCCAGCAATGCCCACCAGGCCAGGAGGAAGCCGGGTTCCGCCCCGGCGGCCGGGTGGCCCAGCAGCCAGAGCAGGAGGGCGAGGTGCAGTCCGGCCACCGGCGGCAGCTTCCAGCCACTGGCGCGCCCCAGGGCCCAGGCCACGCCCATGAAGAGGCCCCGCCAGACCGGCGCGGAGAAGCCCACGAGCCCGCAGTAGAGCAGGCCCGCGGCGATGGAGCCCGCCGAGGCGCCCCGCATCCGCAGGCGGCGCAGGAGGGCCTCGATGGCCACCATCACGAGGGTCACCTGGAGGCCGGAGACCACCAGGATGTGGATGGTGCCGCTCTCGGCGAAGACGCTGAAGTGGGCCTCGTCCGCGGGCGGAATGCCCAGGGCCAGGGCGCCCCAGAGATCCTTCGCCGTGGGATCCAGGGCCAGGGCGTCGAAGCGGCGGCGGGCGAAGACCTGGAGGCGCAGGAGCCAGCCAGGGGACGCCGGGCCCACGGGCTCCAGGAGCTGGGCCGAGGCCAGGTGGATGCGCCGGGGCGCTTCGTCGCTGCGGGCGCGCCAGAGGGGGCGCTCGGCGAGGAACGTCGGAGCAGGCGCCACGGGTCGAAGCTCGGCGCGAAACCGGACCGGTGTGCCGGGCGCGGGCGGTGGCGTCTCCCCGTCCGCGGGTACCGTGAGGGGCAGGTCCAGGCCCCGCAGACTGGCCGGCGAGGCCACCTCCAGCCGGGTGCCCAACCGTTCGCCCTGCAGGGTCCAGGGCGCGGCGATGCGGCCCTCCACGGACTGGAAACCCGTGGGCAGGGTGGTTTCCCACTGGGCCCGCTGGCGGAGGCCCAGGAACGTGATCCCCATCAGGATGGCCGTCAGAGGGACCACCGCCCATCGGCGGCTTCGCACCAGGCCCAGAGAAGCGGCCAGTGCCAGTCCGCCGAGGATGAGCCAGCGCGCGGGGGTCTGGCCATTCCAGCGTTCCGGCAGCAACCACGGGAGCGCACAGGCTGCGCCCATGGCCCAGGCAAGGGGCCAGAGGGGCGCTCCGGAAAGGCGCTGCCACAGACTGGAACGGGAAAGCATCCAGGGAGTCTAGCCGGACTGTCCAAACCTTGACAGGGGGGGCTGGACCGGGGACAGTGGGGGCATGAACCCTGCGCGGGCGCTCCTGGTGGATGACGATCCCACCATTCTGGACGTAGTGGGGACGCTGCTGTCCCGGCACGGGCATGAGGTTGTGGGCACGGGGTCAGGCCTGCGGGGGGCCCAGTTCCTCCGCAGCGAACATTTCGACCTGGCTGTGGTGGATCTCATGCTGCCGGACCTGAGCGGCCTCGAGTTGGCGCGCCAGGCGGTCGGGAAGCCGGACACGGTGGTGGTGGTGCTCTCGGGCTCCACTTCGGTGGAGACGGCCCTCCAGGCCATGAAGATGGGCATCTACGACTACGTGCCCAAGCCCTTCCGGGCGGAGGAACTGGAACACACCCTGCTCCGCGCGATCGAGAAGTCCCGCCTGAACCAGGAGAACAAGCGGTTGCGGGAACAGATCCAGGGGCAGGCGCCGGGGCCGCAGATGGTCGGCCGGTCCGCGGCCTGGCAGAACCTCCAGGCCCTGCTGCGGCGGGTGGCACCCTCCCCTTCGACGGTGCTCATCACCGGGCCCTCGGGCACGGGCAAAGAACTCGCCGCCAAGGCCATCCACCAGTGGAGCCCCCGGGCCCAGGGCCCCTTCGTGCCCATCCATTGCGGCGCCATCCCCGAGACCTTGCTGGAGGACGAGCTCTTCGGCCACGTGCGCGGCGCCTACACGGATGCCCGCACGGACCGGCCCGGGCGCTTCCAGCAGGCGGAGGGCGGCACCCTGTTTCTGGATGAGATCGGCACCATGCCCCTCAGCCTCCAGGTGAAGCTGCTCCGGGTCATCCAGGAGCGGGAGTTCACGCCGCTCGGATCCGCGCGCACGGTCAAGGCCGATTTCCGGCTGGTGGCGGCCGCGAACGAGGATCTCGGCCGGCTGGTGGCCCAGAAGCGGTTCCGCGAGGATCTCTACTACCGGCTGAACGTGATTCCCATCCAGCTGCATCCGCTCAAGGAACATCCGGATGACATCCCGGTGCTGGTGGCCCATTTCCTCCGGAAGTTTGCACGGGAGCTGGCGCTCCCGCTGAAGCAGGTGGAACCTGCTGCCCTCCAGGCCATGGAGACCTATGGCTGGCCGGGCAACGTGCGCGAGTTGGAGAATGCGGTCGAGCGGGCCATGGCCCTGGGCTCCGATCCCGAGCGCCTGTTGCTCCAGGATCTGCCCGCCCCCGTGGCCGGTGTGGTCCCGTCGGTGGCCTTTCCGAGCCTCCCCCAGCACCGGGATCTCGTGCGGTTCCTCACGGATCTCGAGCGCCACCTGATCCTGGAAGCGCTCCAGGCCACGGGTTGGAACAAGAGCGAAACCGCGCGCCGCCTGGGCCTGCGCCGGACGACCCTGCTCCACCGGCTACACGCCCTGGCCATTCCGCTCGATCCCCTCGACGAAACCGGCCGTCCCCATGCCTCCGCCCTTCTCGCCGGGGAGACTCCATGAAGCGCCTGCTCGCGGGCCTGCTCGCGGCCTGCCTCCCGCTGGGGGCCTGGTCGCCCCACATGCATGAAGTCCAGACAGCCAAGGCGCTGCGCCTCATCCCCTGGCGCATGGCGGCCTTCCTCCGGGCCCACCCCGCGGCGCTGATGGAAGGGGCCCGGGGGGTGGCCAACGACGAGCCGCCCACGCCCGACCAGGTGGAGGCGGAGTACCGGACCGTCCTGCGCATGAGCGGGGAGCGGGCGCGTCCCGAGGAGATCGCCCGGGAGCTGGGCGTACTGGCCCATCAGGTGCAATTGCTTCTGGACCCCTCTGCCGTCCAGGGCCTGAGCCCGCTCCGGGAGGATTTCGAAGCCTACGCCGACCAGTGGATCCCGCACCTGGTGGTGACCCAGGAACCCTTCTGGGCGGCCGAGGGGCGCCCGGACCTCGATCTGGCCCTCCGGCGCTTCCAGGCCGTGAAACTGGCCCGCCATCAAGGGCTCCTGGACCATTTCGATCCGGCCACGGGCCGGCGCCTCGGTTCCTGGGACGACCGTTCCGTGCCCTTCGCCCAGCTCCAGCTTTCCTTCTCCAACGCCGTCTATGCCACGGCCAACGTCTGGATTCTTGCCTGGCGGCAGGCGGGAAACCAGTGGGAGCTGCCCCAGGCGCCATGAATCATGCCGGATCCGGAACAGGCCGATAGGCTAGGCGAATCTCGGCTTTCCCGCTATCTTGCCAAGCAACCTCTCCTTTGGAGTTCGGACATGGGCACCTACACTCGCCTCGGGTCATACCTGCTGGCCTCGGAGCTCGCCGGAGATCCTCTGGGCGCCATCCATCGGGCCGTGGTGACCGCCGGCAATGGCTTCGACCGTCATGTGCTGGTGCGGGCCTTCAGCGAAGAGCTGTTCCAGGCCGGCATCGGCACCCGGATCGCCGATGCGTCGCGGGTGGTGCCGTTGCTGGGGGGCGCGCGGCTCTTCGGCCAGGGCTACCGCGTGGAGAGCGGGAAGACTCCACATGTGGCCTGGGACTATGTGCCTGGGCGGAGCCTCGCCCAGCTCATCGAGAAGGCCCGCCACGAGCAGATCCCCTTCGGCGTGGATCATGCCCTGACGGTGATCCAGGGCGTGGCCCAGGGTGTGGTCCAGATGCATGCCAAGGGCGTGAACCACGGCCTTCTCAGCCCCCACAGCGTGTGGGTGAGCTTCGAAGGGGCCACTCAGATCGTGGACGCCCCCTTTTCCTCGCTGGTCAAGGGCGTGCTGTCGAAGGCCCCCAGTGCCCGGCAGAAACTGGCCCCCTACCTTCAGGGCCCTGAAACCGATGCGGTGCAGCAGGATCTCTTTGCGCTGGGCGCGCTCCTCTACGAACTGCTGACCTTCGAGCAGGTTCCGGTGGGGGGCGACCTCCAGGGCGCCCTGGACCGGGCCACGCTGAAGGCGGCCCAGGAGGAGGCTCCCCTGCCGGCGGAAATCAGGGCCTTCCTGGGCCGGCTGATGCTGGGACGCCAGCCCTTCACCACCATGGATGCCTTCAACGCCGAACTCGAGCGGGTGCTCTACGACGGCGAGTACAGTCCCACCACCTTCAACATGGCGTTCTTCATGCACACCCTCTTCCGGGAGGAGAACGACCGCGACACCACTGCCATGAAGGCCGAACAGGGCGACAACTACCTGGCCTATACGCCCGCCGGAGAGACCCTGCGGAGTGGCGCGACCCGCGTTCAGCACATTGATGGCCACGCCGAGGAACAGGCCAACCAGAAGAACAAAACCCTGCTCATCGTGGGCGGCGTGGCCGCCGTGGTGATCCTGGGACTAGGCTACATCCTGTTCGGGCGGCCGAAGGTGGATCCGGCTCTCCAGAAGCAACTCGCGGATCTCCAGCTCCTCCAGGTCCAGATCCAGCAGCAGAAGGCCGATCTGGATGCCAAGGCCCAGGCGGAAGCCGAGAAGACCGCCGAGATCCAGAAGCAGCTCTCGGAAACCAAGTCGGCCGACGAGAAGGCCAAATTGCAGAAGCAGCTGGCGGAAGCCCAGCAGCGGAAGGCTGACATCGAGCAGCAGCAGGAGGCTGCCAAGCAGCACCAGCAGCAGCTGGCCGAGCAGCAGAAGGCGGCCGAAGCCCGCGCGGCGGCCGTGCTCCCGGTCGCTCCGCCCCCGCCGCCCGCGCCCAAGCCGGAGGCGCCCAAGCCAACGCCCATGCAGCCCGCGGCCAGCCCAGTGCCTGAGTCCGTGCCCGCTCCCCAGCCCGCCGCCCCCCAGCCCACCGCCCAGGCTCAGGTGGTGGAGACGCCGCCCCAGGTGGTGCGCCAGGTGGCGCCGATCTTCCCGATCCGGGCCCAGCAGATGCGCTGGGAGCTCACCAAGGAGCATGATGTCCTGCTGCGGGTGTTCGTCGGCGAGCAGGGCCAGCCGTTGAAGGTGATGGTCAAGCAGGGCGTTCCCGGCCCGTACGGGTTCGATGAGGCTGCCATTGATGCGGCCAACAAGTCCGCCTTCGCGCCCGCCACCCGCGACGGCAAGCCCGTGCGGGCATGGATCGAGATCAACTACCGCTTCCCCCGCCGCCAGTAGCCGCGGTCACGTCAGCGAGCGGGCCGCCTCGTTCGCGAGGCGGTCCACCCGCTCGTTCTCGGCGTGGCCTGCGTGGCCCCGCACCCAGCGGGCCTCCACCTGGTGGCGCGCCAGCTGGGCATCCAGCGCCTGCCACAGGTCTGCATTGAGCACGGGCTTGCCATCGGCCTTCTTCCAGCCGCGCCGTTTCCAATCCTTCAGCCAGGCCTGGATCCCCTTCACGACGTACTGACTGTCGCTGCGAAGGTCCACCAGGCAGGACTGGGTGAGGGCTTCCAGGCCCCGGATCGCCGCCAGCAGTTCCATGCGGTTGTTGGTGGTCTCCGGCTCGACACCGGAAGCTTCCTTTTCCTTTTCGCCGGTGGCCGTGCGCACGCGCAGGAGGTACCCCCAGCCGCCCGGGCCGGGGTTTCCGAGGCAGGCGCCATCGCAGTAGAGCTCGACCTTCGGCCGGAGGCTCATCCCACCGTCGCGGGCGCCGTGCGGGCGACCTCGGCCACGGACTTCCGCAGCAGTTCCACGCCCAGGTCCAGATCCTCCGTGGTGAGGTTCAGGGCCGGGCGGAAGCGCAGGCCCTTCACGCCGGTGGAAAGGATCATCATGCCCAGGTCGTGGCCCTTGGCCACCACGGCGTTGCGCAGCTCGGGCCTGGCGAGGTCCAGGGCGCAGAAGAGGCCGAGGCCGCGGGGGTTCGAGGTGATCTCCGGGAAGTCCCGGTGGATCTCCTGGAGTCCCTGGAGCAGACGCCCGCCCTGCTTCACGCTGGTCTCGAGCAGGTGCTCCTCCTGGATGATCTCGATGATGCGGGTGCCGCGCACCATGTCCACCAGGTTTCCGCCCCAGGTGCTGTTGATGCGGCTGGGCACCTGGAAGACGCTGTCCACCTCATCAAGCCGGCGTCCCGCGGCGATGCCGCAGGCCTGGGTCTTCTTGCCGAAACTGATGATGTCGGGCTGGACGTCGAACCACTGGTGGGCCCACCACTTGCCCGTGGCGCCGAAACCCGTCTGCACCTCGTCGAAGATGAGCAGGAACTCGTGGCGATCTGCCAGCACGCGGAGCTGCCGCAGGAACTCGCCACGGAAGTGGTTGTCGCCACCCTCGCCCTGGATGGGCTCGATGATGAGGCAGGCGATGTCATCGGGGTTCTGGGCGACGGCGGCCTCGATGGCGGCGACGGCTTCCGCTTCGGCGGCCTCGGCCTTGGCGATGTTGGCTGCGTCCTGGGGGAACGCGATCTTGGGATTGGGCATGCGCGGCCAATCGAACTTGGGGAAGTATTGGTACTTCCGCGGATCGGCTGTGTTGGTGAGGCTCAGGGTGTAGCCGCTGCGGCCATGGAAGGCCTCGCGGAAGTGGATGACCTTGGAACCCTTCTCGCCCTTGCCGGCCGCCAGGTTCTTGCGGACCTTCCAATCGAACGCGGCCTTGAGCGCGTTCTCCACGGCGAGCGAGCCCCCGTCAATCCAGAACAGGTGCGGGAGGTAGTCCGGGGCGGCCTGGGAACCGAAGGCCTCGACCCATTCCGCATAGGCCGTGGTGTAGATGTCGGAATTGGCGGGCTTGTGGACTGCGATGGCGCCGAGCCGGGCCTGGAAGGCCGGGTCCGCCAGCCGGGGATGGTTGTGCCCCAGGGGCGCCGTGGCGAAGAAGGTGTAGAAGTCGAGATACTTCCGGCCATCCCGGGCATCCACGATCCAGGAACCGTGAGATTTCTCGAGGTCCATGACCAGGTGGAAGCCATCCACCAGGATGTGGCGGCCCAGGGTGTCGAAGACATTCTCGGGAGTGACCGGGCTGGGGTGGAACATGATGCACCTCGCTGTCTGGCCAGTGTACGGTTCAGGCAGGATGGAGGAGGTCATGATCCCCTGGGTGCTGGTTCAAGACGGGCCCCTGGACCCAATGGCTTTACGAAGTGTCATGGAGGATCCCCATGCGGGCGCCCTGGTGCTGTTCGAGGGGCGTGCCCGGGACCACCATGAGGGCCGGCCGGTGCGGGAACTGGCCTATGAGGCCTACGTGCCCATGGCGGAGAAGGAGTTGGGCCTGCTGCGGGAGCGGGC
>JAKAMQ010000234.1 GCA_021812805.1 Acidobacteriota bacterium
ACGGGAGCCAGAGCCCGTCCCGCCAGGGCATAGCCGCCGCCCGCGGAAATCAGCAGTCCCAGGGGAAGGAGCAGGAGCAGCGTGTCCCGCAGGGCGGTGAGGATGGGGGCCACTTCCCCGAGATCCTCCACGACCCGGATGACGCCATACCGGCCCATGCGGGTCCGGTAGGGGAGGGAGAACACGCGCCAGGGCCCTCCGCCGCCTTCGAGGGTCTCGAACCAGGGCTGGTCGCTATGGCGCCAGGCCGACACGGAGAGCCGCGAGGCCATGGGATTGGCCTGCATTTCCGGTGACAGGAAGAAGGCGCTCCTGCGCCCCTGGTCCTCGTGGATGAGGAGGAGGCGCCCGATCTGGCTCAGATGGGCCTGCTGTTCAGGGGTGAGGTGTTCGCAGTCGGACTGCTCGGAGAGGATCTGGAGCGTCTGGCCGGCGATCTCCTTCAACGACCCATCGTGGTGATGGACCAGGCGCTGGTGGACCAGGCCGTAGGCCAGGAGGGTGAAGGCCAGCATGAAGGAGGCGAGGGCGGCGCTGTACCAGGCCGTGAGCCTGAAGCGGAGGGTCCGGCGGAAGGGGGCCATCAGGAGGGATCCCGCAGGACGTAGCCTGTGCCCCGCAAGGTCTGGAGCAGCTTCTGCTCGCGCCCGGCATCGATCTTCTTCCGGAGCTGGGCGACGTAGACATCGACCAGGTTGGAGGCGTCGCCATAGTCCATGTCCGAGGCCCACACGTGATCGAGGATCATGTTGCGGGAGAGCACCAACCCCTTGCGGCGCATGAAGAGTTCCATGAGCGCGTACTCCTTGGTCCGGAGGGGGATGATCTGGCCGGCGCGGCGAAGCTCATGGCTGCCAAGATTCAACTCCAGGTCGGCCACCCGGAGGATGAGCTGGGGTTCAGAGGAGGGACGCCGCGTGATGGCCCGGATGCGGGCCAGCAGTTCGGGAAAGTCGAAGGGCTTGGCGAGATAGTCGTCCGCGCCGAGGTCCAGCCCTTTGACCCGGTCATCCAGACCGCTCCGCGCGGTAAGCAGGATCACGGGGACCTTGCATCGTTCCCGGCGGATCCGCGCCAGCACCTCGAAACCGTCCATGTAGGGGAGCATGACATCCAGGATCAGCACATCGTGACGGCATCCCAGGGCCATCTCCAGCCCGCGGAGTCCGTCTTCCGCCTTGTCGACGGCGAATCCCTCGGCCCTGAGCCCCTTTTCCAGGGCCCGGGCCAGCTTCAACTCGTCTTCCACCAGCAGGACTTTCATGGCGCCTCCCGGCTCAGAGCTTGACGGGCACTGGGGAGCATAAAGGAGGGGGGACCTGGATGCCAGGGCCCCCCTGCATGGTCAAAGCCTAGAACGCGACGATGAAGTCCGCGATCAGCTGGTCGTTGTCGGGGGTGATCCCGTCCTTGAAGGTGGTGCGGGAGGCCTGGAGCGTCCAGCGCCCGCCGGCCTTCGCGCTGGCGAAGGCGATGCCGTCGAGCCCCAGGGTCTTCATGGCCTGGTCCTTGGCCGTGTCCGCCTTGTCGGGACGGACGAAGTCGTAGCGCCCGAACACGCCGAAGGCAGGGGCGAGATTCAGGTCGCAGAGGGCAAAGTAGCCCGCGTTCCTGGCATTGGTTCCGATCACGTCCACCTGGTGCTGCCCCTCGAAGTAGGCGCCCATCACGCGCCAGGAGTCGCGGATGAACCGGAAGAGGGCGCCATTGCGGTAGAAATTGTCGGTGAAGAGGGGGGTGCCGGGATTGGCCGGGTCGAGTACCGGATTCTGGCCATTGAGCCGGAAGAGCGCGATGCCCGAGGCGTGGTCATCGAAGCGGTAGAGGGCCGACGCGTAGGTGTCCTTGTGGTTCGTGGGGCTTGGGCCCGAGACCGCCGCCCCGGTGGCATCCGTGGCGGGCGTCAGCGTGTCCAGGATGCCCGCCGCCAGTTCAAGCCGGTTCCAGTTCAGCTTGACGTCCATGCCACGCCCGAAGGCATCCAGGGTGAACGGGGAAGTGCCCGTCATGGGTGTGGAAAGGACCAGCGGCGCGCCCAGGACACTGCCGGCGCCAAGGCCGAAATCCCGGAGGATTTCGGGATTGAGCTGTCCGCCGCGGATCTGGAGGAAGGCGGCCTTGGAGATCGGCAGGTTGTATTGGATGAACGCCTCTTCCATGCCATCGGAGGGCGTTGCGCCGGTATTGAAGTGGTACATCAGGGTGTAGCTGAACCGGTCCGAAAGGGCTCCGCCCGATACCACCTGGAAGTCCGGCTGGGCCGTCTGCGTGGCGGGTCTGGTCCCCTTCACGGCCTGGGCGCTGGCATCCAGCGTGATGGATGCGTAGGTGTCCAGCTTCTGGGCGGCAAGGTCCGAGGCGCCGAAGGCGGTGGGATCGAGCCGCGCGCCGTTGCGCTGGAACTCCAATCCCATGGCCGTGAGCTGGAGCGTGGGCAGGGCATGGCAGTCCGCGCAGGACAGGGTGGTCAGGCGTGCCCAGGCGGGCACGGCCAGCATCGGGACGCTGGCCCCGAGCAGGAGGAGGAGGGTTCGGATCAGCTTCATGAAGGACTCCACAGGGGTTGGGTTCGGGGAGGCGTCGGGGACCGCTCCCGGTAATTGGTGGCCAGAAGGTCATCAATCCGGTGGAATCCTGGGGCCCGAAAATGAAGCCCTCGTGAAAAACCGGAGGGATTCCCTGTGGTATTGGTCACAACAAGGGCTCTGAACCTGAAGCCAAGATGAAATTCCCTGTTGTGACCAATTTGCGCTTGCGGGCCCCGGGTTCCTCTCTACCCTTGTTCCCCAAGGAGACGTTTCGTGCGCCGCTGGCTGTCCGTCCTGTTCGCCATTGTGATGCTCGTGAGCATCCATGGCGGAGTCTCGGCCGCCGGC
>JAKAMQ010000079.1 GCA_021812805.1 Acidobacteriota bacterium
GCTGCTACTCGAAGACTGAAGCACTCGAGATGCTGCCGAGGCGGCGGTGGATGAAGTGTGCTTTCGGTTGGCCATCACCCTCTCCTCTTAGGAACATTGCTTCAGCGAGAGCAGATTGTTGTTCCACGATCCGTCGGCATGTGTTTGAAGAAATGGCGCACGTCCGTCTGTTGGACGCACAACCGCAACATTTGTCCTCTTCTTCGTGTTTGGGTCCACGACATAGAAACTATGCGTGTTTGAGTCGATAAATCGAATAGCCTCCTCCCTGGTGATTTTCCAAGGTTTGCCCTGTCCTCCATCAGGCCCCCCGATGTGGGTGATGTGTTCGTGGGAAGATTGAGGATGAGGCTTCGTAATGCAGGTTACTTGCAAGTCAGCCATGGCTGCTCCTTCCAGGGATCCAAATAATGCCCGGGAGGAGGCTACACCAGACTACAGAGTCATCAATGTTTTTCAGCCGAACGGTAATTCCTCCCTCCTGAACGGGAGAGTCTTGTCCACTACAACCAAACAAGGACTCACAGAGAATCCAGACTTTGCCCTGAAAGATCCCGGGTAACAGCTCTGGTGGCCCTACGCTTGGGTCTCATCAGTCCTTGGGATCAGCCTTCTCGCCGATCACCAGCCACACCGCCCTGCCCTGCTTCCTTGCCTCCCTGATTGCAGCCAAGGCCTGTGTCAGATGAACCAGCGCAGCATCCTCCGCTTGAGTGTCCACCTGGAGGATCTCCCCCTGCTGCAGTTGAGGAAGCATCTGCCGAAGCTCTTGGATGTCCCGCTTACTCATGTGAGCCCCGCTGGGCTGACCGGGTGCCTCGGGAAGCGTGAATCCCCTGCCCTGCTCCAACTGCTCCGGCGTGAGCCTGAACAGCCGCGATAGGGCCTGGATCGCCGCCCCACTGGGACGGGTGAGGTCCTTCTCCCAATCGCTGATGGTGTTCTGGGGACTTCCAATGGCCTCCCCCAGGCTGGTCTGGGTCCATCCCCACGCCTTCCGGACAGCACGGATCCGCTGCCCTAGCGTGGAGGGCTGGCCTGTCTTGCTTCTGGGTTTCGAAGCGCCGCGACTCGAAGTCATGGACGCTTCCCCAGTAGATTGATAATATCGGTTTCCGATATTTCTTGTTCCCCATTTCTCACCCTCTCTACGTCCGGGCGAGTCCTGTGGGCCAACACCATGGCCATACGGTATCAGATGGGCACGGTTGGAGCCTTCGGGACCCGCTGCGGAACCTTCCTGCATGGCTCGGCTCGTGTCCAACCCATCTGGTGCCCAATCTCGGCGCATCCCCTGGTTCACCGGTGGGGTCAACGAGGTTCTTCCCACTTTCTCGAATTCCCAGGTCAGGTCGGTCATGGGTAAGGGATCTGTTGCCCATCCGGAATCCCCACAGGACGGTCCTTGGGTGCCTCGTGGCACCCAAAGGAGACCTCCCATGAGCAAGCTGTTCCGTTCGGGTTCCCCCAACTCCGAGTCCACCTCGGTTCCCGCTTCCCAGAAGAAGTCCGGGATGGACTACTTCCCCGGCAAGGGTCTCGGCAGCTACCACTGCTTCGGTCCCACCGAGGACAAGCAGCGGAAGCTGTTTCGTTCTGCCGTGCTCCAGTACGGCAGCCTCGCCATGCTCCCCAATGCGGACGAGGCCCTGGCTTCGGTGCTTCCCCGTGGGTTCTGCGAGGAGGCCACGAAGCAGGGCTGGACCCTCAAGGAGGCGATCCTGGAGGCCCAGGCCCACTACGCCGCCCTTCCTGCTTCGACCAAGCCGAAGCGGGAGGCGGTGGACTTCGACACCCGCAGGCTCGCCTCGATCCTCGCAAGCCTCACCCCGAACGACCCTCCCGCCGCCCTGCTCGGTGAACTGACAGGTCTCATCGACACCAAGAGCGAAGCTGCGCTCCGGCACCTCGAACGCATGGAGCGCGAGGCCGGGAGGGATTCCGAAGGTTTCATCTACCTCCGCAGGGTGGCGAGCAAGTGATTCCGATCACAGGGACAAAAGCGATCTTTCCAAATAGCCTAGGTCATGAATTTCAACCCTAATTCATGCAGTGGGCGCAGATGTTTGCATTCGCAATCGGGGGGCCTGGTCCGAGACCGGGCTTCCCTTTTTCATGAACGGCATTTTTCAACATCAAGGAGACCCATTTCGTGCGAGTTCTCAAAAACATCATGATCACCATGGGGCTGTTCGCCCTATCCGTGTTGGTGGGAGGTCTGATCAACGCCTCGAATCCACCCACCCCTGGGAGTGGAGGCGCCATCCCAGGCGTGGCCTGGTTGATGGTGATCGGGACTGCCCTGTGGGCCGCTGTTTCAGCCAAACGATTGGAGTTCCGGAAATATCGGAGTGGCCTAGCCTCGGGTCCGACGGCCGTATTTCTCGTGAACGTCCTGCTTTGGGCAGTGGCGTTCCCTTGGTTCCTGACGATCCGGGACAACATCAAGGATGGGTCAGCTGAGCTGAAGGACGAATTCAAGCTGCAACCTCAGGTATTCCGTGAGGGCCCCAGGCGAGATCCTATCCAGGCCCCTCCCCTGCCCCCAGCTTTCACTCCACGGCAGACTGAGGGATTCGGATCGAGGCCTCCGGTGCCGCCGCCAGTGCCCGCTCGTGCGATGCAGCCCCCAGTGGATCGTTTGGATCAGCTACAGAGGCTGGCCGACATGAAAAACCATGGAATCCTCACCGAAGAGGAGTTCCAGGCTGAGAAGCGCAAGGTGCTGGGCTGATGGGCGCCCAGGATGCCTGGTACTACGCCACGCCCCAGGGCGAGCGCATCGGACCGATCACCTATCAGGAACTGCGGGCCCTGATCCAAGGCGGGCGTGTCTACCGAGACGATCTAGTCTGGGCTGCGCATCTGCCGGAATGGACCCCCTTGGAAAGGGTCCCAGAATTGGCCGGGTGGGGGCGTCAGCTTCCTCCAGCCGTCCCCTCAGGAGCTTCCTGGCAGGCAACTCAGGACACGATCGACACCATTCAGAAGCTGGAGACAGTATCGGGGGTCGTATGGAGCATCATCGGCGGCCTACAAGTGCTGCTACCGGTGCTGTGTCTGATCGTGCCCATCCTGACCTTCTCCACAGAAATGCTGGCCCTCCTGGTCGCCGGGATCTGGAACATCTATGCGGCAATGTCCCGATTCAACCGGGCGAAGCTGGTCCAAGAGAGGAAAGCATCCGTGGTGGCTTCCTTCGAGGGCGTGACGCAGCTCGTCATCATCGGGATCGTGAATCTGGTACTGGGAGCGGTGATCGGAGCCCTGTGGGTGATCGTCGACTTCATCGTTCGAGACAAGGTGCTTCGGAATCGGCACCTTTTTGACCAATAAATTCCATCCACCAACCCCAAGGAGCCCACATGAACCCCTGGAAACCCCTGGCTACGGTAATCGTCCTGGCCGCAATCGCTACAGGCTGTTCCCTCTCCACCGAGGAACTCACCAAGCAGGTCCGAGCCAGCATGGAAGAGAAATTCAAGGGCTCAGGCATTCAGATTCAATCCCTCATGCTGACCAAGAAGGGTGGGAACGAATACAGCGGCATTCTGGAAACGCGAGAGCCGAACGGTCCATTCACCTATCGCGTGGAAGTTGTCTATGACGGAAAGACATTCAACTGGCAGGTGAAGCCGAAGTAGAGGAGGCTGAATCCTCTCAATACTCACTCGCCAGCATGCAGGTGTAGACGCGAGTGGTCACCTCATCGTTGCTGGGAACCCCCGATGCCTCCTCGGGGGTTCCCCATGTTGCGGCGTAGCAGTCCACCTTGAGCAGGAAGGCTTCTCCATCGAGGGTGACTCTAAGCAGATCGCAATCGCCCCAAGGATTGATGTCGGGATTGGTCTGCGGTGGGCAATTCAGGAGCTTCCGCAGCGCCTCCATGCCACGGGGATGATGCTGGATCCCTCGGGTCACAAAGAGGCGGGCATATCTGGGTGGCACGGCCTCCCCACGGCCAAGCTCTCTCCGCCAATGTTCATTCCGAATACCGGTCATGGTGATGGTGATCAAGCGGGGCCTCCTCGCGCACCCTCCTGGATGGGCGCGCAGCGAGGCAACCGATTCAGCCTGGGCCTGAACCGGCCTCGGCATATTCGCTCGACAGCACCAGGCTGTAGAGGCGAGTCGTCAGATCGTCATCGCCAGGGTCATCACTGGGGCGCTTCCTCTGCTCACCCTGGGCGAGACAGCTCACGAACAGGTCGAAGTCCTCGCCCGCGATGCTAGTCCGGAGCCAGTCACAGTCCCCCTCTGGATTGACCAGCGGATCCTGTTGAGCCGGACACGTCAGTAGATGCGCCAGTGCATCCAGGGCCAGCGGGTGCTCACTTGCACCCTCCGAGATCCAAACCATGGCGTAGCGCTCCGGCACCATCAGGCCAAGCAGGAGCCGTCTCCGCCAATACTCGTTCCGCATCCCTTGGGCGCTGATCTGGACCATCGTGGCCTCCAGATCCAGCCTCCATGAGGCTTTGGTGCGAGGGCACAGGTTGGTCGAGGGCGGCGATTGCTGCGCCGAGGATCGGTTCTGAAGTGTGTCGGGGTGCCGAGCCCACCGAGAACGAGCGATGCATCCGACTGCTCAAAAATCCCGAATCCGATGTGTGGAACGGCTTGCCAACGGTTCTCCGAAGAGGCCATCACCACCCCGTGAAGGTCTCATGTAAGAGGCGGAATCCCCCCGACTGATGTCAAGGCAGAAAATCGCACCCCATGCAACACAAATTGTTTGACTTTTCACCCGGTTTCGGTAAGAATTAAGTTCTCGTAATTGTGCCTGCATCGAACAAGCAGCCTTGGAGCCTTTCTTTTGACTTGCCTAAACTCGCCTTTCATAGGGGCCGGATATGTGTGTCTATTTTTTAAATTTTTTGAAGTTTGAGATCACCGAGTGGCCTTGCCATGCGAGTTATATGGTTCAAGACTCAACATAGCTTCGAGAGCACATCAAATTCATCCTCCGGGAATGGGAAATAGGCCGACGCCCTTGAGGCTGGCCCACTAAATCAAATTCTCCCGGCTGAAGTAAGCAGGCCGATCCTGGCCGTCGGCGTTAGCTCTGCCTGCTCATCGCAGGCCCACCTTCCACCTGAACCGCGACACCCGAGTCCACCCGGCCTCGTGGGGAACCTCTGTCGCAAAACCGAAAAGGAGCCTTCATGGCCACCAAGTCCGGCATCCAGATCCTCCAGACCAACTCTGGCGCCATCGTCACCTACACGCAGTCCGGCACCTATAGAAAGGATCAGGTCATCTACCACCCTCGATTCGGCTTCGGCACGGTCGTTCGGGTCCGCTACGGAAAGGTCGTAGTTCGGTTCGGCTCCGAAAAGCGGGACCGTACGCTCCTCTGCGGAATGATGACCCTCGATCAGCGCAACGAGGCGAACGGCCTTCTGGTCGCGGCAGTCCACTGCGTGAAGGATTCGAAGCGTCTCGAACTTCTGGTAGAAGGCCTCCTTCTGCAGCAGGGATCCACCCGCATCGAGGCCGATGACATTCCCTTCTCGATGGAATGCTTTATGAACCAGCTCCTGGACTGCACCCTCGACGACGCGAGCTGATTTCTAGCTAGTCCGCCCGGCAGGTGGCGGGGGGCTCAGTGCTCCTTCGCCACCTGCTTTTTGGGATTCAAGAAACCTCGGAAACATCGGAAATACGAAAAATGGGTTCGACTGCCGGTCGTGGATAGGGTGCCTGCCGGAGGCCCAGGCCTGCCTCATTTCCATGTTTTCCATGTTTTTCATGATTCGCCTAGATCGAAAAAGCCGTTCCACACTTCTCGTCTTGGTGAACCAAGCGGTACCTTCCGTGTTCATGCCTCTCCTCGAATTACCTCCTGTAAGGTTCGGGGCTTCCCTGTAATGACCCGGTCCACAAGATCCTCGAATATGTCCTTTGAACTGGAGCCCCGACATTGGTGATTGAAACGGAATGCGAATTCATCGAGATAGGCCCCAACGTGTTTCTCGCTCATTTCCCCCCAATGCGTACGCACCTGCCAAACCCGCACCTCCTCCAGGACTCGGTTGACACTGAGCAGTCCCATCTTCGTAGCGATTCGATGCCGGTACCCCGCCTCTCCTAGCCATTCAAACTCGCTTCCTGGATTGGACCAAATCTCCTCACCCGTGGCTCCTCCGAGGGCCTGCATGAGGCACCGCCGCAAAGTCTCCGGTCCACGGTCCGGAACTTGCCGAAGGTAGGCCCACCCAGTAGTTCCATCTGCCCTTTCTTTGACCACCACGAGCACCTGGATGGCCTTTTTGCCCTGGCGTCCGAATTGGCCCAACTCCACCACATCAAGGGTCTCAACGCTGACCTCAATCCGCCCATATGAAGGCTCCAACGAGGTCTGCTGCATGACGCCCCGGATTTTGTGGAGCAGGAGCCAGGCCGTCTTGTAGCTCACAAGATTCTGTTCGTCATCGTCCGGGTCAGGCAGTTTCGCCAAGGCCGACGCGCTGATGCCGGATGGTGTTTCTGACATGACCCATAGGACCGAGAACCAAGTAACCAGGGGAACACGGACCCCAGTGAGCGCCGTCCCGCTCAATTCGGAAGTCTGCTTCTGGCAGACCTGACAACGGAACAGTCCCCGTGCGTTGATGCGGGCCCTCTCGCTCCCACAACCGGGGCAACGGAACCCTTCCGGCCAGCGTAGCTCTCGAATCGAGGCCCGGCACTGGTCCTCGGTAGAGAACCGTTTGTTGAACCAGAAAGGGAGAGAAGATGCCATTCCTCGATTCTCCACGCCCGAGAGCAAGGTAAATAGGTAAACCCCCCATCAGCTCCTTAGAGATTTGGCGCACCGAACGCGCCCAACCTCAAGGAGGCATCTCATGCCCCAGTTCCTTAACAATCCGGAGAACACTCCGGTCTCTTCCCCCCTCATCCGCTGCAGCCGTTTCACAACCTGCCGCGACAACGCTCCCAAGCACCTGAATGCAACCTGGGAGGAACTGATCTCCCCGACCTGCTTCGGTCGTGCCTACGAGGTCCACGGCTCCACGAAGGAGGAAGCCAAGCGGAATCTCCCCGCCTTCAGCCCTGCCGCTTACCCTCCGAGCGGCGTCCGTGGGGACCGTGACCTCGAAAGCCTCCAGATCTTCATGCTGGACTTTGACAATATGGCCGAACAGCCCACGGGAGAAACCAAAGAGAACGGGGAACCCGTGTTCCGAAAGGTTCCCATTGAGGGCGCCCCGACTCTGCAGGAAGTCCACCAGCACCTCACCGATTTGGGAATCACCCACTTCGGCTACCACAGCTTTTCCAGCACGTCGGCGTGTGAACGGTTCCGCATCATGGTGCTGTTGGATCGCCCCTCCAGTGGCAGGGACTGGAAGATGATTTCCGAATGGCTGCTGGCCCAGCTCAAGCTGGATCGGTGGCGGGCCATGGGTTGCCTGGATCTGGGCGCCACGCATCGTGCCGCCTGCCTCTACTTCCCGGCGGGGTACTGGTCTCAGGAACCCGAAGTCAAGGACCGCATCCAGTTCCTGTCCCACCTCGGCACCCCTCTGGTCCTCCCGACCGAGGAAGACCTTGTCGGCATGACGGTAGCCCCCATCGCCATCCACCCTCTGCGCCAGGAATGGGAGACGAAGCGCGCCGCCTCTCGTGCCGAATCCATGCCCGGCGATCCTGGCAAGTGGTACGAGGCTTACAACGTGGACTTCAATACCTTGGACCTTGTGGGACTCCTGCGCGAGATGGGTTCCACGGTCCAGGAGCCCGTCCCCTACGGCAGTGGCACCAAGGCCCGCTGCTCCTGCCCCTTCGCGGCAGAGCACTCCAACCCGATGGATGCCGAGGGCGCCGCTGTCTTCACCGAACCCGGCTCCTGGCCTGGCTTCACCTGCCTTCACGACAGCCACAAGGACGTTCACCTTCGCGAAATCTGCATCGAGGTAGGTGAAGACATGCTCCTGCGTCACGCCCGCCCTTTCCGCAACACCTCTGGAGGGCTGGTTTCCACCCGCCGTGCCAGTGCTGGCCAGGACACGGACCTTGAAGGTGCAGGCACCATCGAGGCTGAAGTGGTGGATTACGAGGCGGGTGATCCCGACGAGACCAAGCGCAATGCCGAGATCCAGCGCTGGAAGGAACTGCTCGAAGAGGACGGCATCCCCACCGATGAGATTCGGTTCACCGGCAAGGGCAGCATCGCGAAGTCCCCCCTGAATCTCGAAATCATCCTGAGGAACGGCAACACGTACCGGGATTCCATCCGCTGGAACGAGCTGAAGATGATCACGGAACTCCAGGTCGCAGACTATGCCCACCTGGACATTGATGACCTTGACAACGGCGTAACTGGTCTCCAGAACCACCTGGACCGCCGCTGGGGTGTGTCGTGGCCTCAATCGACCATCATCCTGGGCCTCAACCTCGCTGCCTCCTCGTCCAGGTACCACCCTGTGAAGGTCTGGCTCTCCGCCCTGCCTGACTGGGACGGCGAGGACCGCATGCCCCTGGTGCGCGATGAAGTCCTGGGCGCCAACCAGACCCTCGACTACGACAAGTACGCCGCCCTCTATGCCGAGTACCTCAAGTGCACCCTCATCGGAGCCGTGCGCCGCGTCATGGAACCCGGCTGCAAGATGGACACCGTCACGATCCTCTTCGGCGAGCAGGCAGCGCGGAAGTCTACTTTCTGGAAGACACTCTGCGCCGATCCCGGCTGGTTCAATGATTCCAAGATCCACATCGACAGCGCCGAGGGGCAGAAGGTGCTCCAGGGCTCTTGGATCCACGAGCTGAGCGAAATCGATGACATGACTTCTGCAAAATCGGCGGAAGCCATCAAGGCCTTCGTCTCCTCGGCCACGGACAAGTTCCGCCCCTCCTATGGCAGGATCGTGCGCGAATTCCCCCGCCGCTGCATCCTGGTCGGTTCCACGAACAAAGAGCAGGTACTGAACGACCCCACTGGCTCCCGTCGATTCTGGGTGATCCCCACCGCCCCGAAGATCGACATCGACCTGCTCGAGGCGAACCTAGAGCAGATTTGGGCCCAGGCTCTGCACAGCTATAGGCAGGACGAACCCCACTACCTCACCGAGGCCATGGAGGCCCTGCGAGTCCGCCAAAGCCAGCGCCACCAGATGGAGAGCCGGTACGCAGATCTAATGCCTAAGATCACCCAGTTCTATCAGGAGCACGCTGGGCCGAACGGGATCACCCTCAGCGCCATCTTCGGGTTCCTCGAAGGGAAAGTCGAGGATGCCAAGGGCTTCGCAAAGCCGACCCAGACCGAGCGTCGGGATCTTGCTGCCTGCCTCCGCAGCAACGGCTGGACCGTCAAGCAGGCCTACTTCAACGGCGTCAGTGCCAAGTGTTTCACGGCCCCCGAACAGTTCCCGCTTACGATTCCAAAGCAGGCCCCAGTCGCCGCTGGGTTCGAATTCCCTGGCGTGAACATGGGCGAGGATCCGTTCAAGATCCCGGAACAGGGTCCGCTCCTTTGATCGAACCCACACAACACAAGCCGACCTGATGACATGAGTATCAGGACCAATGACCGAAACAAAGGGGACCTCACAGGTCCCCTTTTTCGTGTCCGCTCAACCCGGGACCCCACGAAAACCCGGACCACAACCTGTCCGAGCATGGTGGGGAACGATGCCTTCAAGGGCATCAATTCCCAAATGGACCGTGGGAGTAGCGACAACGGATGAGGCGGAAAACCAAAATGTCGTGTGAATCGCGCCTCAAAAACGACGTTTTAAAGGCGTCGGACCTGGGCGATCCCCTCACCTGGCCCGAGCACCCGAGAAACCCCGGAACCGGGTTCCCAGCTGTGTACGGGGGCCCCTGGTTGGGTTGAGGACCGGATCCCTGCGAGATCCGCAGGGATCCATCAATGAAACGTAAATGGACTGTTAGAGGTGCCGAGGTGATCCCTTGGGCATCATTACGTTCCCCGCTCCAGCTGCGCATCAGGTCAACGGCGATCCTAATCAATCCACAGTCCGGCAGACCTGGACAATCCCGCTCCTTGGGGCTCCCCCGGTGTCCAAGCCCTCAAACCAGGGGAAGGTGCGCCCGAGGAGGCGCCGCGTGGAGGATGGGAAGCTGCACTTCGTCCAGAACCTGGCGAAGCATCCCGACTCGGGCGTCTTCCTGTATCGCTTCTCCTACCAGGGCCGGATCTTTACGGGCTCGACGGGCTGCTATCGCCTCAACGAGGCTCGGGACTATGTGAACGCCCTGAAGGGCAAGCTCTCACTGGAGGGAGTCGGGATCCGGCGTCCCCAGGTCATCACCTTCCGCCAGTGCTTCGATTCCTGGATGAAGGAGCGGGGCCCTCAGCGCACCCGGAAGTACACCCGCAGCCTCTACCTGATGGTCACGAAGCATGTCCTGCCCTACCTGGGCGGGCTCCAGCTCGCGAAGATCGACGCCACGGCCATCAACTCGGTCCTGAACCGCTACCTGGAGACCCACGCGGCAACCGGCACCAACGGGCTGGCCCTGAACATCAGCGCCCTGCTCAGTTTCGCCGCCGAGAAGGGTTGGATCCCCCAGAAGCCCCGGATCCAGATGGTCCCGGTTCAGAAAAAGGCCCGCCCTGTGGTGGGCGCTCCAGACCTGGACCGGTTCCTGGAGGCCGTAGATGCCCAGGGCAACCTCCACGCCTCATTCCTGATCCGGGCACAGCTCCTAATGGGCATGCGGAACCACGAAGCCAGGATGATGAAGTGGTCGGGGCTCCGGCTGGCGCAGAAGGCCTTCATCCCTGACAAGACTAAGAACGGCGATGCCCCGTTGATCCCGATCCCTGAGGCCATGCTTGGATGGTTCGAGCGCCTCATGCCGGGGTCGAATCCCATCGGCTACATCTGTCCAGCCAGGACCGGCAGGCCTCATGGAGACCACTACGCCGCCCGCTACATCAAGCGAGCCGCCAAGGCGGTCGGGTTGCCGGAGAACCTCTCCGACCATCGGCTCCGCGCCAGCTTCGCCAACATCCTGAACGCCAAGGGCGTGCCGCTCCCGACGATCCAGAAGCTCATGCGGCACTCGAAGGTGGAGACCACGATGATCTACATCGAGACCCGCGAGGAGGAGATGCGCGAGGCCATCAACCTCGTGGGCTAGGGTCCGGCCAAGGGGAATGCCTGTTTCTGCGGGGGAGCCGAATCCACCGAGAAGGTCAACAAGAGGTTGCTCCCAAGGCCTCGATGACAGATTCAGTTACAGGCTCACCTGCTGACACACCGAGTCCCCGGGACCTCAGCCCACCATCCCCGCCCAGTCCGCCAGCACCCGCTGGGCCTGCATCACGGCACCGCCTTCGCTGGGGGGCATGGGCAGCAGGACCGCGCCGTCGGGATTGAGCTGGGCGTCCTTGCGCTCGCGCACCCAGGCCATGAGCTTCGCGGGATCCACCGGCGTCTGGGGGCTGAGGCGCAGCTTGAGGCGGCCCTTGTCCACGGTGACTTCCGAGACGGCCAGGGCCTGGGCCCGGAGCTTCACCTTCAGGATCTCGAAGAAGCGCTGGGTGCCCTCGTCGTCCTCGGGCACGCGGCCGAAGCGGTCCTCCAGGTCCAGGCGGTAGAGCTCCAGGTCCTGCTCGCTGCGCAGGCGGGAGAGGCGCTTGTAGGCCACCAGGCGCTCGCTGGCCTGATCCACCCACCGCCGGCTGAGCTGGGCGCCGCCGGAGAGGCCGTCCAGCTTCACCTCGAAGGTGCCGCTGGGCTGGCCCTGCAGCTCCTGGAGCGTCTCCTCCAGGAGCTTCACGTAGAGCTCGAAGCCGATCTCGTGGATCTGCCCGCTCTGCTCGCCACCCAGGAGGTTGCCCGCGCCGCGGAGTTCGAGATCCATGGCCGCCACGCGGAAGCCCGAACCTAGTTCCGAGAAATCCTCCAGGGCCTGGAGGCGCCTGCGGGCATCCTCGCTGATCTCGTGCTTGCCGGGGATCAGCAGGTAGGCATAGGCCGGCACGTCGCTGCGGCCCACGCGGCCCCGGAGCTGGTAGAGCTGGCTGAGGCCGAAGGCATCGGCCCGGTGGACGATGAGCGTGTTGGCGTTGGGCACGTCCAGGCCGTTTTCCACAATGGTGGTGGCCACCAGCACATCCAGGCGGCCCTCCATGAAGGCAAGCATCACCTGCTCCAGGCCCTCGTCCGTCATCTGGCCGTGGCCCACGCCCACGCGGGCGTCGGGCACCAGCTCGCGCACGCGCGCGGCAATGGCCGTGATGGACTCCACGCGGTTGTGGACGAGGTACACCTGGCCGCCGCGCCGCAGCTCGAACTGGATGGCCGTCTGGATCAGTTCGTCCGACCAGGGCGCCACCACCGTCTCGATGGCGAGCCGGTCTTTCGGCGGTGTCTCGATGAGGCTGATCTCCCGCAGGCCCGTGAGGCTCATGTGCAGGGTGCGGGGGATGGGCGTGGCGCTCATGGCCAGCTGGTCCACGTTGAGGCGCAGCTTCTTCAGCTTCTCCTTGTGGGCCACGCCGAAACGCTGCTCCTCGTCCACCACCACCAGGCCCAGGTCCGCGAACTTCACCCGGGCGCCCAGCATCTGGTGGGTGCCGATGACGATCTCGATCTTGCCGTCGGCCAGCTCCTGCTGGATGCGCTTCACG
>JAKAMQ010000080.1 GCA_021812805.1 Acidobacteriota bacterium
GAACCATCCCTATGGGCACGGGAAGGTGGAGAGCCTGTCGGCGCTCTTCGAGACCTTCCTGCTCCTCCTCACCTGCGCCTGGATCATCTGGGAGGCCATCCAGCGCCTCTTCTTCCAGCATGTCCAGGTCGAGGCCAGCATCTGGGGCTTCGGCGTGATCGGGCTGGCGATCGGGGTGGATATCACCCGCTCCCGGGCCCTGAAGAAGGCCGCGACGAAGCACCACAGCCACGCCCTGGCGGCCGATGCCCTGCATTTCTCCACCGACGTGTGGTCGTCCTCCGTGGTGCTCTTCGGGCTGGCGCTGGTCGCCCTGTCCCACCGGCTCCACCAGCCCTGGCTGATCCGGGCCGATGCCCTGGCGGCCCTCGCCGTGGCCTGCATCGTGATCTGGGTGAGCATCCAGCTGGGATGGAAGACGCTGGCGGACCTGATGGACACCGTGCCCGCCGGCCTGGTGGCGCAGGCCCGCGCCGCCGCGCTGGCCGTGCCCGGCGTGGAACGGGCGCCCCGGGTGCGGATGCGCCGGATCGGAGGCGACTGGTTCGCCGATATCGTGATCCAGGTGCGCCCCGGGCTGAGCGCAGAGGAGGCCCACGCCATCGCCGTGGCCGTGGAGCCCGCCCTGAAGCCCCTCCTGCCGGCGGTGGACGTGGTGGTGCACGTGGACCCGCTGGATGGGGTACCCGGGTCGGACCTTCCTTAGCCTTCCCGGCCGCCCCTCATCTCCCTTCGCCGTCAGAGCCAGCCCTGGCGCACGAGGGGGACATCGCGAGCCAAGGTGAGCAGGCGGTCCCCCCCTCGTTGATGTCAGGCCTCGGCCCCGCGCCGGCGCGCGCGGCCCGCCCGCACCCGCTGCGTGACCATGGGCCAGAGGAACATGGCCCCGAGGATGATCCAGGCCGTGACCTTGGGGTGCTTCAGCCAGGCGTTCAGGCCCAGGGTGGACAGCGCGATGAGGGCGTAGTAGCCCATGTCGCCGGTGATGGCGAAGGCCCAGCCCGGCAGCGGCCCGTAGCCCGAGAGCAGGGCGGCGGTCCGGCCCGTCATGGGCTCCACGCCGAAGGCGATCAGGATCACGCGCAGCGGCCCCGCGCCGGCGCCTCCCACCAGGGCCACGTTCTGGGCCATGGCCCCCTTCACGGCCGCGCCGTACCGGGCCAGGGGTGGCCGTCGCCGCGCCAGGGTGGCGAAGCCGATCAGCAGCGATTCGAAAACCAGGGCGAGGACGAGATCCGACACCGCGTAGAGTCCCGCCACGACCTCCCAGGACAGGCCCCGGGCCTGCCCCAGCAGCACCCCCGACGGAATGCCGCCACCGAAGGGGATGAGGAACACCAGGAGAACCGCGAGCATGCCTTCATCCTACCCGGCACGGCGGGCCCGCCGGGACTCAGGACACGGCGCCGGGCCTCAGCACTTGGTGTGCTTGGGGCCCGCGATCCGCGGATAGGTGCGCTCCGCCTGGATCCGGCCGTTCTCCTTGTGGATGGTCACCGAGCCGGGGTGGTGGTGCATGTAGGTCCGCATCCGGCCCAGGGCCTCCACCTTGGTGTCGGCGTGGACCACCGGGCGCGCGGCTCCCTCCGGCCGGAGGTTCCAGGTGTTTCCGTCCTTGGTGAGGTGGTAGCTCTTCATAGCGGCCTCCCGCGATGGGCGATTGCCGAGGCCGAACATAGGCTTTTTGGGGGCGCGGGCCAGAAAAGTCGCCCTCCGGCTGGGGCCACAGGCCGAAGGAGAAGGCCATCCCGGCCCGGGTCAGGGGGTTCTGGAGGCCAAGGCCCGACGCGGGAAGCCGGGGCGGTTCACGAGGCGGGAAGGAACCGGATGGCCACGCAGTAAACCCGGGTCGGCATCTGGCTTCCGTACTGATTCATGGTGGGAGTGCCCCCCTGCTCGACATTCCGGATGATGATCGCATCGGCGCCGACCTCACAGGCCTTTGCCTTCAGGGTGGGAAGGATGGCGCTGAGGGCCTTCGTCGAGAACGAGCCCCCATCCGTGACGGCATTGATGATCGCCAGTTCCTGGAACTTCCGGTCCGTCGGCGATTGGGTGAGGATCTGGATGTCACTGCCTGCGGGTTTCGCCGGCACGGCGGATGGGGCAATCCGCGTGACGTCCGTGGTGATGTGGGGGGCGACGGTGCAGGCTGCCGTCAGGGCGAGCAGGCTGGCACAGGCAATCAATCGGTGCATGGCGTCCTCCGTGGAGTGGGGGTCTGGAAGGGGATGCAGAAGGCAACGCTCCCTGTTGCAGAATCGCGTGAACCATTCCCGGGATGGGCCTGCGATTGGACGTTCTTGGGAGCAGACAGCCCTGAATCAAATTCAGTGCCAACCGGCACGGGGAGCGACGGGCCTATCCCCGGCGGAGGTTCCCTGCCGGGGCCTTCCATCACCCCAAGGAACACCGCCAAGAGGCCGAGACCAGCAGAGGCCAGTCCCCTTCCCGTTCCTGGCGCCCTGGGCGTCTTGGCGGTGAAGGCTAATCCTGTCGGGTCGGGCGGCTTTCCCGCTCAGGCTTTCGTGCGCTTCGACACTGTGGCCGTGCCGGAGCGGTCGAGGGCCTGGAAGGCCGCGGGGTCCATCGTTTCGCCCTCACGGAGGTCGAGGGCCCGGCGGGTGTTCCCCTCCAGGCTCGCCTTGAAGAGGCGGGCCGGATCCGGCAGCGAGGCGCCCTGGGCGAAGGTGAGCTGCACCTTGTCCTGGTAGGCCTCGCCCGTGCACACGGTCCCGCCGCAGGACCAGATCGGCGTGGCCCACGTCCAGTCCTCGACGATCCCCGGCTCCGCCCCGAGGATGAGCTGCCGCATCCGCCCCAGCGTCGCTCCCCGCCAGCCCCCCAGCTCCGCGATCCGCTGGGAGATGAGGTCCGAGGGTGAGGGGCCCGAGTTCGCGTCCGATGGGGGCATGGGGTCACCTCGAAGCGGCAGATGGCTGTCATGGCGGCCATTGGAGGATAGCCGGGGACGCGCAAGGAGCAAGGGCGTTCGGGGTGCAGCTCAGTGCAGAGAGGGCTTCTGGGTTTCAATGGCCGAATCCAGGCCTTCCTCCCGGCTGACAAGCGAATCGTAGAGGTAATAACCACTGTCCTCGCCGGAGGCATCCGAGTAGATGCGGTGAGTCTTCCCCTCGGACTGCCAGTCGATGAGGAAGGACCCCATGGTCCCTTCGAAATGGAAGTCCCCGTGATGGAGGACGCAAAGGATCCGGGTCGGTGATTTCCCATCCAGGAGGGCCAGCCGGTAATCGTCTCCCTTGAGATCCACGCGGATCCGGTATTTCGGGGTTCGCCATTCGAGGATCGGCTGGTCGAAGTCTCGCAGCGAAGCCGGGAGCCGGTCCTTCTGCTTCTGGATGGCCGCGGCCAACAGTCGTTTCGTGAGCAGGGTCTCGTGGTTGACACCGATGATTTTGTAATCGAAATCCAGCCAAAGAGAACCGTTCTTGAACATGATTCCCCGCCAGCCCATTTCCTTCCAATCCTGCTTGGGATCGGAGCCGGCCAGTTCTCGAAGGAACGACGCATCAAAAACTTCGTCAAATCGCTTGATCAGTTCGGCCTTCGATTGAATGGGTTGCAGAGGATATTCCCTTCCCAAGGGGTAGCTGATCTCATTGGCGATCAGGGAGCGATCCCTGGAGGCGACCACCTTGAGGAGGGCGGCGATTCGATCCGTTTGCACGGTGTTGGCCGTGGGCTGGGCCATCAGCATTTGGGTAGCGGCAAGAGTGATGGCGAGGAGGCGCATGAGGGGCCTAAAGCAATAAGCTGGTTGGACTCGCCTGCACCAAGACGATGAGCTGAGCCGGGAATCCAGAAGTTGAGAGAGTGCGGAAGGCAAAGCAGGCGGGGTCCGAGTTGAGCGGAGGGTTAGGGCGCGCCGGGAAGCAGAAAATTGTGTTCATCTCCTTCGGGGAACAGACTCGAAATGGTCTCTGTACTTTCGAATTTCATTGCACATATCATCATCGCCGAATGCTTTGGCTACAACCGCGAACGAGAGTATTCCACGATAGAAATAATTCCAAAGGTCATGGCTATGGTGGATGATTCGCGGAGTGCCAAGCATGCCGGAGACCGCAAACCTCGGAGGGTCACCTCCGTACATGTCCATGATCTGTGGTGAGGCCCCGTGGACAAATCCTGAATAGACTTTGCTCAGAACAGTGGTGGTCTCGATTTGCTTGCTTTCAGAAACTTGAGGCCCTTTGAGGCGTGCAAGGTACGCCCGTATTTTTTTACGAGGAACCATGGGCCTTGGTTCAGAAGTGGCCAGAGGTTTGCCGTCTTCACCAAATTCCTCTTGATAAAAGTTATCCAGATATTTTTGGTGTGAGTCGGTCATGTCGCCGTTGATGACACCAGTGGCTAGGAATGTTATATCTTCATTAAATTCATCTAACATTCGTTGGAGAGCGGCTAGTTCCTGTACAAACCCATTTGCTAACAATAATCTGGCCGCGTGAAGTCCACTAACTACCCTTGCAAGTTTTTGTATAAGGGCTTGGTGAATGTTCTTTTCCTTGTACCGAAAGACACTCCATTTCCCCATCTTTTGAAATTCCGGAGGGGGCACACGAGATTCAAAAATATGAAGCGTCTGCTCCATGTTCTTTAATGTTTGTTGATAGAGGCCATCCATTTGAAGCGCCCTAACCATGAATTAGGCGAACCTATGGGACAGCCCACGGGTTCGCCTGAACTAGTAATCGTGATGTTTCGTGTGGGCCGCCCCTAGCTAAATCCGGTTCTCTCGGGCCGTCAACCTTGATTCGGGCGGGTCCTCGGAAGCCTCACCCCCACACCCGCTTCCCACCCACCCAGGTGCCGAGGACTTTGCCGGGGAGGGTCCAGCCTTTGAAGGGGGTGTTGTAGGACTTGGACTGGATGAAGGCGCGGTCCACCTGGACCGTCTGGGCCGGGTCGAAGAGGACGAGGTCGGCGGGGGCGCCGGGCTTGAGGGTGCCGAGGCCCTGGCGGTCGAGGTGGAAGACGCGGGCGGGGCCGTTCGTCAGCAGCGCGAGGGCGCGGGCCAGGGAGATGACCTTGCGGTTCACCAGCAGCTCGAGGGTGAGGGGCAGGGCGGTCTCCAGGCCGATGACGCCGAAGGCGGCGATGGGCAGCTCCACTTCCTTGTCGTCCCAGCCGTGGGGCGCGTGGTCCGTGGCGATGGCATCCACCGTGCCGTCCGCCAGGGCTTCCAGCACGGCCTGGATATCGGCCTCGCTGCGCAGGGGCGGGTTCATCTTGTAGTCGCTGTCGAACTTCATGAGCTCCTTGTCCGATAGGGCGAAGTGGTGGGGCGTCACCTCGCAGGTGACGGCGAGGCCCCGGGCCTTGGCCTCGCGCACCAGGCGCAGGGAGCCCTGGGTGCTGAGGTGGGCCAGGTGCAGGTGGCCGCCGGTGTGCTCGGCCAGGATGATGTCCCGGGCCACCATGGCCTCTTCCGCTGCCGCGGGGATGCCCAGGCAGCCCAAGGACGCGCTCACGGTGCCTTCGTGCATGTAGCCCTTGCCGGCCAGATCCCGGTCCTCCTCGTGGGCCACCACGGGAACCTCCAGCCAGCGGGTGTATTCCAGCGCCCGCCGCATGAGAGACGCATTGGACACGGGCTGTCCATCATCCGAAAAGGCCACGCAGCCGGCGGCCTTCAGCGTGCCCATGTCGGAGAGTTCCTCGCCCTTCATCTCGCGGCTGACGGTCCCGATGGGGAAGTAGCGGCAGAGGCCGGTCTTGGCCGCCCGGGTGAGCATCAGCTCGGTGATGGCCACGCTGTCGTTCACGGGCTTGGTGTTGGCCATGGCGCAGACGGTGCAGAAGCCACCCGCCACCGCGGCGCGGCTGCCGGTCTCGATGCTCTCCTTGCGGGTCTGCCCCGGCTCGCGGAAGTGCACGTGCAGATCCACGAAGCCCGGCGCCAGGATGGCCCCGCCGCCGTCCACCACCTCGGCGCCCTGGGCCTGGGGGTGGGACGCGGCGTCCGCCCCCAGGGCGACCACCTTCCCCTCCGCCACGAGAAGGGCGCCCGGGGCGTCCAGGGACTGCGCGGGATCCACGATGCGGACATTCGAGATGAGCAGGGACATGGGGGCTCCGACCATGGGATCCAGTCTAACGGGCCGCGGCCCGGGAGGGGCCCGGGCCGCGGCGGATCGTGGATGATGCGGTTTGCGGGAGGGCGCTACAGCACCGCCTCCATGGGCGACACATCCCCGGCCTGGATGGCCACCGCCAGGGCCTGGACCTGGGGCAGGGCCCGGTGGGCGAAGGTGAGGGCCGCCTGGACCTTGTTCTGGTAGAAAGCGGCTTCGGGGCTGGCTTCGAACAGCGCGGTCCGCGCTGCGGCATCCCCGGCCGCCACGCCCCGCTCGGCCAGGAGGGCCTCGAGCTTCCCGGAGGCCACGCGGGCCTGCTGGAGCAGGAAGAGCCCGCCGAAGACATGGCCCAGCATGTCGAGAATGGGCACGGCGTTGAGGGTGCTCAGCAGCATGCCGTCGGGGCGGGTCGGGAGATCCCGCAGGATCTCGCTGGTGGTCTTCAGGGCGCTGCCGAGCTGCTTGGCCGAGGCGCCGAGGAGGGGATCGCTCCCGAGGCTGGCGACGGTCTCCGCGGCCAGGGCGAACAGCTGCTTCAGGGGGCGCCCATCCTGCATGCGGAACTTGCGCCCCACCAGATCGAGGGCCTGGATGCCGTTGGTGCCTTCGTAGATGGAGGCGATCTTGGCATCGCGGAGGTACTGTTCGGCGGGGTATTCCATGGTGTAGCCGTAGCCCCCGTAGGTCTGGAGGGCCCACTCGGTGATGCGGAAGCCCCAGTCGGAGCACCAGGCCTTGCAGATGGGGGTGAACAGCTCGACGAAGCCCTGCCAGTGGTCGCGGGCCTCGCCCTGGCTGGCGTGGGCCATGTCCATGCACCAGCCGGTGTACGAGGCGAGGGCGCGCATGGCCTGGAGGTAGGCGGACTGCATGAGCAGGGAGCGGCGCACATCGGGATGCTGGACGATGGGGGCCGGCCCGGCGCCTGCGGCCTTGTTGGAGAAGAGCTTGCCCTGGAGGCGTTCCCGGGCATAGGCCAGGGCGGCCTTGTGCGCGGCGGCGGCGATGGCGAGGCCCTGCACACCCACTTCGTAGCGCGCGGCGTTCATCATCTGGAACATGAGGGGCAGGCCCTGGCCTTCGGCGCCCAGGAGGAAGCCCTGGCTGCCCGAGGAGGAACCGAACACCAGGCTGCACGTGGGCGAGCCGTGGATGCCCAGCTTGTGCTCGATGCCCGCGCAGACCACATCGTTGGACGCGCCCAGGGAGCCATCCGCGTTCACGCGCACCTTGGGCACCACGAAGAGGCTGAGGCCCTTGGGACCGGCGGGCGCGCCCGCCACCCGCGCCAGCACGGCGTGGATGATGTTGGGGGTCAGATCGTGCTCGCCGCTGGTGATGAAGATCTTCTCGCCCGTGATGCGGTAGCTGCCATCGGGCTGCTTCTCGGCCTTCGTCTTGATCTCGCCCAGGTCGCTGCCGGCGCCGGCTTCGGTGAGGCACATGGTGCCGGTCCAGGCGCCGGAGTACATCTTCTCGCAGTAGGTGGCCTTGAGTTCCTCGCTGCCGAAGGTCTCGATGAGGTGCGCGGCGCCGCGGCTGAGGAGGATCTGGAGGCCCAGCGCCACGTTGGCGCCCATCATGAATTCGCTGATGCCGGTGCCCACGGCTTCGGGCAGGCCCATGCCGCCGTACTCGGGATTCATGGTGGGCCCGATCCAGCCGCCCTCGGCGAGATCCTGGTAGGCCTCGGCGAAGCCAGCGGGGAGGGTCACCCGGCCGCCCTCGTAGCGCGCGCCCACGCGGTCGCCCGCCTCGTTGCAGGCGGCCACGTTGCCGCGGCAGACCTTCAGCGCCTCGTCGAGCACCATGCCGAGTTGTTCGCGATCGAATTCCCGGAAAGGCTCCGCGGCGAGGACCGAATCGAGATCCAGCCACTCGAAGAGGTTGAACTTGATGTCGCGGGCGTCGTCGAGGTACTTCATGGTTCCTCCTGGAAAAGGCTGGCCTGCTTCATTCTCGACACGAATCCCCTCCCCACCAATACCTGTCCTGGGGTAAGTTGCGCGGACTCGGCGCAGGCTATTTCAGCTCGGGGAAGTGCTCCTCGCGGAACTCGGTGGCGCCGGCCCCGCCCTCGGCGGCCCGCTTGCGCAGTTCCACCCGGCGGATCTTCCCGGAGATGGTCTTGGGCAGGTCGCTGAACTCCAGGATGCGGATGCGCTTGTAGGGCGAGAGGCGCTCGCGGATGAAGCGGAACAGGGCCAGCGCGGTCTCCCGGCTGGGCTCGAACCCGGCGCGGAGGATGATGTAGGCCTTGGGCACGGCCAGCTTCACCGGATCGGGGCTGGGCACCACGGCGGCCTCGGCCACGGCCTCGTGCTCGATGAGGAAGGATTCCAGCTCGAAGGGGCTGATGCGGTAGTCCGAGCTCTTGAAGACATCGTCGGCCCGGCCCACGAAGAAGAGGTAGCCGTCCTCGTCGCGGGTGGCCACATCGCCCGTGCGGTAGTAGCCCTCGGCCAGGGCCTTCTCCATCTTGGCGGGATCATCCTTGTAGCCCTGCATGAGGCCCATGGGGCGGGGATCCAGCTTGAGGGAGATCTCGCCCTCCTGGGCCTCGTGCCCATCCACATCCAGCAGCACCACGTCATAGCCGGGCAGGGGATGGCCCATGGAACCGGCCTTGACCTTCCGGCCGGGGGCGTTCCCCACCTGGGCGGTGGTCTCCGTCTGGCCGTAGCCATCGCGGATGGTGAGGCCCCAGGCCTTCTCGACCTGGTGGATGACCTCGGGATTCAAGGGCTCGCCCGCGCCGACCAGTTCCCGCAGCTTCACCGGGTACGAGGCCAGGTCTTCCTGGATGAACAGGCGCCAGACCGTGGGCGGGGCGCAGAGGGTGGTGACGCCCTTGTCGGCGATCACCTTCAGGGCGGCGGACGCGCTGAAGCGGGCGGAGCGGTACACGAAGATGCAGGCGCCCGCGTTCCAGGGGGCGAAGAAGCTGCTCCAGGCGTGCTTGGCCCAGCCGGGACTGCTGATGTTCCAGTGGATGTCCCCTTCCTGCAGGCCGATCCAGAACATGGTGGAGAGGTGGCCCACGGGATAGGTCTGGTGGGTGTGCAGCACGAGCTTCGGCTTGGCGGTGGTACCCGAGGTGAAATAGAGCAGCATGGGATCCGAGGCGCGGGTGGGCCCGTCGGGCGTGAAGGCGGGCGCGCCTTCGTAGAGCCGCTCGAAGGGGGTCCAGCCGGCCACGGGCGCGCCCACGGCGATGCGGGTCATGCGGGCATCCAGGCTGGCGAACTTGGCCGTCTGGGCCGCGTCCACCACCAGGTGGCGGATGTTGCCCCGCTCGATGCGATCCTGGAGGTCCGCCTGGGACAGGAGCAGGGTGGAGGGCACCAGCACCGCGCCGAGCTTCATGCAGGCGAGCATGGCTTCCCAGAGGGGCTGGACGTTGTCGAGCATCAGCAGCACGCCATCGCCCCGCTTCACGCCCAGGGCCCGCAAGGTGTTGGCCACCTGGCTGCTGCGGCGGCTCATCTCCTGGAAGGTGATCCGCGTCTCAGAGCCATCCTCCTCGACGATCCAGAGCGCCGGGAGGCTATTCCCTTCGGCGTAGGTGTCGAAGTGATCCAAGGCCCAGTTGAAGGTCTCCAGGCGGGGCCAGCGGAAGCCTCGGCGGGCGCCGTCCAGGTCGCCTTTATGCTGCATCAGGAAATCCCGGGCCTCGAGAAAGGCCTCCCGTTCGCGCATCGGATCCTCCGGTTTGGAATGGTGAATCCAACTCTAGAGACCCACCGCGATTTCGTCCAGGGCGCCCTGAGGTTCTGTCAGGGGACGGCGGGATGCCACGAATCGCAGGAGAGACTCAATCAATGGCTTGACAACCTCGCATCAAGTAGTAGCCTCCGGCCAAGTCAACAACCCCCAACCCACCCATCTAGGAGGACCCCATGAAGGGAATCCACCGTCGTCTCGTTGTAGGCGCAGGGCTTCTGGCTGCGCTTCCGGTCGCAGCCCAGGGCCTGGCGCTCAAGGCGGCCGACGCCACCTTGAAATTCGGCTTCCTCTTCCAGCCCCAGTACGAGGCCGCGGGAAATCCCACCCTGGAAGGCAACAGCCAGAACCTGTTCATGCGCCGGATGCGCTTGTACATGGTCGGTTCCTATGGCGACAAGTGGGGGATCTGGATTGATACGGACAGCCCCAATATGGGGAAGAGCAACCCCGATGGCAGCCGCGTCAACATGAGCCCCAGCGGCAATTTGGTGCTGCAGGATGCCTACATCACCTACAACTTCACGCCGAACCTGCATCTGGACGCGGGCTTGACCATTCCGCCGCTGTCCCACCAGGGCAACCAGGGCGCCACCAGCCTGTTCAGTGTGGACTACGGGGCCTATGACTTCCTGAACAACGCCGGTCTGGCCAACAACACCATCCGGGACACGGGCCTGCTGCTGCGCGGCCTGGCCTGGGACCACCTGGACTACCGCGTTTCCGTGATGCAGGGCAAGCGGGTGCCGGAGCTCACCAATGCGCCGGATCCCACCCTGGATCATGTGGCTTCGAACAACGCCATGCGCGTATCCGGCCGCGTCCAGTACAACTTCTTCGATGCGGAGGCCACCGCCAACGCCTACTACGCGGGCACCTACTTCGGCACCAAGCGCATCCTCTCCGTGGGCATCGGCCACGACCGGCAGGATAACTACAAGGCCACCGCCATGGACGTGTTCTTCGATTGGCCCGTGGGCAGCGATTCGGTGACGTTCCAGGCCGATCACTGGAACTGGGATGGCGGCACCTGGATCCCCACCCTGACCAAGCGCAGCTCCCTGTTCAGCGAAGCGGGCTACCGCTTCTCGGCCACGGAACTCGAACCCTTCCTCCGCTACGAATTCCAGCACCCGGATGTCGAGACCAAGGCGGCGCCCAAGGAGGACCGCGTGGGTGGAGGTCTCATCTGGTGGATCAAGGGGCACACCAACAACCTCAAGGTGCAGTACCTCCGCGTCCAGCCTTCCGCCCCGGGCGTGACCTTCAACGACTACAATCTGATCAACGTCCAGCTCCAGTTGTTCTATATGTAAGTCCACCCGGAGAGGCCCCCATGATGTCCAGCGATGCCCAGGGTCCAGTGAGTCTGCTGGATCTGAAGTTCAAGGCCGAGGGGACCGTGGGGGCCTTTCTGGTGCGCACCAGCGCGGGGCCGGCCCTGATCGAAACAGGGCCGGAATCCCTGTACGGGAACCTCGAGGCCGCCGTGCAGGCCCAGGGCTTCGCCCTGGAAGACATCCGGCACGTCTTCGTGACCCACATCCACCTGGATCACGCCGGGGCGGCCTGGCGCCTGGCCCGGCATGGCGCGCAGATCTATGTCCATCCCGCCGGGGCCGCGCACATGGTGGATCCCGGCAAGCTGCTGGGTTCCGCCCGCCGCATCTACGGTGAGTCCATGGAGCCGCTCTGGGGGCGGCTGGAACCCATCCCGACCGAGCGCATCACCGCCCTCGAGGATGGCGCGATCGTGCGGGTGGGGGATGCCGCCATCCAGGCCCTCCACACGCCGGGACACGCCATCCACCACATCACCTACCGCCTGGAGGATGGCCTCTTCACGGGGGACGTGGGCGGCATCCGCATCGGGGATGGACCGGTGATCCCGCCTTTCCCGCCCCCGGACATTGATCTGGAGGCCTGGACCGCCTCCATCGCCCGCATGCGGTCGGTCCGGCCCACCTGTCTGTATCCCACCCACTTCGGCATCAAGCGCGATGCCCCGGCCCATTTCGATTCCCTGGAGGACAACCTCCACCGCATCGCCGACTGGGTGAAGGTCCAGATGATGGTGGAGGACGCGTCCGAAGCCTCCCTGATCCCGCCCTTCCAGGCCTTCGTGAACGGGTTGCTGGCGGAACACGGCCTGCCGGAGGAAGCGATCCAGGACTACGAGATCGCCGATCCGGCCTTCATGAGCGTCCAGGGCCTGATGCGCTACTGGCGCAAGCGGAACCTCTCGGCCTCCCTGACCTGACGCCCGAGGGGAGCGCCTTTCTCTCTGTGCCCCCGGCGCAGGCCATGGGGCGCAGGAGCAGAGCCAAGACATCACGTCCGACAAGGAGATCCACGTGGAGAACCCCTACGCATCCATGACCCGCGAGGACTTGCTGCGAGCCCTCGACATGTTCGCCAAGAACTGGCTGGCCCACGATGGCTGCTGGTTCCTGGCGGCGGAAGAGCGCCTGGGCATGGACACCGCCATCAGTCTGGATGCGGATTCCTGGCGGCGCTTCGCCGCGGCCGAGGCGCGCCGCGTGATGGATACTTTCGGCCAGCCGGGCCTGGAGGGGCTGGAGGCGCTGGAACGGGCGTTGGCCCACCGCATGTACAGCTTCATCAACGAGCAGCACGCCGAATGGTCCGAGGACCGGAAGGAGCTCACCTTCGTCATGGACCGCTGCCGCGTGCAGGAAACCCGGCGCCGG
>JAKAMQ010000002.1 GCA_021812805.1 Acidobacteriota bacterium
GACGAAATCCTGAAGCTGTTCGAGGGGGTCTGACCTGAACGAGGGGGGACCGCCTGCTCCCCTTCGGCTCGCGATGTCCCCCCTCGTGCACCCCCACGTAGTGTCCCGGCGAAGCCGGGACACTACGTCTGATGCCCATTTTGCTTTCCGTCGTAGAGGAACGCGAATGGGCCTGAGGCGCCAGGGACTGGTCACATCCCGCGTTTCAGCCGCACCTCGCGGCCCCGCCAGTGGTTCACGCCGCGCAGGCGGTCCGCGAAGGCCCAGGCGGCGCCCCAGGCCAGGGGCAGCGCGGTGAGGGGCCAGAGGGCCCAGATCAGGTCCATGGGGCGGCCGGTGATGCGCTGCTGCACATCGCCCGCCAGGGCGGGCACCAGCAGCCAGAGCAGCAGGGCGAGGCCGCCGTGGCCGGCGAAGGGCAGCCAGAGCGGAGCGAGCACCACCCCCATGGCGAGGGGCAGAGCCACCGGCAGGGTCCACCAGAACGGTAGGGCCGCCGTGTTCTTCCGCATGGCGCGGACCACATCCCACAGGCCGTGGTACATGCGGAGGTGCAGTTCCGGGCCGCCCAGGGCGACACGGTTCACGAAGCCGGCCCGCTTCACGCGGCGGGCCAGCATCATGTCGTCCACCGCTTCCAGCGGGGCGCCGGCATGGCCGCCCACGGCCTCGTAGGCCACGCGCCGCACCAGGGTGAAGCCACCGACGCCGCAGAAGGCCGGATGGTGGGGATCCGGCACCCGGTGGGGCGGCACCAGGGTGAGGAAGGCCGAGGCTGCCAGGGGCAGGGCCAGCCGCTCGCCGGGGCTCTCCACATCCACCGCGGGGATCAGGGCCAGGATGTCCGTCGGCTGGGCCAGGGCGAAGGCCATCGCCCGGCGGAGCAGGGAGGGCGAGGCCTGCACGTCGCCATCCGCGAAGAGCAGCCAGTCGGCCCCCCGCGCCTCGGGCTGTTCTGAAGCCACGTGCAGGGCGTGGTTCTTGCCCAGCCAGCCGGGAGGGAGATGGTCGTTGCGGAGCACCCGCAGGCGATCCAGCCGGGCGGCCTCCCGCGCCCGCAGGATCTCTGTGCTGCCATCGGTGGAGCCATCATCCACGGCCACCATCCGAAGATCCGGGTAGTCCTGGCCCAGCCAGGAATCGAGGGCCGCCGGCAGTTCGCGGACTTCGTTCCGGATCGGGATGCAGAGGCACACGGAAGGGGGTTCCGCCGGCAGCGGAGGATCCTCCGCCAGGGTCGGCAGCTTTGACCAATGCCGGCGCAGCAGGGTCAAGCCGCCCCCCACCGCACCGGCGGCGCCCCAGGAGAGGGCATCGGTCCAGACCATGCTCCAGGCTAGCGGAGCCTGGCCGCCCAGGGCGGTGGGTTATCCTGGACAACCCATGCCGCTTGCCCTGCTCGTTTCCGATCCCTTCGCGGGCACCCTCCTGCTCCTGGCGATGGCCTGGCTGGCGGCGAAGGTGGGAGGCGAGGTCGCGCTCCGGCTGAAGCTGCCCACCGTGGCCGGTGAGCTTTGCGCAGGTCTCGCCCTGGCCGGCCTGCATCAGGCCCTCCCCCGGTTCCCGGACCTGGCCGCCTCCGAACCCGTGGGCGTGCTCGCGAACCTGGGTGTCATCGTCCTCATGTTCGCGGTGGGGCTGGAATCCACCGTTCCCCAGATGATGCGGGTGGGGTGGCCGTCCCTGCGCGTGGCCACGGTGGGGGTGCTCCTGCCCATGCTCGCGGGCCTGCTGGGCGCCCACTGGCTCCTTCCCTCGGGTGTGCCCTGGGTGGTGGATCTCTTCATCGGCGCCTGCCTCTGCGCCACCTCCATCGGCATCAGCGCCCAGGTGCTGCGCGAGAAACGCGCCGCGGCCTCTCCCGAGGGGCGGGTCATCGTGGGCGCGGCGGTCCTTGACGATGTGCTGGGCCTGCTGGTGCTGGTGACGGTGAGTGGACTGGCCGCCGCATCCGCCACCGCCGGAGGGATGCCCTGGGCTGGCTTCGCCCGGACCCTGGGTCTGGCGCTGGCCTTCCTGGCGCTCGCCCTCACCTTGGGGCGCCGCACGACGCCCCACCTGTTCCATCTCGCCAGCCGCTTCCGCAGTGAACAGCTGCTCCTGCCCCTGGGGCTCGCCTTTGCCCTCCTCCTGGCCTGGCTGGGGAACCTCGCCGGGCTGGCGCCCATCGTCGGTGCCTACGCTGCGGGCCTCATCCTCGAACCCACGCACATCCAGGTTCTGGAGGAACGCGAGTCCCACACCCTCGAGGCCCTGGTGCATCCCCTGGTCACCAGTCTGGCCCCGATCTTCTTCGTGGTCATGGGCGCCCGGGTGGATCCTCTGGCCCTGTTCGCCCCCCGGACCCTGCTCTTCGCAGGTGTGCTCGCAGGCCTTGGTGTGGCCGCCAAGTGGACGGCCGGCTACGCCGCGGGGCGGGGTTTCCGGGCCGCTGTCGTCGGCTGGGGCATGGTTCCCCGCGGCGAGGTGGGGTTCGTCTTCATCGCCACGGGCGCCCAGATCCGCGTCGAGGGGCAGCCGCTGCTCAGTTCCGGGATCCAGGCCGGCCTCATCGGCGCCCTGCTCCTCACCACCCTGGCCGGCCCCCTGGGACTGGGATGGGTGCTGGGGCGGAAGTGGAACAGATGATGGGAAGGCCCCGGGATCGCACAAACAAAAGGACCCGGCACTCCGGGTCCTTCGTGAAGAATGGGTCAGCCGTTACGCCAGATGGTTCACCCTCTTGGTATCCCCTGCGGGGATACGCAAGACCGCGCAAACAATAAGGACCCGGCACTCCGGGTCCTCGATGATGCCTTGAACATTCGTTACGCCAGATGGTTCACTTTGGCGGCCAGGCGGGACTTGGTGCGGTCGGCGGCGTTCTTGTGCATGACGCCCTTCCGGCAGGCCTTGTCCACGAGACCCTGGGTCTCGGGCAGGAGCTTCGCGGCCTCGGCCTTGTTCCCTTCGGCGATCACGGTCAGGAACTTCTTGACGGCGGTCTTCAGGGACGAGCGGTTGCTGCGGTTGCGGAGGCGGGCCTCGGCATCGCGGCGGGCTTTTTTGGCGGCGGACTTGTGATTGGCCATGAGGGCGTCTCCTGCTTCCCCAGACGGCAGGGCAAGCGCGAAGGATCATCCTATCGCGAAAGGGCCGTGGGTCAAGGGGAAAAGGCGGGGTCCGGGGGACATTCGGCCCCTTCCCGCCGGGGCCGCCCTGGGGGATCCTAGTCGGAGGCGCTGGGCCTCCGGGGAAGGATGGGGGCGATGCCGCAACAACGATTGGAGACCGTGCTGGAGCTTGCGGCCAAGGCGAAAGCTCTGCGCCGGGATGTCCTGCTGCAGGTGTACTCGGCCCAGAGCGGTCATCCCGGCGGCAGCCTGAGCTGGCTGGATCTGGGGGTGGCGCTCTACTACCACGAGATGACGGTGTTCCCGGAGGATCCCACGGATCCCGAGCGGGACCGGTTCGTGCTCTCCAAGGGCCACGCCTGCCCGGCCCAGTACGCCCTCCTCGCCGACCAGGGCTTCTTCCCGAAGGCCTGGCTGACCACCTTCCGCCAGTACCCGACCCGCCTCCAGGGCCATGCCGAGAACCACTACACGCCGGGCGTGGAGGTCACCACCGGCAGCCTGGGCCAGGGCCTGCCCCAGGCCGTGGGCATCGCGCTGGGCCTGAAGGTGCAGAAGAAGCCCCAGCGCGTGTACTGCGTGGTGGGCGATGGCGAAAGCCAGGAAGGCGTCATCTGGGAAGCGGCCATGGCGGCGCCCCATCACAAGCTGGACAATCTCTGCGTCATCCATGACCTGAACGGCCTGCAGATTGATGGCGAGGTGAAGAAGGTCATGAACATCCATCCCGTGGCGGACAAGTGGCGGGCCTTCGGCTGGGCCGTGAAGGAGATTGACGGCCACGACTTCGCGCAGATCCTCGAAGCCTTCGCCTGGGCCCGCACCGTGAAAGGCCAGCCCGCGATGATCTGCGCCCGCACGGTCAAGGGCAAGGGCGTGAGCTTCATGGAGAACCAGGCCGGCTGGCACGGCGTGGCCCCCAAGACCGAGGAGTACGAAAAGGCCCTGGCCGAGTTGGCGGACTGATGACCCACCGGATGGACGACTTCCGAGATGCTTTCCGGCAGCAGCTGGAGGGAGAGCTTCCAGGCCTGGAGATCGTCCTGGAGCGCCCCAAAGCGGGTGAGATGGGGGATCTCGCCTTCCCCTGCTTCCGGGCGGCCAAGCACCGGGGCATGAACCCGGTGCAGCTCTCGAAGGACCTGGCGGGGAAGGTGGCCGTGCCGGGCGCGGACCTGGTGGCCGCGGGCCCCTACCTGAACCTCAAGCTGTGGCCCGAGTCCCGGGCCCAGGCGGTGCTCTCCGCCATCCTCGAGGCCAAGGACCGCCCCTTCGGCGCGCGCCCTGCCAACGGCAGGAAGGTGATCGTCGAGTACAGCTCACCGAACATCGCCAAGCTCTTCACCATCGGCCACCTCCGCTCCACGATGATCGGCCACGCCCTGGCCCAGGTACACCAGTTCCTGGGTTACGAGGTGCATCGGCTCAATCACCTGGGGGACTGGGGCACGCAGTTCGGCACGCTGCTCGCGGCCTACACCCGCTGGGCCCAATCGGAGAATCCAGACCTCACGCGCGACTTCGACTGGGCCGAACCCGCCCCGGAGAAGCGCCGCACGCCCCTGTTCCGCCTCTTCCAGCTCTACGTGCGCTTCCACGCCGAGGAGGAGCAGGATCCCGCCATGCGCGAGGAGGCGCGCGCCTGGTTCAAGCGGCTGGAGGACAACGATCCGAAGGCGCGGGCGCTCTGGAAGCGCTTCCGCGACCTCTCCCTGACCGAGTTCCAGCGCATCTACGACCGCCTCGGCGTCAGCTTCGACACGCTGGCGCAGGGCGAGGCCTTCTACGAAGACCGCCTGGCGCCCACCCTGAAGCGCCTGGAGGACGCAGGCCTGCTCACGGAAGGCGACCGCGGCGCGCGCATCGTCAACCTGGAAGACGTGGGTATCGCCACGCCCTGCCTCGTGCAGAAGGCCGACGGCACGAGCATCTACGCCACCCGCGACCTGGCCGCGGCCCTCTACCGGGAAGAGGCGTATCCAGGTTTCGAGAAGTGTCTCTACGTGGTGGGCACGGACCAGGTGCTGCACTTCCAGCAGATCTTCGCCGTGCTGGACAAGCTGGACCCCTGGTTCAAGGGCCGCATGGTCCACACGCCCTTCGGCATGGTGAAGCTGCCCGAGGGCAAGATGAGTACCCGCAAGGGCAACGTCATCTTCCTGGAGGACGTGCTGGACGAGGCCCGCGAGCGCGTATCCGCCATCATCGCGGAGAAGAACCCCGAACTCGCCGGCAAAGAGGCCGTCGCCGAGATGCTCGGCATGGGCGCCGTGGTGTTCTTCGACGCCATGAACGACCGCGTGAAGCCCATCACCTTCACCTGGGACCGGGTCATCGCCCTGGATGGCGACACCGGCCCCTACGTGCAGTACGCCCACGCCCGCATCCTGAGCGTGCTGCGGAAGGCCGGCGGCGACTGGGCCGCCAAGGCCCAGGCCGGCTCGCCGGACGGTCCCTTCCTGCCCTTCGCCGGGGCGACGGTCCCCGTGGATCTGGCAGGGCTCGCCGCTCCCGAGGCCCAGGCCCTCCTGTTTGAGCTTGCCGGCCTGCCCGGCGCCGTGGCTGCGGTGGCGGATGGCTGCATGGCCACCCCGCTGGCTCGCCAGCTTGTGAGCGTGGCGCGGTCCTTCAGCGGTTTCTACACCAACTGTCCCATCCTGGCCCCGGAGAACACGCCCGAGGTGCGCGAGGCCCGCCTCGCCCTCTGCGTCGCCACCGCCCGCGTCCTCCGCCAGGGCCTCTTCCTCATGGGCATCCAGGCCCCGGAGGAGATGTGAGCGTCCTTCCCGAAAAAACGCACCGCCAAGACGCCAAGACGCCAAGAAAGGATTTGGATCCGGCCGAGGAGCGCCTGGCGAGTTCCATCGTGGATGCGGCCATCAAGGTGCATGCGGCGTTAGGTCCGGGCCTGCTGGAGAGTGTGTATGAAACATGCATGGCCCATGAGCTGGAGCAGCGTGGGCATCACGTAAAGAGACAGGTGGTGCTACCCATTCATTACGGCACGCTCAAACTGGATGCTGGTCTTCGTTTGGATTTGGTGGTGGATGACTTGGCTGTTCTTGAGCTGAAGTCCGTGGAACGCCTGCTTCCGGTGCATCACGCACAATTGCTGACGTATCTGAAACTGTCGGGGCTACGGTTGGGTTTCCTGCTGAACTTCAATGTCCCCCTCATGAGAGAGGGGGTTGTACGGAAGATTCTCCAGAAAGGTGCCCCTGGCCTCCCGGGACCTCTTGCAGGCTTGGTTTGATTTTCTTCGCGTCTTGGCGTCTTGGCGGTGATCAGTTGTTGTTAGGAGTGGACGATGACTAAGTACGTGTTCGTCACCGGCGGTGTGCTGAGCTCCCTGGGCAAGGGCATTGCGGCGGCCAGCCTGGGCGCGCTGCTGGAGGCGCGCGGGCTGAAGGTCACGCTCATGAAGATGGATCCCTACCTCAATGTGGATCCGGGCACGATGTCGCCCTTCCAGCACGGCGAGGTGTTCGTCACCGACGACGGCGCGGAGACGGACCTGGACCTGGGCCACTACGAGCGCTTCACCTCCGTGCCCACCACGCACAACCACACCATCACCACGGGAAAGATCTACAACACGGTGATCCAGAAGGAGCGCCGTGGCGACTACCTGGGCAAGACGGTGCAGGTGATCCCCCACATCACCGACGAGATCAAGGGCGTGATCCGCAAGGTCGCCAAGGACATGGATGTGGTCATCGTCGAGATCGGCGGCACGGTGGGCGACATCGAGAGCCAGCCGTTCCTGGAGGCCATCCGCCAGTTCAAGCTGGAGGTGGGGCTCGGCAACGCCCTCAACATGCACCTCACGTATGTGCCCTACATCAAGGTGGCCGGGGAGCTGAAGTCCAAACCCACCCAGCACAGCGTCAAGGAGCTGCGGGCGCTGGGCATCCAGCCGGACGTGCTGCTCTGTCGTGCCGACGTGAACATCCCGCGCGAGTTGAAGGACAAGATCGCCCTCTTCTGCTCGGTCACGCCGGACGCGGTGTTCAGCGGCCGGGATGCCCACTCCATCTACGAGGTGCCCCTGAACCTCCACGACGAGGGGCTGGATGCCAAGGTGGCGGCCCTGCTTGGGCTGGGTGACCGCGCGCCGGATCTCAGCGCCTGGGAGAACCTCCTGCACCGCATCCGCAATCCCAAGGGCAGCGTCCGGATCGCGGTGGTGGGCAAGTACGTGGAGTTCAAGGAGAGCTACAAGAGCCTCATCGAGGCCCTGCACCACGCCGGCTACGGCCTGGAGACGCAGGTGGATCTCAAATGGATCGAAGCGGAGGATCTGGAGAACCAGGATCCGGCGCCTTTCCTCCAGGATTGTGATGGGATCCTGGTGCCCGGTGGCTTCGGCGTGCGGGGCACCCGCGGCATGATCAAGTCCATCCAGTACGCCCGGGAGCACCGGATCCCCTTCTTCGGCATCTGCCTGGGGATGCAGATGGCCTCCGTCGAGTTCGCCCGGAACGTGGCAGGTCTCGAAGGCGCCGATTCCACCGAGTTCGACGAGGCGCCGCGGCACAAGGTCATCTTCAAGCTCCGCGAGCTGGTGGATGTGGAGGAACTGGGCGGCACTATGCGGCTCGGCGCCTACCCCTGCCGCCTGACTCCGGGCAGCCAGGCCGAACGGGCCTACGGCACCGGTGAGATCCGCGAGCGGCACCGCCACCGGTACGAGTTCAACCACGAGTACCGGAAGCCCCTGGAGGACCGCGGCCTGCGCTTCACGGGCATGAGCCCGGACGGCGTGTTCGTGGAGATCGTGGAGCTGGAGGACCATCCGTACTTCCTGGCCTGTCAGTTCCACCCCGAATTCAAGAGCCGGCCCCTCAATCCCCACCCGCTGTTCACGGCCTTCGTGAAGGCCAGCGTGGGGGGGCGCGCCTGAACCTTTCCCGCTGAAGCAAAAGGGGCGGGCCAGGCGGCCCGCCCCTTCGTTGCGCGTGAACGGCCTTACTTCCGCCCGCCCTTGGCCGCCCACTCCTCGAGCATGTCGGTGGTGACGGACTTGGGGCGCTCCAGGGCATAGCCCAGGGCGCGGTCCCAGGTGATGTTGGCCAGCACGCCCAGGGCGCGGCCCACGCCGAAGAGCACGGTGTAGAAGTCGTACTCCTTCAGGCCGTAGTACCACTGGATCACGCCGCTCTGCGCGTCCACGTTGGGCCAGGGGTTCTTGGTCTTGCCCTGCTCGGTGAGCACGCCCGGAGCCACCTTGTAGATCATGTTGACCAGCTTGAAGAGCGGGTCGTTGGGCAGGTGCTTGAGGCAGAACTCCATCTGTGCGGTGTAGCGCGGATCGGTCTTGCGCAGCACGGCGTGGCCGTAGCCGGGGATGACGTGTCCGGCATTCAGGGTGTCCCACAGGGCCTTCTTGACGTTCTCCTCGGTGGGCTCGGCGCCGTTGAGCTGCTTCTGGAAGCCCATGATCCAGTCCAGCACCTCCTGGTTGGCGAGGCCGTGGAGGGGGCCCGCCAGGCCGTCGAGGCCGGCGCTGAAGCTGTAGTAGGCGTCCGACAGGGCGGAGGCCACGAGGTGGGTGGTATGGGCGCTGACGTTGCCGCTCTCGTGGTCGCTGTGGAGGATGAAATACATCCGGGCCACATCGTCATAGGGCTTGGCGATGCCCATCATGTGGGCGAAGTTGGCGCCCATGTCGAGGCTGGCCTTCGGGGCGATGATGTCGCCGTTCTTGTACTTCCAGCGGTAGATGAAGGCGGCGATCTCGGGCAGGCGGGCCACGAGGTTGCTGGCGTCCTCGTACATGGCGTCCCAGTACTCGGTCTTCTTCATCTCGTGGTACTTCTTGGCGAAGACGCTCTCCTTCTGCATGGCCAGCACAGCCGTCGAGAACATGGCCATCGGATGGCTGTCCTTGGGCATGGCCTTCAGGATGTCGAAGACGTAGGCCGGCACCTTGGCCCGGGTCTGGAAGTCCGCAAGCACCTCATCGGCTTCGGCCTGGGTGGGGATCTCGCCGGTCAGCAGGAAGTACCAGAAGGCTTCCACCGTCGGGTACTCGCCGCCCTTCGCCTTCGGCAGCGCGGCGAAGGTCTCGGGGATGTTCTTCCCGCGGAACCGGATGCCTTCCTGGGGATCCAGGTACGAGATATCGGTGACCAGACAGCGGACATCGCGCGCGCCGCCGATGCACTGGTCAATGGTCACCTCATCAATGACCACTTTCCCGTGATCCTTCACAAGGGCCGCGGTGCGGGGGCGGTGGTCCTGGATCTTTTCCAGAAGCCGGGTCTTCAGGCGGGTCATGGCGGGTCTCCTTGGAAGGGTGGGAGTGGAGGGAAACGGGACGTGGGACAGCCGCGATGCTGCTCGATCAGTATGGGAGCATCGTCTATCGAGGGCGCCACATTCTTTAATGACCAAGGCGGAATCAATCTGGGTACAGTTCTTCCGCAAGGGCAGAGTAGTCCTATTCCTGGAGGCCTCAACCGTGACCTGCGTCAATCTATCCGGCTGTTTCCATCCGCGTGCGCGGGCTACCGCAGGTCAGCTTCTGCGTGGGTCGCTCCTGGTTCTGGCCGCCCTCTCCCTCCAGGCCCAGGAGACACCCCACCCCAATCGCCTTGCTTGGCTCTCGATCTTCCCGGAGCCCCTGCCCGAAGGCGTGAACGACCTGTCCATCGAGGGCACCAGTCAGTTCCTCCGGCCGGACCGGCGGGACAGCCCGGACGGCCGCTCCCACGCGGAACTCGAGGGCGAGGACTGGCAGTTGACCTCCGATCTCGCCGTGCCCCTGGGACCAGGCAGGCTCAACCTGCGGACCCGCCTTACCTACCGCTCGGCGGGGATCATGGACCGCGCCATCATGAACTGGCACGACCTCCTCGGCGTGGACCAGGGCGGGCGGAACCAGGTTCCGGCTTTTCTCGATGTCTATCACCTGGAGCGGGATGGGGTCGTGGTGTTCGACCTCCAGCACCCCCGCCTGGAACTCCAGGGCCTTGATCTCGCCTACCTCCTGCCCTGGGGCGACCGGGCCGATGGCGGGCGCATCGGCAGTTCCGTCCAGCTTCCGACGGGGGGCGTCGAGGAGCTTCAGAGCAGCGGCGGCGTGAACTTCCTGGCCGGGGTGGCCGTGTGGCACACCCACGGTAGCTGGCGCTTCTGGGCCCAGGGGGAGGATGTGTGGATCAGTCTGCCCCAGGCCAGCCCGCTCCGCGCGGTGGTGGACCGCGGCCAGTTCTGGCGCGCCTGGGCGGGTGCCCACGTGCAGGGGCCCGGCGGGGGATTCTGGCGGGGCTTCGGGCTGGATATCTCCTGGGCCTACACCGAGACGCCCTACTTCACCAAGCTGGTGCGCATGGACAAGTACGGGCTCCAGCAGACCTGGATGTTCAACCATGAGCGGCTGCCCCGCTGGCGCTTCGGCTTCACGGAGAAGGGCGGCACCTTCACCAATCCCGAGATCACCTTCTTCGCGACCTACCGCTTCGCCGGCACGGGGGCTCCGCTAGACTAGAGGGCCCGCGCCGGAGTCCCCATGCAGCCCAACCAGTACCGCGATGCGCGCCTCGAGAAGCTCGGGAAGCTGAAGGCCCTGGGCCTGGAGGTGTGGCCCCGGAAGGCGAGGCGTACCCAGGATCTCGCGAGCCTCGTGGCGCAGTACGCGGATGCGGCGGCCTGGCCCAACGAGAAGCTGGAGGGCCTGGGACTCACGGTCTCCGTCATGGGCCGCATGCTCACCCTCCGCGAGATGGGGAAGAGCGTCTTCGCCCACCTCACGGAGAACGGCGAGAAGCTCCAGGCCTTCTTCCGCAAGGACGACGTGGCCGAGCCTGGCTGGAGTGTCCTGAAGCTCCTGGACCTCGGCGACTTCATCAGCGTCACCGGGCCCCTCATGCGCACGAAGACCGGCGAGCTGAGCGTGCGGGTGAAGGAGGTGCAGTTCCTCTCCAAGGCCCTGCTGCCGCTGCCCGAGAAGTGGCATGGCCTGCAGGACAAGGAGCAGCGCTACCGCCAGCGGTATCTGGACCTCGTGTCCAATCCCGAGGTGCTGAAGACATTCCAGATCCGCTCCCGCATCGTGAGCGGCATCCGGCGGTTCATGGAAGGGGAGGGCTACCTCGAAGTCGAGACCCCCATGATGCAGCCCATCCCCGGCGGCGCCACGGCCCGGCCCTTCGTCACCCACCACAATGCCCTGGACATGGCGCTCTACCTGCGCATCGCGCCGGAGCTGTACCTCAAGCGGCTCATCGTCGGCGGCTTCGAGAAGGTCTTCGAGATCAACCGGAATTTCCGCAACGAGGGGCTCAGCGTCCGCCACAACCCCGAGTTCACCATGATGGAGTTCTACGCCGCGGGCCAGGATCTCCGCGACATGATGGCCCTCACGGAAACCCTCATCTCGGGTCTGGCCCGCGAGGTGATGGGCTCGGAGACGCTGCCCTGGGGCGAGCAGGCCATCTGCTACACCGCGCCTTTCCGCCGCCTCACCCTCAAGGATGCCATCGCCGAGTACGGCGGCCTCGAGCGCCGCCTGCTGGAGGATGACACCGCCATCCGCACGCTGGCCAGGGCCGTCCACATCGAGGAGGCGGACACGAAGACCCCCGGCGTGCTCCTGGGCGACCTCTTCGAGCACCACGCCGAGAAGCGGCTCATCCAGCCCACCTTCATCACCGACTACCCCATCGAGCTGTCACCCCTCACCAAGACCCTGGAAGGGGATGACCGCTTCGTGGACCGCTTCGAGCTGTTCGTCGGCGGCATGGAACTGGCCAACGCCTATTCCGAGCTGAACGATCCCGTGGACCAGATGGGCCGCTTCCAGGCCCAGATGGCCGAGCGGGAGGCCGGCAACGACGAGGCCATGCTGCTGGATCTGGATTTCGTGAACGCCCTGGAGCACGGCCTCCCGCCCACGGGTGGCGAAGGCATCGGCATTGACCGCCTCGTCATGCTCCTCACCAACAGCGCCAGCATCCGCGACGTCATCCTCTTCCCCCTCATGCGCCCGACCAAGCCCAGCGAAATGGAAGAAAAGGATTAAACGATCCACCCCGAAGGCTCGAAGACACAAAGGACCTGCCCTTTTCTTTCTTCGTGTCTTGGTGTCTTCGTGGTGAATCAGTTGATCTCTAAAGGTGGGTCGTGCCGATGTGACGGAATCTCGCTTGACCCACTGCCATACTTGACAACCGCGAATGGAGGCCCCCATGCCCGTCCCGATGCTTGAGCTCGCGCCGCAGAATGCCGCCGTGAAGGCGAAGATCCTGGAGGGGCTCTCCGGCCTGGTGGACCGCTCCGCCTTCATCCTGGGCGAGAACGTGAAGGGGCTGGAGGCGGAGATCGCGGCCTACGCGGGCGCCGGGCATGCGGTGGCCATGTCCAGCGGCACGGACGCCCTACTGGTGGCCCTGATGGCGCTGGGCGTGGGCCACGGGGACGAAGTGATCGTCCCCAGCTTCACCTTCTTCGCCACGGCGGGCGTGGTCTCGCGGCTGGGCGCCAAGCCCGTCTTCATGGACCTCGATCCCGCCACCTTCAACGCCACCGGGGCCCTCGTCGAGGCGGCCATCACCCCGCGCACCAAGGCCATCATCCCCGTGCACCTCTTCGGCCAGCTGGCGGACATGCCGGGCATCATGGCGGTGGCGGACAAGCATGGCATTCCCGTCATCGAGGACGCCTGCCAGAGCCTGGGCGCCAAGGGCTGGGGCAAGTCCGCCGGCCAGTTCGGCCAGATGACCGCCTACAGCTTCTACCCCACCAAGAACCTCGGCGCCTTCGGCGATGCGGGCATGACCGCCATCCGGGATGACGCGGACATGGCCGCCCGGGTGCGCCGGATGCGGGTGCATGGCATGGAGCCGGTCTACGTCCATCACGAGGTGGGCATGAACGGGCGCATGGACGAGTTCCAGGCCCTGGTGCTGCGGGCCAAGCTCCCCATGCTGGACGGCTGGCACGAGGGCCGGCGGCGCCACGCCGCCTGGTACCACGAACGGATGAAAGGCCTGGCCGCCGACGAGGCCGTGCTGCCCCGCGAGGTGGTGCCGGATGGCCGCCACATCTACAACCAGTTCACCATCCGGGTGAAGGGCGGCAAGCGGGATGCGCTGCAGGCCCACCTGAAGGAGCGCGGCATCGGCAGCGCCATCTACTACCCGATCTGCCTCCACGAGCAGCCCTGCTTCGCGCCCCTGGGCTACCGGACCGGCCAGCTGCCCGACTCCGAGCTGGCGGCGAAGGAAGTACTCAGCCTGCCGGTGTACCCGGAAATGACGGAGGCCATGCGCGAGGAGGTGGCCGCAGCCATCCTCGGGTTCTTCGGGCGGAAGTAGCTCAGCCCTGCGAGGTGATCGCGGCTGCGTCCAGCCACGTCTCCAGGCGGGCCAGGGCATCGGGTTCCAGGTTCAGGAACTGGATGCCCACGCCCACGAACTCCATGGGGGGAGCGCCGGGCCGGTTGCCCAGCACATAGGCCACCGTCGCGATGAGGGGCTCCTTGGGCAGTTCCGGGTGGAGGAGCACCAGCTGCTCCAGGATGGCTCCCCGCTCGAAGAGCCGGGCATCGCGATGGGGGACCAGGGCGAAGCAGCCGCCGGTGCTCAGGTTGCTGATCCGGACTTCCGCGTAGGGGTGCCCGCGCAGCACGAACCGGATGGTATAGCCGGGGCCGACGATGATGCGGCGCAGGATCCGGCGGTCGGCAGGGCTGGACATGGGGGCCTCGAACGGTAATTCACAGTTGGGTATCGGTTCGCTCCAGGCTACACTGGAGTTTCTGAACCAGCCTGAACCCAACGCGGGACAGGGCGGCCCGGCCGGGCAGGCCTTGGTGGCGCCAGACGCCACCTCACCAAGCGGGGACAACGCACCGGGTTGCCGGGCGCTGGCTGGAAACCCGATCCAACCCTGTCATGGAGCCCCCATGGAGATCCTGCTGATCGAGAACGTGGCCCACCTCGGCGCCCGCGGCGACGTGGTGAACGTGAAGGATGGCTACGCCCGCAACTACCTCATGCCCCGGAAGATGGCCCTGCCCGTCACCGCTGGCAACAAGCGCCAGATCGAGCTGGAGAAGCTCCGCGCCGAGAAGCTCCGCGCCAAGGAACTGGCCGATGCCAAGAGCCTGGCCGAGAAGCTCGAGGCCGTGCGTCTCACTGTGACCCGCAAGGCCGGCGAGCAGGGCCACCTGTTCGGTTCCGTCACCAATGGCGATGTGGCTGATCTCTTCAAGGCCAAGGGGTTCACCCTGGACCGCCGCGACATCACCGTCCCCCACATCAAGGACACGGGCACCTTCACCGTGGACATCCGCCTCTACAGCGGCGTCCATGCCAAGGTCAGCCTGGACGTCACCGCCTCCGCGGAATAGCCCTTCTCCGTTCACGTTTCCGGCCGGAACCCTGAGCTGGACCGGCCTCGTCCGGAGCGCGCCGCGACACCGGCGCCCCGCCCACCCCATCCCAAGGAGCCACCCATGGCGAAGACCCCTGCCAAGCCTGAAACCCTCGGCATCGCCGAGCTCGCTGCCACCCTCGCGGAGGCCCACGACCTTTCCAAGGCTCGCGCCAAGGCCATCCTGGATGGCGTCCGCGATCACATCGTGGAATCCCTCCTGGCCGGCAACCGCGTGAACCTCTTCGGCCTCGGCACCTTCGAGGTGCGCGCCACCAAGGAGAAGATGGGCCGGAACCCCAAGACCGGCGAGAAGATCCAGATCCCCGCCGGCCGCAAGGTCGTCTTCAAGGGCGCGAAGGGCCTCAAGGATCAGCTGTAACGATCAGAAGCCCCACGACTGAAGGCCGCCGCGAGGCGGCCTTCAGCGTTTTCGGGATTCGGGAAATCTTACAGTCGAGTGGTAGGTTGCTGAAATTCAGGCGCTTGCCGGTCTGGACAGCTTTCCCGCGGGAGCCTACCTTGGGTCCACATTCCGAAACAAGGGGGCCCTATGGCGCAGGCGCGGGTGGTGGTCCTGGGGGCGGGTGTGGCGGGTCACACCGCGGCCAGCTTTCTGAAGAAGTGGCTGGGAGCCAAGGCCGAGGTGACGGTCGTGTCCCCGCGGCCGGACTACAACTGGATCCCCTCCAACATCTGGGTCGGAGTGGGCCTGCTCCAGCCGCGACAGGTGCTGTTCCCGCTGGCGCCCGTGTATGCGCGGCATGGCATCACCTTCCGGCAGGCCCGGGCCCTGGTGCTCCATCCCGAAGGGGCGGGCGAGGATCCGCAGCCCTTCGTGGAGATCGAATCCACCCTGCCGGGCGAGGAGGGCCAACGCAGCCGCTTGCCCTATGACTTCCTGCTCAATGCCACCGGGCCGAAACTCAACTTCGACGCCACGCCGGGCCTGGGGCCCGGAGGCCACAGCTATTCGGTATGCACGGCGCCCCACGCCAAGGTGGCCGCGGATGCCTTCCTGGAACTGGTGGAGCGCATGCGGCGCGGGGAACGGAAGCGGTTCGTGGTGGGCACGGGCCATGGCACCTGCACCTGCCAGGGCGCGGCCTTCGAGTACGTGGTGAACCTGGAGTTCGAACTGCGGGCGCGGGGCGTGCGGGACAAGGCGGAGATCGTCTACCTCACCAACGAGTACGAAGTGGGCGATTTCGGGATGGACGCGGTGCATATCCGGCGCGGCGGGTACGTCACGCCGAGCAAGGTCTTCACGGAGTCCCTCTTCGCCGAACGAGGCGTGGACTGGGTGACCCGGGCGCACGTGCAGGGGTTGGAGCCGGGCCGGGCCACCTTCGAGACCCTGGATGGCGCCGAGCACGACATCGCCTTCGACATGGCCATGCTGCTGCCGCCCTTCAAGGGCGTGGGGCTCCAGGCGATGGACCGCCTCGGGGCCGACATCACGGCCCGCCTGTTCGCTCCCAGCGGGTTCATGAAGGTGGACGGGGACTACACCCCCAAGGCCTACGAGGCCTTCCGTTCCGCGGATTGGCCCCGCACCTACCAGAACCCGGATTATCCGAACCTGTTCGCCGCGGGCATCGCCTTCGCGCCGCCCCATCCCATCTCCCGGCCCCGCCAGAGCCCGAAGGGGACGCCCATCACGCCGGCGCCGCCCCGCACCGGCATGCCTTCGGCCATGATCGCCAAGGCCGTGGCCCACAGCATCACGGACATGATCCAGGGCAGTCCGGGCCCCACCCGCACCGCCTCCATGGCGGAAATGGGCGCTGCCTGTGTGGCTTCGGCCGGCAACAACCCCTTCACGGGCACCGCCGCCTCCATGACGGTCTATCCCATCGTCCCGGACTACGAGCGCTATCCCGACTACGGCCGCGATCTGCGCCACACCTTCGGCGAGATCGGCCTGGCGGGCCATTGGATCAAGATCCTCCTCCACCACATGTTCCTGCACAAGGCGCGGTTGCGTCCCTTCTGGTCCCTGATTCCGGAGTAGGCCATGGTCGAAGAGCGCCTGCACTACACCCCATCCTCCGTTCCCCAGGTCCGGACGGCCTTCTTCGCCACCCTGCCGACGGGACCGACCCGCTGGAGGCGTACCAGCCTGGTCTGGCAGATGGTCCGCTTCGCGATCATCAACCTGAAGATGATCCGGGTCATCTCGCTCAGCCACCACGCGGGCCGGAAGATCCGGTCATGATCCGAACTCCTCGGGGTTCAGGGACTGGAGGTAGCGGCAGAGGCGCTGCAGCTTCTCCTGTCCGGCGCGCACCTTCTTGAGGTAGATGGCGAACCGGTCCTCCGCCGGGCGGATGGCCGGGAAGAGCACCAGCAGCTCGCGGCGGCGCAGCTCCTCCAGCACGGCATAGCGCGGGGCCAGGAGGACGCCCATGCCGGCCACGGCGGCGTGGATCATCGCGCGGATGTGATCCACGGCGATGATGTGGTCCAGCTGGGGCTGCTCGCGCTCGGGCACGGCCACCAGGAATCGGTTCCACCAGGCTCCGGCCTTGTCCGGAGACAGGATGGGCGCAGTTCCCAGATCCTTCGGAACCCGCAGCCGGCAGGCCTTGCGGAGGGCGGGGGCGCAGGCCACCACGTAGGTTTCGCGGAAGAGGGGCACCTTCTTCAGGCCGGGCAGAGGGTGCTCGACGCAGTCAATGATCAGGTCCACCTCGTCCCGCAGCAGGGGCTCCAGCAGGTCCGGCCGGAGGGTGAAATCCACCTCCAGACCCGGGTGCTCCGCCAGGAACGGGGGCATGTGCTTCATCAGGATGCTGCTGCCGAACTCCACGGTGGCGCCGCACCGGATGCGGCCCCGGGCCTGGGACTGCCCCCGCCGCAGATCATCCTCGGCCGCTTCCAGGGTGGCGAAGACCTGCTCGCAGGCCTGGTAGAGGCGGCGGCCTTCTTCGGTGAGGGACAGGCCGCGGCCGCGCCGGTCGAGCAGTGCCACGCCCGCCAGATCCTCCAGCTTGGCCATGGCGTGGCTGATGGCGGATGGCGTGCGGTTCAGGCGCTGGGCGCAGGCGGTGAAGCTGCCGGTCTGGGCCAGGGTGAAAAAGGTGCGGAGCTGGGGAAGGTCCAGGGCGGGATTCATGATCATGAATGATATTCATCCCAGACCCGGACGGGATGAAACAGGAAACAAGGCCATGCCCTTGCCTGCTCCCCTGCGGGTTGGCATTGCAGTTCCCGTTCCAGCTCCTACACTGTGAACCTCACCACCGAGAACCATTCGTGCCACCCCTCAGCCCGCCCCGTCCGACCCTGGCCCCGGCGCCGTCCGGCGCCTCGCCCCTGGGCCGGACCGCCCGGATGCTGCTGGTGGCGGTCTGGGCCGCCGTGGCCCTGGTTCACCTGCTTCTGGCCTCCAGCCAGCGGGTGCGCTTCCTGCCCCTGGGCTACCTGCTGCTGGAGCTGCTGGCTTCGGCCAGTCTGGCGTTCCGGGCCTCGCACTCCCAGGGCGCGGCACGCCGGGCCTGGGGCCTGCTCGCCCTTTCGGCGGGGCTGGAGGTGCCCAACCTGGCCCTCGAACTCCCGGGTCCGCATGGCCTCCTGGGCACCTGGACCCAGCCGGCGATCAACCTGCTCACCCTGGCCTCGGGCGTGCTGATCCTGGCGGGGGTGGTGGGCTTCCCCCGCAGGGCTGATCCGGACGGGCGGCTGCGGCGGGTGCTGGATGGGCTCATCTTCGCGGCCTCCATCCTGTTCCTGCTCTGGCTGCTGGGGCTCAGGACCGCCCTCCAGTCCCCCGGCCATGACATCGCCGTGCGGGTGCTCGTGGACTACTTGAATGTCGCCCTCCTGGGCGGCAGCCTGGTCTTCCTGCTGTCGGATCAGATGGGCTTCCTGCGGGGGCCGATCGGCTGGCTGAGTGCATCGGCCCTCGCCTGGCTGCTGGGGTTGGCCTGGTTCACCGTGGCCGGGTTCGCCCCCACCCAGGGACAGGGCGGCTGGCTGGCCGTGGTGGGCGCCATCCCCCTGTTCCAGGGGCTTGCCGCCTGGTCGCCCTGGGAACCCCTGGCGGCCGAGACCCAGGCCCCGCTCAACCCGCGCCTGGCACGGCTGGTGCCCTACGCGCCCGCGGTGGCTGCGGTCGCAGCCCTGGCCTACCTGCTCCCCCGCGCGCCTCTCGAGCTCATGCGGGGGGCCATCGGCATCTTCCTCCTGCTGGTGGTGCTGCTCATGGTGCGCCAGTTCCAGGCCATCCAGGATCTCCAGGTGGCCCGGCGCACCCTGGAGGCCCGGGTCCACGCGCGGACGCGGGCCCTGGAACAGGCTCAGGACACCCTGCTGCGGACCGAGCGCATGAACACGCTGGCCTTGATGGGCGCGGGGCTGGCCCACGACCTGAACAACCTGCTGGCGGTCATGAAAGCGGCTTCGGAGTTGGCGGTGCTGCAGGCCCAGGAAGGCCGCCCGCCGGATCTGGAATCCCTGGGCCGGATCGCCGATACCGCTGAGCGGGCCGCCACCCTGACCCGCCACCTCATGGGATTCGTGCGCCGGGAGGAGGAAGCCCCGGCGCCACTGGATCTCCGGGCGGCCCTGGACGAAGTGGAGAAGACCCTCCGCATGCTGGTCCCCCGCAGCGTGGTCCTGCAGATCTCTCTGCCACCGGAGATGGCACTGGTCGTCCGGAGTTCCCGTGCCCGCCTGGAGCAGATGCTCGTGAACCTCGTGGTCAACGCCGTGGATGCCATGCCCGCGGGGGGGCGCCTGGACATCCAGGTCGGTCCCAGCGCTTCGGAGTCCGCGCGGGTGGCGATCGAAGTGGCCGATACGGGCTGCGGCATGGCGCCGGACGTGCTTGAGCGGATCTTCGACCCCTTCTTCACCACCAAGCCCCCCGGAAAGGGCACCGGCCTGGGTCTGCCTTCCCTCAAAGCCCTCGTGGAGGAGGCGGGCGGCCGGATGGAGGTGGAGAGCCAGGTGGGCGAGGGCAGCCGGTTCCGCATCCTGCTGCCGGAGTATCGTGAATCTCATTCAAGTCAATCGTGAATCGAATGAATTAGGTTGGCATCCGGAAGGGGAGTACAACGGTCTCCAGGAGGCATGACCATGCAGGAGACCTTGAAGGCTCTTTCGATTTCCGATGTGAATCCCGGCGGTTTCGCGGGCGAGTGGCTGGGCGGCGGCAAGGTGCAGGTGGTGACGAGCCCCGTGAACGGCGAGAAGCTGGCGTCCGTCGCCAACGTCACGGCCGCCGAGTTCGATGGCATCCTGGCCCGCTGCCACGCGGCGGCCGCGTCCTGGAAGCAGGTGCCGGCCCCCAAGCGCGGCGAGGTGGTGCGCGCCCTGGGCGACGAGCTGCGCAAGCACAAGGAGGCCCTGGGCATGCTCGTGAGCCTGGAGATGGGCAAGGCCCTGCGCGAGGGTCTGGGCGAGGTCCAGGAGATGATTGACATCTGCGACTTCGCCGTGGGCCTCTCCCGGCAGCTCTACGGCCTGACCATGACCAGCGAGCGCGGCCAGCACCGCATCCAGGAGCAGTGGCATCCGCTGGGTGTGGTGGGCGTCATCACCGCCTTCAACTTCCCCGTGGCTGTGTGGAGCTGGAACACCGCCATCGCGCTGGTCTGCGGCGACACCGTGCTGTGGAAGCCCTCCAGCAAGACGCCGCTGACGGCCATCGCCTGCACCAGGATCGCCGAGACCGTGCTGCGCCGCTTCGGCTTCGATCCCGCCATCTGCAGCCTGACCATCGGCAAGGGCAGCGAGATCGGCGATCTCATCAACACCGATCCCCGCGTGGCCCTGGTGTCCTACACCGGTTCCGTCCCCGGCGGCCGCCATGTCGGCAAGCTGGTGCAGGAGCGCTTCGGCCGCCAGATCCTGGAACTGGGCGGCAACAACGCCGTCATCGTGAGCGAGAAGGGTGATCTGGACATCGCGTTGCGCACCGTCTATTTCGGCGCCATCGGCACCTCCGGCCAGCGCTGCACCTCCACCCGGCGCGTGCTGGTCCACGAGACGATCTACGAGGCCTTCAAGGCCCGGCTGCTGGACACCTACCGCAAGACCGCCATCGGCGATCCCCGCGAGGCGAAGAACCTCATGGGCCCCCTGGTGGACACCGGCGCCGTGGACACCCTGCTGGCCGCCATCGAGACCGTGAAGGCCCAGGGCGGCAAGCTGCTCATCGGCGGCGAGAAGCTGGCCCTGCCCGGCGGCTGCTACGTGACGCCCGCCATCGCGGAAGTATCCGGCAACCTGGACATCGTGAAGGAGGAGACCTTCGCGCCCCTGCTCTACCTCATGAAGTACCGCACCTTTGACGAGGCCATCGCCCTCCAGAACGGCGTGCCCCAGGGCCTCTCCAGCGCCATCATCACCAACGACCTGCTGGAGAGCGAGCGGTTCCTGTCCGTCACCGGCAGCGACTGTGGCATGGCCAACGTGAACGCGGGCACCAGCGGCGCCGAGATCGGCGGGGCCTTCGGCGGCGAGAAGGAGACCGGCGGCGGCCGCGAGAGCGGCTCCGATGCCTGGAAGGCCTACATGCGCCGCCAGACCACCGTCATCAACTTCAGCGGCAAGGTGGAGCTGGCCCAGGGCATCACGCTGGATATTTGAGTGCTTCTGGAAAACGAATGACCACGAAGACAAGAAGACCACGAAGGAGAATGAACAGGGCTTGTTCGTGGTCTTCGCGGTCTTCGTGGTTTTAGCTTTTTCATCCGTCCAACCATCGAGGTGAATCCATGTCCCTAGGCATCTTCAAAGTCCCCCATCCTGTCAACGAGCCCGTGAAGGGCTACGCGCCCGGCTCCCCGGAGCGGGCCAGCCTCTCGGCCAAGGTCAAGGAGATGGCCGGCCAGAAGATCGAGATCCCGCTCATCATCGGTGGGAAGGAAGTCCGCACCGGCAAGCTGGCCAAGGCGGTCATGCCCCACGAGCACGGCCATGTGCTGGCGGACGTGCACCTGGGCGGCGAGGCCGAGGTGAAGCTGGCCGTCGAGGCTGCCGCCAAGGCCAAGGCCGAGTGGGCCGCCATGCCCTGGGAGGCCCGTGTCTCCATCTTCCTCAAGATGGCCGATCTGCTGGCCGGCCCCTACCGCGACACGCTGAACGCCGCCACCATGCTGGGCCAGAGCAAGACCTGCCACCAGGCCGAGATTGACAGCGCCTGCGAGCTGGCGGACTTCTACCGCTTCAACAGCTACTACTACGAGCAGATCCTCCGCGAGCAGCCGGAGAGCCTGCCGGGCATGTGGAACCGCCTGGAACACCGGCCCCTGGAGGGCTTCGTCTTCGCGGTGACGCCCTTCAACTTCACCTCCATCGCCGGCAACCTGCCCACCGCCCCCGCCCTGGTGGGCAACACGGTGGTGTGGAAGCCCGCCAGCACCGCCCTCTACAGCGCCCACTTCCTCATGAAGCTCTGGAAGGAGGCGGGCCTGCCCGACGGTGTCATCAACATGGTGCCCGGCAGCGGCGCCGCCATCGGCAACCCCGTGCTGGCCAGTTCCCAGCTCGCGGGCATCCACTTCACCGGCTCCACCAGTGTCTTCAACGGCATGTGGCGCACGGTCGGCCAGAACCTGGAGAGCTACAAGGGCTACCCGCGCCTCGTGGGCGAGACCGGCGGCAAGGACTTCATCGTGGTCCACCCCAGCGCCGATCCCGTGGCGCTCACGGTGGCCATCGTCCGCGGCGCCTTCGAGTACCAGGGCCAGAAGTGCTCCGCCGCCAGCCGCGCCTACGTGCCCAGCAACCTGTGGCCGAAGGTGAAGGAGATGCTCGTGCCCATGGTCGAGGGCCTCAAGATGGGCGACATCCAGGACTTCTCCAACTTCATGGGCGCCGTCATTGACGCCAACTCCTTCCGCGACCAGAAGCACGCCATTGACGAGGCCAAGGCCTCGAACGACGCCAGCATCCTCGTGGGCGGCCAGTATGACGACAGCAAGGGCTACTTCGTGCGGCCCACGGTCATCCAGGCGAAGACCCCCGGCTACCGCACCATGTGCGACGAGCTGTTCGGCCCCGTGATGACGCTGCACGTCTACGACGAGACGAAGTGGGAGGAGACGCTGGACTTGGTGGATACCACCAGCCCCTACGCCCTCACCGGCGCCGTGTTCGCCCAGGACCGCTACGCCGTGCAGCAGGCCATCGCGCACCTGCGCAACTGCGCGGGCAACTTCTACGTCAACGACAAGCCCACCGGCGCGGTGGTGGGCCAGCAGCCCTTCGGCGGTGCCCGCGCCAGCGGCACCAACGACAAGGCCGGCTCCATGCTGAACCTGCTCCGCTGGATCAGCGCCCGTACCATCAAGGAGACCTTCGTGCCGGCCACGGACTACCGGTATCCCTACATGGGCTGAACCCCGTGGTTCTCCAGGAAGGGCGGCTCTGCGGGGCCGCCCTTTTTCTGGCAGGCTGGGTGTGCGGAGGCTCCCATGGCGATCCGGGTGGTGCGGCTGGGCAGTCCGCGGGTGGTGGGCGAGGGCCTGCGGCTGGGGACGGTGCGGCGACCGCCGCGGGGCGTGCCCAAGGCGGAGTTCGCCTCGCGGGATTTCTATGATGTGTGGATGCCGGAACTGGCGCCCAGCGAGGCCCTGGTGAAGGAGGCGCAGGCCGCGGAAACTGAGGCCCAGTGGCGCAGGTTCCTGCGGAAGTACCGGGCGGAGATGGCTCAGATCGAGCGGGCGCGGCTGCTGGATTTTCTGGCGGCCCTCTCGAAGCAGACGGACTTTTCCGTGGGCTGCTACTGCGCCGACGAGGCGAGGTGCCACCGCTCGGTGCTTCGGGCCCTTCTGGCGGAGCGGGGGGCGGATCTCGCCTAGGGCCTAATTCTGGCCGGCTTGCAGGGCCTGCGCGAACGCGGCCCGTAGCTCTTCGAGGCGAAAGGGCTTGGGCAGGATGGCGACGCCAGGATGGGCCTGGGCGAGGTTGATGGCGCCCTGATCGGCCCGACCCGTGGACAGCAGGATCGGCACATCGGGCAGCGCGGCCCGCAGCTTCGGCAGGGTCTGTGTTCCGCCCCACCCGGGCATGTTCATGTCCAGCAGCACGATCGCGGGATGGTGCCCCTGGGCGATCAGATCCATGGCCTCCTCGCCGGAGGCGGCAATCAGGGCTTTGTGGCCGAGGACTTCGATCTGGGAGGCCACCGCCGCCTGGACCAGCTCATCGTCATCCACCAGGAGCACCTGATGGCCGATGGCGGTGCGGGGGCTGGCGGAGGCCTCCGGGGGCGGGGCGCTGAGGGATCCGGACACGGTCGGGAAGCGGATCCTCAGGGTGGTGCCTTCCCCGGGCCGGCTGAGGATCTCCAGGCTGCCCCGGTGGGCCTTCACCGTGCTGTAGGCCTGGGAGAGGCCGAGTCCCGTCCCCTTGCCGTGGGGTTTGGTGGTGAAGAACGGGTCCAGCGCGTGCTCCAGTACCTCCCGGGGCATGCCGGTTCCGGTGTCGGCCACGGTCAGGAGCGTTTCCTGCGGCGACAGGGCGCGGGTGGCCAGGGTCAGCCGGCCCCCCTCGGGCATGGCGTCCTTGGCGTTCACGCAGAGGTTCATGAGCATGAGGCCCAGGGCGTCCGGGTCGCCCTGGATCAAGCCGGCTCCGGGATCCAGTTCCAGGTGGACCTGGATGTTCGCGGGGAGCGTGCGTTCCAGCAGGCGCACCTCCTCCTGGATGAGCTCGCCCAGGCACAGGGCGCGCGGCCCGGCCATGTCCTTGCGGGCGAAATCGAGCAGTCCCTTCACCATGTTCCGGCCCCGCAGACAGGCGTGGGTGATGGTCTGGAAGGTGCGGTGGAGGGGCGTGCCCTCGGGCTGGAGGGTGAGCTGCAGGCTGGACAGGCCGAGGATGGCGCCCAGCACGTTGTTCATGTCATGGGCGACGCCGCTGGCCAGATGGCCCAGGCTCTCCATCTTGTGGGCCAGCCGCAGGGCTTCCTGGAGCTTCAGCTCCTCGGTGATGTCCCGGAAGACGCCCAGGCTGCCGATGATCTGCCCCTGGGCATCCCGCTGGGGGGTCACCGTGATCTGCAGCATGCGCGGGGCGCCATCCGCACGGCGGATCTCGAGCTGGTAGGTGTCGGATTCCCCCTGCCTGCGGCGATCCGTGTAGTTCCGCACGCTCTGCCAGGGGGCCTCGTCCAGGAATTCGCGGAGGTTCCGCCCGACGAGGCCGCCCGGCCCGACGCCGAAGATCCGCTCCGCTTCGGGATTCGCCACCTGGAAGGTCTCGTCCAGACCGGTCAGGGAGATGCCTTCGCCCAGGATCTCCACCAGCTCCCGGTGGCGGGCCTCGCTGGCCCGCAGGGCGTTCTCGGCGGCCACCCGGTCCGTGAGATCCCGGATGAAGCCGAGGAGCAGTTCGCGACCGGGCACGTAGGTGGTGGACACTTCCACCGGATAGACGCTGCCGTCCTTCCGGCGGTGGCGGGCGGAGAAGCGGGAGGATCCTTCGCGGATGATCTGCCGGGTGCGCTCGGAGGTCTCGGGCGGGGTCTCGTCGGCGTCGAGTTCGGACATGTGCCTGCCCTGGATGTCTTCCAGGGTGTAGCCGGACATCCGCAGGTAGGCCGCGTTGGCCGAACGGATCCGGTCGTCCGGGCCCACGATGAGGATGCCGTCCAGGTTGGTCTGCCACAGGGCCTCGTATTCCTCCGCCTGGGCCTGCACCGTGGCTTCCTGGGCCTGGAACTGGAACGTGCTGCGCTGGATGAGGGCGAAGACCGGGGACAGCAGGCCCAGCAGGCGCAGCACATCATCGCTGCGCTGGAGATCCAGGTGCTCCAGCGTCGCCAGGCTGCCGACCCGGTGCTCCCCGGCCCGGAGGGGCGTCAGGCTCAGGCTCTCCAGCCCCAACATCGCCAGCAGCTCCGCGTCCCCGGGATCGGCTTTCGTCCGGGTGAAGACCTGGGCCCCGGACTGGTCCGGGTGGCGGGCCACCAGGCGCAGGAGGGGGTCGAGCCGCAGGGTGCTCCTCGCCCGCTCGGGTTCCAGGGCCACGATCCGGGCGGTGCCATCCAGGGGGTCGGGGCCATGCTGGAGGAGCAGCACCGCCCGGGCGCCCATCAGCTCCCGGAGCTGCCGCACGACGAAGCGTCCCATCTCCCCGGGGTTTTCCGAGTAGGTGAGGATCTGGTCGAGGAAGTCGAGGACCATGAACTGGATGGCGGCGCCATCCAGCGGGTGGGGCTCATTCGGCGTCATGGGCCCTCGCAGCGTGGGCGGCCTGCTCGAGGCTGGCCAGGAGCGGATCCAGGGACACGGGCCGCACCTCCACCGGCAGGCCAAGGAAGGCGCTGGCTTCCGCCAGTTCCGCCTCGGGCACGGGCAGGATCCCCGTGTCGAGGTAGACCAGCCGTGTGTGCATCTCGCGCATGAACTCCCGCGCACAGGGGCCCAGCAGGCCGAGCTGGTTCACGAAGATCTGCTTCCAGCCGAGGGCCCATTCGGGCATGAGGAAGAAGGCGCCCTCCCGGCGGAGCGTCCGGTAGGTGTCAGAGCCCAGGATGATCTCGCAGCAGTTGATGCCTTCGGATCGGGCCAGGCCCGGGCCTTCCGCAAGTTCCTCCATGTGCCCGCAGCAGTCCCCGTAGGCGAACACGACTGTGGCCCCAGCCCCTTCCGGGCGGGCCTCGGCCAGGGCCGTCTGGAGGCGGGTCTCCAGGCGCTCCGGCACCATGTGGAGCATGGAAGGGAGGTAGTCCACCGGCAGGTCGAGCCGTCCAGCAGCGCGCAGCGCCTCGATCTCCTTCTTGAAGATCGAGCAGGCGATGCAGCGAATGGGGCGGGTGCTGGCGGTCATATCGGTACGCGTCCCGCCCGGCAGACGGCCTCGGTGATGGCCTGGAGGCACTCCGGCGGCGTGTCCAGCGGGATGTCCGCGTCCGAGGTGGCCAGGATGAACTGGTGGTCGGCACCCCGCTGGGCCAGTACGTGGTCGCACCGCTCGCCCACCGCTTCGGGCGTGAGATCGCCCAGGCCGGGGCCATCCAGGTTGCCCAGCAACAGGGGGCCCGCGCCCAGGATCTCCCGCGCCTGAGCGGGATCCTCGCCGGGGGCGAGCACATAGCCGGCGGTGTTCGGCAGGGCGAGGAAGCCCGTCAGGTGCGGCAGCAGCGGGCAGCCGCCGTGGTGGAGGATCACGGGGCCCGGCAGGTCCGCCAGGGCCCGCTCCAGGCCGGGCCGGCCGAACTCCCGGGCGATGGCTTCCGGCACCATGAACGGGCTGGCGAGGTTGGCGGTGATGGCCAGGGCCGTGGCGCCGTCCGCCAGCAGGGCGCGGCCCAGGGCCACGAAGAACGGCGTGAGGCGGTCCAGGAGGGCCCGGGCCGCGTCCGGCTGGAAGAGCAGGGCATCCAGCCAGGCTTCCAGGCCGATGATGACGGGCGGCAGGTCCAGGGGGCTGGCCAGCAGGCCGATGATGGGCACCGTTCCCGCGTAGGTCCGCGCCAGGATGCGCACGCTCTCCCGCAGGTAGAGCAGCTGGGGATGGCTGTCCACATCCGGCAGGGGCAGGGCCAGGGCCGCCTCGGCGGAAGGGGCGGCGAAGGCGGCCACGTTGGGTGGGTTGCGCCGGGGCTCGCTCATCCGGCTCCCGAAGGCCGCGCCCACGCCCGCCAGCATGAACGGGCTGATCAGCAGGTCGGGGCTGAAGGTCTCGCGGATGGCCATCTGGCCCTCCGCGAAGCGGCGGGGATCGCGGTAGTGCTCCGCCAGGGGGGCGCCTGTGAGGCGGGCCCCGTAGAGGCCCGCGTTGAGGAGGAAGGCCGGCCGGTCGGCAGGCTGGCCCTGGAGGGCGGCCAGCACCCGCTCAAGGCTGTTCATGGCGCGCCCTCCCCCCTCTGGGCCGTGGCGCACTGCCAGAGCCGCTCGAACAGGGCCGGGGCCTCGACGGCGCTGGGGGCGGTGCCATCGCCGCCGAAGGTCGCCACCAGCTCCGGCCGGAGCTTGAACACTGCGCCGCCCAGGGCCAGCTGGATCCGGCCCGCCTGGCCGCGCCGCTCCAGTTCCTCGCGGAGCTTCGCGGCGTTCTTCGCGGTGGTGTACATCATCGCCGAGGCCCCGATCACCCGGGCGCCCTGCGCCTCCGCTGCGTCCAGGAACTGGGCCGGGCTGACATCCACCCCGAGGTCATGCACCTCCCAGCCATCCGCCCGCAGGAAGGCGCCCACCATCTTGCGCCCCAGGGGATGAAAATCATCCTCCACGTTCCCCAGCACCACCGGCCCCTTGAGGGTTGCCTGGGCCTCCCCGCGGGCGCCGGCCTCTTCGAGCAGCCGGGCCAGCACATCCTCGGCCACCTTGGCCGCCACGTAGCCCGTGGCCAGGGAGAAGCCGAGCTCCCGGTGCGCCCACAGCCGGCCGAAGGTCTCCAGCGTGGGCGAAAGCAGGTCCGACACCACCTGCTGGTACGAGTGGCCTGCGGCCCAGTCCTGGATGATGGCGTTGGCGCCTGCCCGATCCGCCTGCTGGATGGCGTCGAGGAGTTCCTGGCGATGGTCGCGGTTCATGGAACCTCGCGGGTGTGCAGGAGGCCCAGGCAAACATAAGCCAGACCTCCGGGCGGCGATGGGGCATGTCGTAAAAAATCCATCGGCAGCGCGGGGGCCTGACTTGATTTATCGCGCCTCAGGCGCCGGTGGAAGTGCTGCCGGTGCGGGCGAGGTTCGCCCAAGGGCGGGCCACGGCCAAGTGTCTGCACGCGCCTGCCGATGTGAACGCGGAGCCCCGCTTCGGGTTGATGGCCCGGGCGCCAGGTGGGCATGATCGTGTCCATGAGCCTGATGTGTGACGCGACCGACGCCCTCCAGCCCCTCCTGAAGACCGGGACCCATCGCTTCGATCACCTCCTCGCCTGGATGGACCGCACGGGCTGGGCGCGCCTGGAGCACCTGGCCATGGTGGCGGGCGCCTGCCTGGCCATCCTGTGGAGCGTGAAGCTCCTGTCCCACGCGGTCCGCAAGGCGGTGGACGATGGCGACGACAGCACCACCTCGGACGCGGAGCGCCGGGCGGAGACGCTGGGTTCGGTACTCAACAACACCGCCCGCATCCTGGCGGTGGTGTTCTTCCTGCTGATGACGCTCCAGGAGTTCGGCGTGAACATCGGTCCCCTGGTGGCCGGGGCCGGCATCGCGGGCGTGGCCCTGGGCTTCGGCGCCCAGAGCCTCGTGAAGGATGTGATCAGCGGGTTCTTCCTGCTCATGGAGAACCAGTTCGGCGTGGGCGACATCATCAGCGTGGATGAGAAGCATACGGGCACGGTGGAGCGCATGACCCTGCGCGTGACCCAGATCCGCGATGCGGAAGGCAGGGCGCACTTCATCCCCAATGGCTCCGTGGTGCGGGTGGTGGTGCTCTCCAAGGAGTTCGCCCGGGCCCAGGTGGATGTGGGCGTGGGCTATGACACGGATTTCGACGCGGCCATCGAGCTGCTGCAACGAATTGGACAAAAACTGTCCGAAGAATGGCCGGATCGCGTGCTGGAGCCCACCCAGGTGCTGGGCGTGGAGGCCCTGGGTGACAGCGCCGTGACCCTGCGCACCCTCACCAAGACGGCGCCGGCGAAGCAGTGGGAAGTGGCGCGGGAACTGCGGAAGCGCATCCTGCTGTCCTTTCGGGAGGCGGGCATCGAGATTCCCTATCCGCAGCAGGTGGTGCGCCTCCGGCGGGATCCGGAGGGCTGATATGAACGAGGGGGGACCGCCTGCTCGCCTTCGGCTCGCGATGTCCCCCCTCGTGCACCTCCACATCTGACAGAGATGCGCGAGGTTCCTCTCTGCACCGCGTCTGTTCAGGGTTCCAGGGCCTTCCGCAGGGCGGTCCTCAGGGCCTCCAGGGTGTAGGGCTTCTGGAGGAAGCCGGCGAGTCCCCGGCCCAGGAACGACTGGACGGATTCCTGCTCGTTGTAGCCGCTGCTGAGGATCACGCGGAGGTCCGGCCGGATCCGGCGCATGGCCTGGAAGGCCTCCTTGCCGTCCAGGCGGGGCATGGTGAGATCCATCAGCACGAGGTCAATGGCGCGGGGATCCTCCAGGAGGCGCTCCACGGCCTCCTGTCCGTCCCGGGCGAGCAGCACCCGCAGGCCGAGCGCCTCCAGCGCGGGGCCGATGGTGTTCAGGACAGAGGGTTCGTCATCCACCAGCAGCACGGTGCCGGCCAGCGCAGAAACCCGGGCCGGTTCCCGGGTTTCCGGGGACGGCAGGCTGCCGGGCGCGGCCGGGAAGAAGGCCTTGAAGGTGGAGCCGCGGCCCACCTCGCTGTACACCTTCAGGCCCGCCTTGTGCCCCTTCAGGATGCCCAGCATGGCCGACAGGCCCAGGCCCCGGCCCGTGGTCTTGGTGGTGAAGAAGGGATCGAAGATGCGAGCCATCACCTCCTGGGTCATGCCCTGGCCGGTATCGCCCACCTCCAGGGTCACGTAGGGGCCGGGCTGGAGCGTCTGGGTGGGGAAGATGGAGGCGAGGGTGGCCGCATCGAGTTGGGCTGTCCCCGTGCTGATCGCGATGGTGCCCTCCTGGTCCCCCAGGGCGTCCGAGGCGTTGGTGACCAGGTTCATGATCACCTGCTGGAGCTGGGCGCCATCCGCCTCCAGCGGGGGCAGCCCCTCGGGCAGGTTGAGGCGGAGGGAGGCCTTCTTGGAGATGGACACGCGCAGGAGATGGGTCATCTCGGAGACCACGGTGTTCAGGTCGTGGAGCTTCACCACGAAGCGCCCCTTGCCGGAATAGGCCAGCATCTGCTTGGTGAGATCGGAGGCCTTCAGCACCGTCCGTTCCGCGCTCTCCAGGAAGGGAGCCGCTGGGGATTCCGGGTTCAGGTTGAACTGGGCGAGGTTGAGGTTGCCCAGCACCGCGGTGAGCAGGTTGTTGAAGTCGTGGGCGATGCCGCCCGCCAGTACCCCCAGGCTCTCCAGTTTCTGGGCCTGCTGGAACTGCGCTTCCAGGGTGCGCCGCTGCGCTTCCGCCTGGCGGGCCTCGGTGCGGTCCCGCCAGGTCGTGTGGAGGATCTGCTTGCCCTTCCACGGGATGGCGGTCAGCAGGACGTCCACGGGGAAGTCGGTCCCATCCAGCTTCCGGTGCATCCACTCGAAATGGTGGCTGCCCAGGCGGTGGGCGGTCGCGATCAACTCGTCGGCCTTCTCCTTCGACGCACGGCCGTCGGGCTGGAAGGGGGGCGAGATCGCCGAGGGGTGCGCACCCAGCACCGAGGCGCGGTCCGGCGCGCCCAGGATGTCCACCGTGGCCTGGTTGCAGTCCACGAAGTGGTTCCCGTCAATGAGCAGGTTCGCGTCGCCGGAACGCTCGAAGAGCAGGCGGAAGAGGCGCTCCTGCTCCAGCCCTTCCTCCTCCGCGCGCCGCCGTTCGGTGATATCGGTGCTGATGCCCACGATCCGGTGGAAGCGGCCTTCCGGATTCCGCACGGGCACCAGGAGGGTCTGGAAGATGCGGTGGCCGGAGCCCAGATCCAGGGGTTCCTCATAGGAGATCGGATGACCCGTCTCCAGGCAGTGGCGGTAGTTGGCCGTGAGCCGCGCCGCGATGGGAGCGGGCAGCCATTCGTGCAGGGGGCGTCCCACGATCTCGCGGGCGGGGCGTCCCAGCACCGCCTCCTGGGCGGGATTCAGGCTTTCCACCACGAAGGGGCCCTGGTCCGGAACCCCGATCCAGAAGATGGAATCCGGCGAGTTCGCGAACAGGCCCTGGTAGCGGGCTTCCGCATCGCGCAGGGCCGCCTCGGCGCTCCGCCGGGCCTCGGCGTCCCGCACGGCGACCAGGATGCGGTCCTGGCCCCCGATCGTGGCGCGGCGCATGTTCACCTCGACCCAGAACGCGCGGCCCGAGCGGTCGCGGCAGCGCCATTCGAAGACCTGGGGGGATCCGGCGGCGGCCTTGCGCATCCAGGCCTGGGCCTCGGCCTGGGTGTAGGGAGGCGTGTTCTCGCTGATGTCCCCCACCGAAAGCCCGGGGAATGCCTCGCGGGGGTAGCCGTACATCTCGGTGGCCCGCCCGTTGACATCGAGGATGGTGCCGGTCTCCAGGTCGTGGACGAAGATGGCATCGTTCACGGCGTCGAAGAGGCTGCGGGTGGTCTGCTCGCTCTCGCGGAGGATCTGCTCTGTGCGTTTGCGGTCCGTGACATCCCGCCGGATCCCGAAATGGCCCAGGATGCGGCCCTCCGCATCGAAGAAGCAGATCCGGTCCCACTCGATCCACAGGGTCTGGCCATGGGGCTGGATTTCCCTGCGTTCCCGCCAGAGGTGCCCCTGGTCCAGGAGCGCCTGCATGTCGCGGGTGGCGGCTTCCGGCTCCTGGCGATAGAAATCGCGGAGGGTCCAGCCGGCCAGTTCGCTCTCGGGAATGCCCAGCTGGGCTGCCAGGGCGGGATTGGTCCGGGTGAAACGCTGGCGGTCCAGGGCCGCTTCCACCGCGGCCTCGCGGGCGATCCCGCCACTCCAGTCCAGCGGCTCATCCAGCATGGCGATGTAGTAGGCATCCCGAGAGCGGGCGAAGAACAGATCCAGCCTCCGTTCGCTCTCCCTGAGCGCGGATTCGGCATGCTCCCGCGCCGTCATGTCCTCCGTGAGGCCGATGCCCCCGAGCAGATGGCCATCGGTGCCCCAGATGGGATAGGTGAGCAGGCGCGTCATCACCCGGCGGTTCGCGGTGACCGAGACGTACTCCCCGACCGCCTCCCCGATCCGCCCCTCCAGAGCCGCCTGGATGGCCTGGCGGACACCGGCATGCTGGACCCGCTCGAACATGGAGAAGTGGTGGAGCGCCGAGCGATCGGCCCCCAGGAGATCGAGGAAGGCCTGGTTGCTCTCCTGGATCACCGAACGGGTATCGAAGTGGAAGATCCCGATGGGGGCCTCGTTGAAGATGATCCGGTAGTGTTCCTCGCTGGCGCGGAGGGCATCCTCGGCGGCCTGCCGCGCCTGTTCGCGGGCATGGAGGGCCTCCTCCATGGCCTCGAAGGCCTGGGCCAGCCGGCCGATTTCCGTACGCCGGTTGGCCAGGCCGGTGGGCGGGGCGCCCAGATCCCCGCGTTCCACCCGGGCGACATGGGTGATCAGCGCCCGCAGGGGGGCCAGCAGGATCCGGTCGCCGAACAGCCACCCGAGTGCCAGGGCCAGGAGGGCGGCCAGGGCCAGCAGGATCAGGCTCTGGGCCAGGTCGAACGTATTGGGCCCCACCACCGCGATGACCACCAGTGCCGGCAGCACGACCACTGCGACCAGCAGGAGCAGGTGCGACCGGAGGGACCAGAAGGGAGCACGGGGCATGGGTTTGGCCGCCAATGATCACCGATCGGCACGGATTCCGGGAACCTGAATCCGAAGGGTTCCGCCGGGACACCCCTCGTGGGGGTCACCCGAAATGGAAGGGCCGCACGTAGTGGCAGGTGTAGCCGCCGGGGTGCTTGACCAGGTAGTCCTGGTGGTAGGCCTCCGCTTTCCACCAGGGGCCCGCAGGTACGATCTCGGTGACGATGGGCCGTTTCCAGGCGCCGCTCGCCTCGACCTCGGCTTTCACCTGCTCGGCGACGCGCCGCTGCTCCTCGCTGTGCGTGAAGATCGCGCTGCGGTAGGACGTGCCCACATCGTTGCCCTGGCGGTCCAGGGTGGTGGGGTCGTGGATGCGGAAGAAGAACTTCAGGAGGGCCTCGTAGCTGGTCTTCGATGGATCGAACCAGACCTCCACCGCCTCGGCGTGGCCCTCGTGGTGTTCGTAGGTGGCGTTCGGCACCGTGCCGCCGGTGTAGCCCACTTCCGTGCGGATCACCCCCGGCTGCTGGCGCAGCAGCTCCTGCATGCCCCAGAAACAGCCGCCCGCCAGGGTGGCCAGTTCCTCCTTCGGTACCGGCCGGCCGAAGAGGGGCAGGAACCGGGCATAGCCCTCCTCGGCCAGCTGTTCCACCGGGATGAAGCGGAGGCTGGCGCTGTTGATGCAGTACCGGAGGCCACCCTGCTCCTTCGGCCCGTCGTCGAAGACATGGCCGAGGTGGCTGTTGGCGCCCGCGCTGCGCACCTCGGTGCGGAGCATGCCGTGGCTGGTATCCCGGTCCTCCTTCACGTCTGAGGGGTCCAGGGGCTTCGTGAAGCTGGGCCACCCGCAGCCGGAATCGAACTTGTCCTTCGAGGAGAACAGGGGGCGGCCGTCCACCACATCCACGTAGAGGCCCTCCCGGTGGTTGTTCCAGTAGGCGTTCTGGAAGGGGGGCTCGGTGCCCGCTTCCTGGGTGACGTGGTACTGCATCGGAGTCAGCCGCTGCTTCAGATCCGGGTCGCCGGGCTTCATGGGTTCCACAGGGCGTGCCTCCTCGGGGCGGGGGATGCGGGTGGTGCCGTACGCCAGCAGCAGGGAGCCCGCCAGGGCGCCCATGGCCAGGATCCACCGCCCGCTCCGCATCGCCGCCCCCCGCGTGAAAGGTGAGGTGCCGGAACCCGGCGGCGCGTGACAGGGGCGGGCTCGTACCCCTTGGCAATCCGGCGAAGGCAACCCGGGATCAGAAGCTGCCCCGGAGGCCGATCTGGACGCGGCGGCCAGCTTCCACGCCGGCGCCGAGGGGCGGCCGGGTGCGGTCCAGGAGATCGAAGGCCTCCACCACCGCGGCGATCCGCAGGCGCGATCCGCCCAGGGTGCGGGCCAGACGGAGGTCCAGCACCGGCGCGCCGCTGGGCGCGGTCGGATCCTCTCTGAAGGGTTCCGCTCCGGACTGGAGGCGCCCCACCAGGGCCAGGCTCCAGTCCCGGCTCCAGGGCGAGGCCCGGTCGCCCGTGTCCCAGGTGGCCCAGAGTCGCAGGCGGCGCAGGGTGCCCTCCGGGATGCCGCCGGGAAGGCCGGGGCGGGTGCGGGCCGCGGTCCAGCTCGTGGCGAAGGCCAGGGCCTCGCCCACCTGCCAGCGGGCGCCGAAGGTCGCCCCCTGGAGCCGGTCCCGGTCCCCGCCGCCGGGGGCCAGGCGGCCTTCGGCCAGGCGGGCCTCGGTGGTGAGGACCAGATCGGGGAGGGGCCGGAACGCGAGGCCCAGGCGGCTCTCCCGGCGGTCGGACCAGGCCGGGGGGGGCGGGCCGAGCACCACCAGCGGCGCCGGATCGAGGAAGCGGCCGTGGCTGCCCGTGAGGCTGAGGCGATCGCTGAGTCGCCAGCGGAAGGCCAGGCGCGGGGACGTCCCGCCCCGGGCGCCCCCCGCCGGATCCACTGCCCGGTCGTTGCGCAGGCCCAGGCGCAGGGTGAAGGAGGGGGTCACGCGCCAGCCGTCCTGGAGGAACAGCCCGGCCCGGCGCCCCGCGGCCCCCGGTTGCGCCTCCGAGCGGAGTTGCTGGAGATCCCCGCCGGCCTGCAGGTCGTGGGCGCCCAGGGCCAGGCCCAGGACTTCCCCCGCCTCCCAGACCCGCGCGGTGGGGAGGCCCGGGGCCTGGACGCTGCGGAGCTGGAAGCGGGTTTCCTGCACGAAGCCAGGGCCGGGCGCCCAGCGGTGGCTCAGGGCCAGGGACTGGTCGCGGTCCGGCCCCTCAGCGTCAAGGAGGCGAAGGGTCGCCTGCTGGGTCTCGGTGGGCAGCCAGTCCACGCGCAGCGCCCCGCGGGTGGTCGTGGCGCCTGCGCCGGGAGCCTCGCGATCCCCGGCCAGGGCCACGAACAGCCGGTCGCGCCGCAGGGGGCCGGAGGCGGTGAGCCGGGTGGAGCGGCGGTCGCCGGCCCCGCCGGCCGCCGGTCCCCACAGCGCCTGGGCCTGGCCCTCGAAGGTGTTGCCGCCGCCCCGGGTGGTGGCCAGGAGGGCCTCCATCCCGGGTTGTTCCGCGTCCCCGCCGCCGGAGAGGATCCGCGCCTCCGCCAGGGCTTCGGGCCCGAGGGGCGATGACCCGGGCCCCGAGGCGCCGAGGTCCAGGCCATCCACCCACAGGGCGGAGGGCGGGGGGGCGGGCCAGGGGCCGAGATCGCCCAGCTCCGCCAGGCTCCGGGTCCGCAGGGGCAGGGCCCGGAGCAAGGCGGCCGGCAGCCGGGTGCTCCGCAGGCCGTCTCCGGCGCCCAGTTCCTTCGGGGCGTCCGTGTCAAGCACCAGGTCCGACTCCATGGGAATCAGCTCCACGGGCAGATCCGGCTCCGCTCCCGTCCGGATCTCCAGGCCCGCCAGGCGCTGACCCGCGAAGCCGGCGGCCGTCACCGTCAGGCGGCAGGGGCCCGGTTCCAGGCCCGTGAAGCGGAAGGTGCCATCGGGACCGGTGGTGCCCGGGTGATGGCGGCCCGTGCGAAGCTCCACCAGGTCGAGGCGCGCCCCGGCGAGGGGGGTTCCGTCGGCGGCGCGGACCACGCCCCGCAGGGCTCCGGAGGTGAGGCCCTGGGCCACCAGGGCGGGGGCCAGCAGCAGCGCGGCCAGGGCGCGGCGCATCAGTCCAGCAGGGCGAGCAGCGTCTCCCCCGCTTCCCGCAGCCGGTCCGGCGGTGTGCTGAGGGGCGGCAAGAGGTAGAGGCAGTCGCCCATGGGGCGCACCAGCAGCCCGTGCGCCAGCGCCCGGCGGTGGAGCGTCCAGCCGAAGCGCTCCTCGGCGGGATGGGCCTGGCCCGTGGCGGGATCCACGAGACGGCAGGCGCCCACGGTGCCCAGCACCCGGGGTTGGCGCACGGCGGGATGGGCGGCGAGGATGCGGAAGGTGTCCGCCATGGCCGCGGACAGTTCGGCCGCCTGGGCCAGCACCGGCTCGTCGTCGAAGAGGGCCAGGCTGGCGCAGGCCACGGCGCAGGCCAGGGGATTGGCGGTGTAGCTGTGGCCGTGGAGGAAGGCCCGGCCCGATTCCGGCTCGCCCCAGAAAAGGCCGTAGAGCGCCTCCGTGGCCCAGGTCATCGAGAGCGGCAGCGTGCCGCCGGTGAGGCCCTTGGAGAGGCAGAGCAGGTCCGGCGCCACCCCCGCCTGTTCGCAGGCGAGGAAGGTGCCCGTGCGGCCGAAGCCCGTCATGACCTCGTCGGCGATGAGATAGACGCCATGGGCATCGCACTGGGTCCGGAGTTCCTGGAGCAGCTCGGGCGGCCACATGCGCATGCCCCCCGCGGCCTGGAGGAGCGGTTCGGCGATGAAGGCGGCCAGGCGTTCGCCGTGCTCCGCGAAGAAGGCGCGAAGCGCTGCGCGGGCGGCCTCCAGCCGCTCCGGCCAGCCCGTGGCATCGCCCTCCAGCTCGCGGCGGGGATCCTCCGGCACCTCCACGCGCTCGCAAGCCAGCAGCAGGGGCCGGAAGAGACCCGTCAGGTAGTTCTCCAGCTCACCCACGCCCACGGCGCCCAGGGTGTCGCCGTGGTAGCCGTGGCGCAGGGCCCCGAAGCGCGTGCGGCCCGGCTCGCCCCGCTGGAGCTGGGCCTGGAAGGCCATCTTCAGGGCCACCTCCACGGCGGTGCTGCCGTTGTCGGAGAAGAAGGCCCGGGTGAGGTTTGCGGGCAGGCGGCGGCGCAGCCGGATCACCAGCTCGACCGCGGGTTCGTGGGTGAAGCCGGCGAACATGACGTGGTCCAGCTGCCCTGACTGGCGCTCCAGCGCGCCCATGAGGCGCGGGTGGCAGTGCCCGTGCAGGCAGGTCCACCAGCTGGAGATGCCATCCAGCACGCGGGTTCCGTCCGCCAGCAGCAGGTCGCAGCCTTCGCCGCCCACCACCGGCACGGGTGGATCGGCCTCGTGCACCTTCATCTGCGTGAAGGGGTGCCACACGTGGGCGCGGTCCAGCGCCAGGCGATCGGTCCAGTCGGGGGGCAGGGGCGTCGGCATCGCTCAAGTGTAGGTCAGCTGGTCGCTTCTTTTCCGAGGTGGATCTCGGGGTAGAGGCGGCGGGCGCACTCCGGGCAGATGCCGTGGGTGAACGCGGCGTCCGTGTGGGCGGAGATGTAGGCCTCCAGCTGGTTCCAGGCGCCCTTGTCATCGCGGATCTTCTTGCACGAGGCGCAGATGGGGATGATGCCCTGGAGGGTCTTGATGGCATCCAGGGCGGCCTGGAGCTCGGCGGTGCGGGCGGTGACGCGCCTTTCCAGGCTGTCCTTGAGGGCGCCCAGCTCCCCGAAGGAGATATGCAGGACCTCCGTCATCTGTTCGAACCGCAGGTTCAGGCGGTGCATCTCCTCGATCCCGCTGGGCGGCAGGGCCAGTCGCTGCCCGGGCCCTTCGCGCAGCAGGGCGGGGAACGCGCGGGTGGCGGCTTCCAGGTGGGCGATGGCCTGGGTGAAACTCCGGCTGAGCGCATGGGCCAGGGCCATGGTGGCCAGGACGAGCACCAGCAGCGTGCCCAGGCCGCGGATGCTGATGCGGGTGAGGGTGGTGATCAGCGGCGCGAAGGGGAGTTCCACCACCACCGTCCACGGAAGATCGGGACGGAGGGTGGCCGCGCGGACGACCTCCGACTGGCTCCAGCGTTGCATCCGGCTGCGGCCGGGGCGGTGGGGCGGAATGTGGTGCTGGACCCCCCGACCCAGGGATTGGATCTCACCTGGAAGGGTGTGGAAGGGCGTCATGGGCCGGAGGCCAGGCCGGGTGCTGGCCACCACCTGGCCCTGGCGGTCCACCAGGGTCAGCTGGGCGCCGTCCCTGCCCGCAAGGGTCTGGAGCACATCCCGGATGGGCTCCGTGTCGGTGATGCCGATGCAGTAGCCGGCGTAGAGGCCCTCCCGCACCACGGGGGCCAGCAGCGGGAAAATGGGTTCCCGAGGGACCACCCGCCCCGGGACGAGGTCGGAGATGTAGGGCTTGAGGGTGGTCTTGAGGATGGGAAGGTAGGGGCGATCCGAGCAATCCCGCCCGATCACCGATTGGCCGACCGCGTCGAGGCGCGGGCTGCAGGCGGTCACGATGGCCCTGGCGTTCAGGACGCCGACGTGCGTGAAGGCTGGCGATGCGTCGTCCACGATCTCGGTGGCCCGCTGGCGATCCGCGGCGCTCAAGTCCGTGCGCGCCACGAGCGCCGCCAGGGAGGCGATGGCCTGCTGCTGGTCCCCGATCCAGTTGCCGAGGGCGAGGCGGGTCACTTCATTCAGCTCAAGGCTCCGCCGCACCAGCAGCTGTTCCTCATGCTGGATCTCCCGCCGCAGGAAGGCCGCCAGGAAGAGGAGGCCCGGGAAGGTCACGAGCGACACCAGGGTGGCGAAAACCACGGGACGGAACGCCGGGCGGGGAGCGCCTTCCGGGTGCCACCGGGAACGCCAGAGCTTGTGGATGAGGCTGGCCAGGAGCGTGTTCACCAGCCCGTTGACGGTCTGCTTCAGGATGACCAGGAGCGTGGTGCTGGGTTCCGCGTGGAGGCCCTGCTGGTAGCAGGCCCAGATGAGCGGCGCGCCGAGCAGCAGCCAGTAGAGGAGATCCGCCAGCAGCACGTCCCAGGTGCGGCGCCGAACCAGCCAGCCGACCCAGAGGGCCTCGCCCGTCGCGATGGCCATGCCCCAGGGATGATTCCAGAGCAGGAGGGTGGCGCTGCTGGCGACCAGGGCCGCGCCCCCGCCGACCAGGGGACCGGCGAACAGGATGCCCAGGATCGCGAACACCGAACCGAAGATGAAATCCACGTTGAAGAAGATTTCAAATCGGAACAGGTTGACGGCGAATCCCGCGGCTCCGAGCAGGAGCGCGAGCAGGATTCGGTGGCGCAAGGGGCGGGTGGCCATGGGTCGCGTCTTTGCGAGCGATGAGGTGCGCTGGGTGGGGGTTTCATCCCTCATCAGGCGAGGGAGGGAGCCAGTCGAGACGAAGATGGGTACACAAAGACGTTGTCGCAATGTAAGTTGGATCATCATGTCCTTTGAAAAAAAAGGCATTGATGAACCTTTTTTGATGGACGGATCCAAGAGGCTGATGGTTGACTCGCTCACCTCATCTTTTGAATCCAGGCCGAACCCATGGTGCGAATCCGGAAACAGACGAACCGGTGGCAGCACGACGCGCATCCCGTCGCCGGGTGGAGCCTCGCCCCGGAGCGGGCGGTCCAGCTGCTTCCGTTCCGGGCGGGGCGCGGATTCCTGAGGGGCCCTTGAACTTGGAGGGTCTGCCGCTGTCGCCTGGAGGGGAGGGTTGGCCCGGTCTCCCCATCGGGACGTTCCGACACGGGCCTGGAGTTTTCGATATGCGCACACGTGGTTTGATAACCCTCCTGCTGGCCCTGGGCAGCGCGACGCTGGCCCTGGGCGCGCCTCCCTTCGTCTGGGAAACCGTGGTGAACAACGGCGACACCGTGCCCGGCGATACCCGGACCTTCAACAGCTACAACCAGCCCTCCGTGAACGTGAACCGGCTGGTGGTGATCCGCGCCCGCAGCAAGGGCGGGACGACCGGAGAGCCCGCCCACGGCGTGTTCCTGCGCGACATGGCGGCGGGCACGCCCCTGGTCACCCTCTTCGACCGCACCACCCAGGTGCCCACTCCGAACAACCTGCAATCCACCTTCGTGGAACCGCCCTCCATCCCGCGGATTGACATGTTCGCGAAGACCGTGGCCTCCCGGGCGAACCACCAGCCGGCCTGGAAATACCTCCTGCCTGACGGCACGGAGACCCGGGCCGGCACGGCAGGCATCTACACCAATCCCTTCGGGAACCTCATCGCGGGAGCCAGCAACCTCGGCATCGTGCCCGACTTCAGCTTCTACGCGGTACCCGGCCATCCGGGCGTGAAGTTCGATGTCTTCCCCGGCGCGCCCGCGGTGGCCAACGGATCCACGCTCGTGTTCAAGGGCAACTTCAGCTTGCCCGATCCCGTCACGCCCGGGGCCGTCGTCAGCAAGACCGGCGTGTACTTCCGGAACTTGAAGGACGCGCCCCTCCCCCTGGCCGACGGCACCACCATCGGCCCCTCCGGCGGCACGAAGGCCGTGACCCTCATCGCGGACACGGACTGCACCATCCCTGGGACCACCGTGAAGTTCGGGTCCACAGCCCCGCCGAGCGCCGCGGGCTACCTGGCGGTCTTCGCCGGCTTCGACAACGAGGACAACCCGACGAAGGGCGGCATCTACCTCGCGCCCATGCTCTGGGCGAAACCCCCCCTGCTCCCGCTCGTGAAGATCGGCGGCCAGGTGCCGGGCGAGGCGAAGGGCGTGGGGTTCAACAAGCTGGGCGAGGGGCTCTCCTTTGACGGCCGCTTCGTGGCCTTCTGGGGCGCCTGGGGAGCCGAGACCAAGGCCCTCACGCTCCAGTGCCCCACGGATGGGAACAAGGACGTGCTCGCCTTCTGCCAGGCGCAGTACCCCAACGGCTATGCGGCCACCGTGCCGGTGCACCAGGGCATCTTCGTCCATGACATCCTCACGGGAAGCACGAGGGTGGTGGCCAAGACGCCGACGGACTTCGACGACTTCGTCTACTGGAACTTCTCCGGTCTCGTCCCCGGCACCGGGAGTTCCGATGAATCCGGCGAACCGGCCCGCTGGCGTTCGGCCTCCTTCGTGGCCCTGTCCGGACTGGTGGATGGCAGCCTCTTCGACTCGAACGCCCACGTGGCCTTCAAGGCCCGCAAAGGCCTGGCCGTGGACGGGGCCTACCTGGATGTCGTGGATGGTCTCTACCTGCGCAGGGTGGGCCCGACCAGCTCGGCCTTCGCGCCCATCGTCACGAGCGGCATGGCAGGCACCCTGATTGATTCCAAGGCCGTGGATCCGCTCACCGGCGAGCACCTCCCGGTGACGGCCATGGGCCTGGAGCGGGATGGCTTCCGCGGCAAGGCGCTCGTCGTCACCGTGACCATGGGGACCGAAGCCGCCGGCTGGGCCGGCGTCTACCTCACCACGGCCCCGAACGATCTGTAGCCGGGTTGCGTGCGACCGGACGGGCCGGCGTTCCGCGCCGGCCCGTCTGTGTCGGGGGAGGTCAGTCCAGCACCTCCACCGGCATGGGCAGGAACGCCCGCAGCAGCATGGCGTTCTCCTCGGCGGTGGCGGCGTCGGTATGATCCGCGCCGGGATTCAGGATCACGGCCTCGATGCGCCAGCCCCGCATCATCAGGGCCTCGGCGGAGAGCAGGGTGTGGTTGAGGGTGCCGAGGCCGGCCAGGGCCACCAGCACGCAGGGGATGCGGCCCTGGTCCACGGGGCGCCGGCAGACGCCGGAGGCGCTCCCCGGCAGGGCAGGCGCGGCCTCGGCGTTCCAGGCGGAGGCCCAGGCCAGGAAGTGGACTCGCGGCGCCAGGGGCACCATCAGACCGCCCACGCCCTCCAGCAGGATCCGCCCCTCGGCGGGGCGGCGGCACCAGGCGGCGGTGGCATCCAGATCCAGGCTCTGTCCTTCCCGTTGCGCAGCGGCCCAGGGCGAGAGGGGGGCGCGGAGGAGGACATGGCTTTCGGCGTGGATGCCCGGACCCGCGACGGCGGTGGCATCGGCCTCCGGGTGATCGGCCCGGTCCACGCCGGTCTGGAAAGGCTTGCGGTAGATCACCGGTGCCCAGGCGGACCAGGCCCGCGCGATGCGCCCCGCCACATGCGTCTTGCCGACGCCGGTGCCGGTGCCGAGCACCCACAGGGGACTGGGGAGGGCCGCGAGATTCAGCATGGAATCAGCATCTCAGGATGAAGATGGGTATGCCTGTATGGTGTCTCAATGTAAGAATGACATTCATGTCATTTGAAAAAAAACGCATTATCTCCGATTTTTATTGGACAGATCCAATGGGTCGGTGGTTGACTCGCTCACCTCTCCACGGAAGCGGTGACCCATGGCCGAAACCCAGGCGAACGCGCAGCGACGATGCATGCGGAGTGTTCTTCCCGCAGCGTCGGTTGGCTGTGTCCGCCGGGTGCTGGGGTGTGGCCGCGAGGAGAGCACCGGACAGGGCCATCCGATCGCGGGACACACCCCAAGGAGGTACCCATGCGAGCGCTGATCAAACGCCACACTTTCTCCCTGCGCCTCACCCTCGGGGCGTGGCTCCTGGCCGGAGCCTCCCTCCTCACGGCCGGCACCCTCACCGGAAAGGTCACCCTCGCGGGCGGCCGGACGGCCATCCCCGGAGCCCTCGTCGCGGCTACGGGAGCGGCGGGAGACACCTACAGCGCCCTGTCCGGGTCCTCCGGGACCTACACGCTGGCGCTGCCCACCGCCACCTACACCGTGTCCTGCACGGCGACGGGCTACCTGCCCTCAACCAAGACCGTCAGTGTCAATTCGAGGGGCCAGACGAGGCTGGATTTCTCCCTCTCCAGGGAGATCGTCACCCAGGGCGCCCTGGTGGGGACCATCACCCACAGCACCAGCGGCGCGCCGCTGGAAGGCGCCTCGGTGAACCTCTCGCCCGGTACCAGCCAGGCGTTCACGGATGGGGCGGGACACTACGTCTTCGCCAGCCTCACGGTGGGTTCCTACACCGCGACCGTGGCCAAGGCCGGCTTCGTGACGGCCACCCGGCCCGTGACGATCCTCGCCGGACTGTCGGCCACGCTGGATGTCGCCTTGGTGCCGGACGTGCCGAAGATCAACGCGCTGTCGGCCACACCCGCGACTTTCGCCGAGGGCTCGGTGGCCTCGGTGGCTCTGGCCGCCGACGTGGCCAGTGGCATCGCCTCCTGGCAGTGGACCCAGGTGAAGGGCCCCAAGGTGCCCCTGAGTGCCTCGGGTGCCGCTGCGGCGACCGCGGATGTCCAGGCGCTCGAGGTGGCGGTGGATACCGAGCTGGTCTTCCGCCTGACCGTCACCGGGGAGGACCAGATCGCCTCCTCGCGGGAGGTGAGCGTCTTCGTGCAGCCGGTGGACATGAAGCCGGTGCTGGGCGCCAACGTCCAGATCGGGGGCTCCACCACGGCCGTCCAGAAGTTCCTGAATGGGGACGTGGAGTGGACGGTGTTCAACATCGGCAGCCGGCTCTGCCTCACGCCCATCGGGATGCTGAAGGGCGCCCTCTATTCCATCTATGTGCCCGGGTTCATCCATGACATTGACCTCGTCATTTCCAACGGCCAGCGGATCGCCCTGCTTGCCACCGGCACCGAGGGGATCGTGGGAGTGGATGTCACCGATCCCACCGCGCCCCGGCAGCTCTTCCAGGTGAAGCTCAACTACTACCAGGACGGCATCACCTTCACGGAAGGCGGCGGCGACATCCTGGCCGGGAACGTCATCTCCAGCGTCCAGGCACCCGTGACTGCCCTCGAGACGGACGGGACCACGCTCTACGTCGCCGATCTGGAGTACGGCATCCACAAGACGGCCCTGACGAACCTGCTGGGCGCCGGCGGGCCTGTCCTCGAAGCCGACGGAACGCTCAAGGTGGATCAGGAGGCGTTCATCCTGCAGTACGCGGGTGAGAACCCCTGGGGCGGGCCGGTGGACCTCAAGCTCTACGGCGGGCGCCTCTTCGTCTGCATGCAGGAGCTGGGCCTCGGGATCTTCGACCCGGCCACGCTCGAGCAGGTGGGCCGCTACAACCTCTACACGGACCCCACCATGAAGGAGGACTGGTTCATTGACATGGACGTCCGCCAGGTCGTGCAGAAGGATCCGGTGACGGGCGAACCCTTCGTGGATGCCTTCACGGGCATGCCCGACTACCGCCAGACGAACTTCGAGCTGGCGCAGGTGATGCGGAACGAGGTGGTCGCCCCCACCCCGTGGGCCGACTTCGACCGCTACGGCAAGTTCTACTACAAGGCCCAGGGCGTGGACATCGCCGAATTCAACGGACGGACCATCGCCTATATCGCCTACTCGCTGGGCGGTCTCGTGGCCGTGGACATCACGGGCCATGACGGGGCGACCGCGGGCTCCTTCCTCAACGCCCGCTACCTGGGCTACGTGCCCGCGGTGCCCGCCAACGGCCCCGACAAGATCACGGGCACCCAGTCCCAGAGCATCCTCCCCTACTACGGTGCGGGGATGCTGAAGGATTCCGGCGTCGTTGACGTCAAGATCCGCGGCGACCTGGCCTTCCTGACCGACCACTTCGCCGGTCTGGTGATCGTGGAGCATGCTGACCATCCCGAAACGGGCTGGCGGGGCCCCGCGGGAACCTACAACAACGACACGGACGGCATCCTGGGGAACCACTTCCCGGATACCGAATTCGTCACCTCGTACGACATGGCGCCCTGGGATCCCCTGGACAACGAATCCATGCCCACCTGGATGTACCAGTCACCCTGCCTGCTGGTGACGACCGAGATCAACGGCCACGGTAACCGCCTCCTGCTGATGGACGCCATGAACCTCGGCGCCGCCGGGAACGTGGATCTCCTGGCCTGTTCGGCGGCCGGCGGCTTCAACTTCGTGGACATCGTCAACCTCGCGGCCCCCACCATGGCGGAGCGCTACACCGTACCGGTCTACTTCCCGACCACGGAAGAGATCGGCGCCAAGGTGGACGGCACGGCAGGACAGGCCATCTCCATCGGCCATTCCGTAGGCCTTGCCACCTCGGGCAGCTACGTCTATCACGCCGATGGGCCCCACGGGATCTCCGCCTGGAAGATCGTGGATGACGGCGGCTATCCGACGGATGCGTTCCATCTGGTGGCCAACACCCTGCAGGACGAGTACCCCGAGACCGTGGGCGGCGTGACGATCTATCCCGCCTCCCATGCGGCCAACGTCGTCTTTGATCCCGTCCACCAGATTGCGTGGTCGAACAGCTCCAGCCTCGGCCTCCGGCGGGTGGACGTGTCGAAGGTGGAAGCCGGGCTCGGCGCGGTGGGAGCACCCCTCCTGCTCCCGCTGAAACTCACCGACCTCTTCGAGCACAACGGCCTCTCCGGAACGGTGAAGGGGATCCAGTACCAGGACCACTCCTACGACGTGGAGATCAAGGGCGACCTCGCCTTCACGGCGGATGGCAGCAACGGCCTCACCATCTACGACATGACCAAGGATCCGACGGTCATGGGCAGCGGATTCGTCGTGGCGAACATCGGCGGCGGCAAGAACAAGCCGTCCCTCGGGACCGCCTCGGGCCTCGCCCTTTGGACCGATCCCGCCACCGGTTCCTCCTATGCCTTCGTGGCCGCCGGGCCCCGGGGCGTGGGGGTGGTGGATGTCACCAACCTCCAGAGCCTGAGGCTCGTGAAGGTCTTCGAGCCCATCAAGCTCGAGGAGGACAAGGTCGGCGCCGCGGATGGGCAGTCCGTGGACGTCAAGGTCGTGGGCGACCACGCCTACTTCAGCTACGACAGCTTCGGGGTGGTCTGCTACAGCCTGGCTGACCTCATCGCCCCGCTCCCCGCGGGCGTGGACCCCACGAGCGTCTGGAGCAAGAACACGGACGGAACCCTGGTCTATGATTACCGGCCCGTGGCCGTCAGCCGCTTCAAGCTCCAGCTGGTTCCCGGCTACGAGGCCTGGGCCGGCGGCGCGGTGAAGATGGATTACACCCTCCTCAACGGGCGGCTCACGTTCTACGTGGCCTTCGCGGAGGCCGGCCTCCTGAAGATCGACTGGACCGATCCGCTTACGCCGGTCCTGGCGGGGATCGCGCCCACCGTGGGCGAGTGCACCGCCGTCACCATTGCCAACGGCCGGCTGTTCGTGGCCGATGGCAGCGCGGGTCTGCTCAGCTTCAAGTAGGGGCGACGTCAGGAGGAAGGGGCGGGGCCTCCGGGCTCCGCCCTTCCTCTGTCCGGGGGGAGGGGAAGCCCCCCGGGTTTTTTCGGGTGGACAGTCTGCCGGGGGGCCTCCGGGAGTAGGATCGTCGGCGATGTCCCCAACGGCTTCGGACCCACCTTCCCAGGCGCCCCTTCGGATTGCCCTCGGCGTGGTGGCCGCCGGGACCATCGGCAGCCTCGCCCAGATGCTCATCCAGGCGGGCGTGACCGCGGCCCTGCCCTTCGGTTCCCTCGCCATCCTGGCGCCGGCCTCCCTGCTGCTGAGCGCACTCTCGCCCCATCCTGTGGAGCCGCAGATCCTGTCCATCGAACCGGAGCGCCGCTGGAACCGTCGCTGGGAGACCCTGCCGTACTTCCCCTTCGGCCTCGCCTCGATCACGCTGGTCTGGGTGGCGTCCCGCCATGCCGGCGCCCTCCTGGGCACCCTGGTCGCCTACATCGGCCTCACGACCCTCCTGGTGCTGCGCCAGATCCTGCTCCTCTCCGAGCTGAAGGCGGCCAACCGGAACCTGGATGAGCGGGTCCGCCAGCGCACCGTGCAGCTGGAGAACCTCCAGGAGACGGTGCTGCGGACCGAACGCATGAACGCCATGGCCGTGCTGGGGGCCGGGTTGGTGCATGACCTCAACAACGCCCTGGCCGTGGTCCACGGGGTCCTGGACCTCACGGCGCCCTCCCCGGGTGGGGAGGGGGATCTGAACCGGAGGGCCCTCGGCCACGTCCAGGAGACCCTGGACCGGGTGTCGGCCCTCGGGGCGCGCCTCATGGCCTTCGCGCGGCAGAAGGAGGAACCCCTGGAACCCCTGGATCTGGGGGGCGCGGTTCGGGACCTGCAGGGGTTGCTGCGGATGGCCCTCCCGGCGCAGGTGGCCCTGGAGGTGCTCCTCCCGAAGGCCCCCCTGTGGATCCTCGGGGCGCCGGGGCACCTGGAGCAGATCCTGATGAACCTCGTCATCAATGCCCGGGATGCCCTTCCCCGCGGGGGAACGGTGCGGGTGCGCGTGGCGGGGGAGGGCGCTCCCGGCGCCGAGGAGGCCTGCATCTCGGTCGAGGACACGGGCACGGGCATGTCCCAGGAGGTGCTCGACCACCTCTTCACGCCCTTCTTCACCACCAAGGGGCCGGGGAAGGGCACGGGGCTGGGCTTGGCCTCGGTGAAGACGCTGGTGGAGCGGAACTGGGGGACGATCCGCGTCCAGAGCGCCGCGGGAGCCGGCACCACCTTCCGGCTCTGCTTCCCCGTGGCCTCCACCCTGGCGGGTGTCCACGCGGGTGAGGCGCCCCGCTCCTGGTAATCACCCGGTAGGCTTTGCCTCTTGCATGAAGATGCTGAGATTGCATCTTGGAATCTGGAGGCTGGTGTGGCCCTCAGCCTGGATCCCCACACGATGCTGCCGCTTTATCCGGTGCAGCCGGACCGGCAGCCGACCTATCCCAAGGCGCTTGGGCCGGTCTTCGTCGGCAATCCGCTCCGGCTGGTTCCTTTCGCTCAGGCCACTCCTTCGCAGGCCACGCCTGCTGCGGTGGGCCGGTTCCGGCCGCAGGGGATGGCGGCGCGCCCGGCCCAGGCCTCCGCCGGACCGTCCTACCTCCAGCCGGCCCCGACGAAGACCTCGACCTCCAGCACCACGACGCTCGGCACCACGACCCTCGGCACCACGACCCTCGGCACACGGCTCGACGTGCTGGCCTGAGCTACTGGGCGGCGGGTGCCTTGAGTTCGGCCAGCAGCTTGCGGGCCTGGGTGGCCTGCTGGCTGGTGGGGGCCAGGGCGATGAGCTTGTTCCAGGCCGCTTCCGCCTCGGCGGGCTTGTTCAGGTCGCTGGCGTACACGATGCCCATGTTGAACAGGCTGGGCAGGTGCTGGGGGTTGAGCTTCTGGGCCTTCTCGAAGTTGGCCAGGGCCTTGGCGGGCTGGTGGAGTTCCCGGAACATCACCCCCTGGTCGGTCAGGACATCGGGATCATCGCCCTTGAGCGCCAGGGCCTTGGCGTAGGCCTCCACGGACTTCTGGGGCTGCTGGGCGTCGAAGTAGGCGTTGCCGAGGCCCACCCAGGCCTCGCGGTTCTTGGGGTCCTGGAGGGTGGTGCGTTCCAGGTTCGCGATGGCCTGCTGCTGGACCACGCTGGGCGGTGCTCCGAGAAGGGCGCCCGTGGGCGGCTGGGTCGGGGGCACGCCCGCGGCGATCACCATGGAGGCTGTATCCGGCGTGGTGCTGACGCCGACGAAATAGCCGACTGCGGCGCCGACCACGAATCCTCCGGCCAAGGCGAGGGCGATGTTCCGGTCCATGGGGACTCCTTCCAGAGGTCGGGTGATTCTCACACGGGTGCGGGTGTGGGATGTCACACGTCTGTTCAGACCTGGTGTCCCGGCTCGGCCGGGACACCAGGTGGGGGTGCACGAGGGGGGACGTCGCGAGCCGAAGGTGAGCCGGCGGTCCCCCCTCGGCCCTGTCAGGGCCGCAGGAGGGTCGCCCGCAGGGCGGCGGCCAGCGCCTCCACCTCCGCCGGGTCCAGGTGCGCCCCGGTGGTGATCCGCAAGCGGGCCGAACCCTCTGGCACCGTGGGGGGCCGCACGGCGCGCACATCGAAGCCGAGCGCCTGGAGGCGCCCCGCGACCCGCATGGCCTCGGCATCGGGGCCAATGGGCACGGGGATGATGGCGGAGGGCGCATCCGGGTGCCCGAGGGCGGCCCGGAGGTGGCGGGCGTGGGACAGGGCCCGTTCCCGGCGCCAGGGTTCGGTCTGGGCGAGGTGGACCCCGGCCAGGGCCGCGCCCACGACCGGCGGGGGCAGGGCCGTGGAGAAGATGAAGCCCCGGGCGGTGTTCACCAGATGTTCCCGGAGGCTGGCCGGGGCGCAGACGAAGGCGCCGAAGCTGCCCAGGGCTTTGCCCAGGGTGCCCATCACGAGGGGAATCCGTCCATGGACGCCCTGGTGCTCCGCCAGGCCCGCGCCGGTGGCGCCCAGGAGGCCGGTGGCGTGGGCCTCGTCCACGAGGAGCAGGGCCCGGTGGCGCTCACAGAGCTCCAGCAGCCCCGGCAGATCCGCGGCATCCCCATCCATGCTGAACACGGAATCGGTGGCCGCCAGGGCCAGGGCCTCCGGCGGAGCCGTGGGGTGCCAGGCCGCGAGGCGGTGGTCCAGGTCCGCCAGATCCAGGTGGCGGTAGATGTGGACCGAGGCGCCGCGGGCCTTGGCCATGCGGCAGCCGTCCACCAGGGAGGCGTGGTTCAGGGCATCCGAGAAGACCGCGTCACCCGGTTCCAGGAGGGCGGGAATCAGGGTGGAGTTGGCCTGGAAGCCCGTGTTGAAAAGCAGGCAGGCCTCCGCCCCCTTCCAGGCTGCCAGGGCGGCTTCCAGGCCATCGTGGAGGGGCGTGGTGCCCCGCAGCAGCCGGGCCGCGCCCGTGCCGGTGCCGAAGCTCCGGGCGGCCTCGGCGGCCGCCTCGGCCAGGCGTGGATCCCGGCGGAGGCCCAGGTAGTCGTTGGAGCAGACGTCCAGGCCCGCGGGGGGAGCGATGACCCGGTCCCGTCCCTGCTTCTGCCGGAGCACCGCGGCCGCCTGCAGGCGGTCGAGCCAGGGGAGGGGAATCGGGGCATCGGAGGCCATGGGATCTCGGGGGGGGCGGAACTTCGGGGCCGCTGGAGACAGGGTACGGGAAGGGGCAATGTTAGGATCTAGCAGGGATCCCGGTTGGACCCTCCAGGAGCGTGGCATGGAGTATCAGCAACAGTGGCAGGGCGTTTCGGCCGGCGCGCGGGACCGCGCCGGGTTCATCCGCAGTGTCTACCTTTGGCTCATGGGCGGTTTCGCCATTGCCGCCCTCGGGGCCCTCAGCGCCCCGGCGGTGGCCCGGGTTCTGGTGCCCGTGGTCGGCAGTTTCTTCGGCTGGGCCCTGTTCGGTGCCCAGTTCGGCACCCTGCTCTTCGCTTCGAGGGTCCGCCGCCGCCAGCCCCTCAACCGGGTGGCCTTCGCGCTCTTCACCTATGTCTCCGGGATCATCGCCGGCATCGTGGCGCTGGTGGTGGCCCAGGGCGCCGGGTTCCGGCCCGTGCTCACGGCCTTCGGCCTGACAGGCGTGGTGTTCCTCACCCTCACCGGCACGGCGGTGGTGAGCAAGAAGGATTTCAGCTTCCTCCGGAACTTCGTCATCGTCGGCATCGCCGTCATGTTCTTCGGCGGCCTGGCCGCGGCCATCTTCCACCTCGACACCTTCGGCCTCGTGATCTCCGGCGTGGCGGTGATCGCCTGCTCTGCGAAGCTGCTGTGGGATACCTCCGCCATGCTCCGCACCCAGGATTTCAGTGATCCGGCCGGGTTCGCCCTGGCGCTCTTCGTGAGCCTCTACAACATCCTCCTCGCCCTCATGAACCTGCTCGGTGGCGGGCGCCGCCGCTAGTTCCCCACGCTGAACCCGACCTTCGGAAGGATCCCCATGCGCCTGTCTCCCCTTGTTGTGATCGCGGGCTTGGCCCTGCTCACCGCATGCAAGCCCACTCCCCCAGTCGTCACTCCGGCGCCGCCACCTGCCCCGGCCAAGCCTGCCGCTCCTGCTCCGCCCGCGCCCAAGCCCGCGCCGAAGCCGGAGGACAAGGTGCTCGCCCGGGTGGGGGGCGAACCCATCACCGAGGCGGATTTCGCCGCGGCCTTCAGCATGATGCCCCAGCAGGAACGGATGCAGATCCTCATGCTCAAGGGCGGCAAGGAGGAGTTCGTCAAGCGCATGGCCGAGAGCAAGCTCCTGGCCGTGAAGGCGAAAGCCATGGGCCTGGACAAGACCCCGGAGTACCAGCGGGCCCTGGCGCGCAGCGAGGACGACCTGCTGGCCCGAGCCTACCTGACCAAGGAAGGCGATGCCCTCAAGAGCCAGCTCAAGCTCTCGGACGCCGATGTGAAGGCCTACTACGACACCCACCAGTCCGAATTCAAGCAGCCGAACCTGGTCAGCGTGCGGCACATCCTGGTGGCCGTGAAGCGCGATCCCAAGGAGAAGACCGGGCTGACGGACGCCGAAGCCAGGAAGCGCATCGCCATGCTCCAGGCCGACCTCAGGAAGGGCGCCAAGTTCGACGAACTCGCCAAGAAGTACAGCGACGATCCCGGCAGCAAGGACAATGGCGGCCTCTACGCGGATGTGGATCCCTCCAACTGGGATCCCGCCTTCGCGAAGGCCGCGGAGACGCAGCCCATCGGCAAGGTGGGGGCCCCGGTGAAGAGCCAGTACGGCTACCACCTCATCAAGGTCGAGGGCCGGAAGCCCGCCCGGATCATCCCCTTCGAGGAGGCCAAGGCCCAGGCCCAGCAGATGGCCACGCGGGAGAAGCAGGAACAGGTGTGGGATCACCTCATGGCCACCCTGAAGAAGGAGATCCCCTTCGAACTCACCACGCCTGCGCCCTCCGATGAAGCCAAGGCCCATCCGGCCCCGGCCAAGCCGGCCGCTCCCAAGGCGCCGGCCAAGGGGGGTGCCCATTGAGGCGGATGGCCCTCCTGTTCTGCCTGCCGGCCCTGCTGGCGGCGGCCCCGCCCCAGGTGATGGACGAGATCCTCGTGGTCGTCAACAACCACATCATCACCAAGCACACCTTCGACCAGGCGGTGGAACAGCAGAATGCGGCCCTCTACCGGGAGTTCTCCGGCAAGGAGCTGGATGCCAAGCTCAAGGACGCCCGCGAGAAGACGCTCCAGGGGATGATTGACGCCGACCTGCTGGACGACAAGGCCCAGGAGCTGGGCTCCCCGATCACCGATGCCTATGTCCGGGCCAATATCGAGGCCATCAAGAAGGAGAACAAGTTCGCCTCCGATGCGGACCTGGAGCGCGCCCTGCGCGCCAGTCTGGGCATCGGGCTGGACGAGTTCGCCCGCCGGCAGAAGGAACAGGCCACCCAGCAGTTCGTGCTGCAGCGGGAGGTCTACTCCAAGGTGGCCGTGGAGGACAACGAGCTGCGCGCCTATTACGAGGACCACAAGGATGAGTACCGCCTGCCCACCCGCTTCCGCATCCGGGAGCTGGTGCTGGCCAAGGGCGCCACGGACGCGGATCTCGCCGCGGCCCGGGCGAAGCTGGCTGACATCCAGGCCGCCCTCAAAGCCGGGAAGCCCTTCGAGGCCGAAGTGAAGGCCTACTCCACCAGCCCGAGCCGGGACACCGGCGGCGACCTGGGCTGGCTCAACAAGGGCCTGCTCCGCCCCAGCATCGAGGACGCGGCGCTGAAGCTGAAGCCGGGCCAGGTGTCCGCGCCGATCGAGACCGACAAGGACATCTACCTGATCCAGCTCATCGCGCTGGAGGATGCACCGGTCAAGGATTTCGCCGAGGTGAAGGGCCAGATCCTGAAGAAGCTCCAGGAACCCAAGGCGCAGAATGCCATCGAGCAGTACCTGGCCGACCTCCGGAAGCGCGCCAACATCCGCTACATGGTGCCTCGGGCCACGATTCTGAAAGGGTGACCGTGCGCCTGGACGCCTACCTCAAGAAGAGCCTGCTCATCAAGCGCCGGGAGCTGGCCAACCAGCTCTGCGACGAGGGCATGGTGCGCGTGAACGGGACGCCCCGCCGGGCGGGCCACGAGGTGAAGGTCCAGGATGAACTCGAATTCCCCCTCTACAATCGGGTCCTGAAGGTCCGGGTGCTGGGATTGCCGGAAGGCAACGT
>JAKAMQ010000081.1 GCA_021812805.1 Acidobacteriota bacterium
GTCCGCCAGGGAGGAGAGCTGGGCGGCATCGGCCAGTTCCTCCATGTCCACGCCCTCGGCGGGCAGGAAGGCCACGGCCTGGCGGTTGCCGAGGGTGATGGTGCCGGTCTTGTCCAGCAGCAGCACGTCCACGTCGCCGGCGGCCTCGACGGCGCGGCCCGAGGTGGCGATGACGTTGGCCTGGATCATCCGGTCCATGCCCGCGATGCCGATGGCGCTCAGGAGCCCGCCGATGGTGGTGGGAATGAGGCAGACCAGCAGCGACACCAGCACCGTGAGGCCGAGGGGGTGGCCCTGCCCCGCGGCCCGCACGCTGAAGACCGAGAAGGGCAGCAGGGTGGCGGTGGCCAGGAGGAAGATGATCGTGAGGCCCGCCAGGAGGATGTCCAGGGCGATCTCGTTGGGCGTCTTCTGGCGCTTGGCGCCCTCCACCATGGCGATCATGCGATCGAGGAAACTCTCGCCGGGATTCGCCGCGATGCGGATCACCAGCCAATCCGAAAGCACCAGCGTGCCGCCGGTGACGGCCGAGCGATCACCCCCACTCTCGCGGATGACGGGGGCACTCTCCCCCGTGATGGCGCTCTCGTTCACGGACGCCACGCCCTCCACCACCTCGCCGTCGCCAGGGATGGTCTCGTTCGCCTCCACCAGCACCAGATCGCCGATCCGGAGTTCGGAAGCGCCCACCTGCTCGCGGGGACCGGTGCGGTCCGGCCCCAGGAGCCGCCGGGCGCGGACATCCTTCTTCGCCCGCCGGAGGGCGTCGGCCTGGGCCTTCCCGCGGCCTTCGGCCATGGCCTCGGCGAAATTCGCGAAGAGGAGCGTGAACCAGAGGCACAGGGCGATGGCCAGGATGAAGCCGGGCCGCTCCTCCCCGCCGCCGCCGAGGGCCTGGATCCAGAGGCCGGTGGTGAAGGCGCTGCAGATCCACACCGTGAACATGACGGGGTTGCGAAGCTGGTGCAGCGGGTTCAGCTTGCGGAACGCATCGAGGGCCGCTCGGCGCACGATGCCGGCCTCGAAGAGCGGGCGAGCCTGGAGATCCTGGCGCGTGCGGGAAGTCATAGGGGTCTCCGCCGTCAGCGCAGGATCAGCTGCTCGGCCACCGGGCCGAGGGCCAGGGCCGGGATGAAGGTCAGGGCGCCCACGAGCAGCACCACCCCCACCAGCACGCCCACGAAGAGCGGCGTATGGGTGGGCAGGGTTCCGGAGCCCTCCGGGGTGTGCTTCTTGCGCACCAGGGATCCGGCCAGGGCCAGCACGGGCCAGATCACGCCGAAGCGGCCCAGGAGCATGGCCGCGGCCAGGCCGAGATCATAGAAGCGGGTGTTCGCCGCCAGGCCCGCGAAGGCGCTGCCGTTGTTGTTGGCGGCGCTGCTCCAGGCGTAGAGGATCTGGCTGAAGCCGTGGGGCCCGGGATTGCTCGCGGAGGCCACGGCCGAGGGCGCCAGCACCGAGGCCGCCGTGCCCAGCAGCACCGCGGCGCAGGGCAGCAGGATGGCCAGGGAGGCCATCTTCATCTCGAAGGCCTCGACCTTCTTGCCCAGGTACTCCGGCGTGCGCCCCACCATGAGGCCGCCGATGAAGACGGCCACCAGCACGAACATCAGCATCCCGTAGAGGCCCGAGCCTACACCGCCGAAGACCACTTCCCCGAGCTGCATGAGCCACAGAGGCACCAGGCCACCCAGGGGCGTGAACGAATCCAGGGCCGCGTTCGTGGCTCCGCTGGACGCCGCCGTGGTGGCCGTGGCCCAGAGGGCCGAGGGGCCGGGCCCGAAGCGCAGCTCCTTGCCCTCCATGTTGCCGCCCGGCTGCTCCAGGCCTGGTTCGCGGCTGGCCGCCTGGCTGGCGCCGAGGCGCGTCAGGACCGGGTTGCCGGACACCTCCGCATGGGTGCAGACCGCCAGCGCCCCCACGAACATCAGGCTCATCGCGGCCAGCAGGGCCCAGCCCTGGCGCCGGTCCTTCACCATCCGCCCGAAGGTGAGGCAGAGGGCGGCGGGGAGGAGCAGGATGGCGAGGGTCTGGAGGAAGTTCGAGAGGGGCGTGCTGTTCTCGAAGGGATGGGCCGCGTTGGCACCGAAGAAGCCGCCGCCGTTCGTCCCCAGCATCTTGATGGCCACCTGGGAGGCCACCGGACCCATCGCCAGCACCTGGCCCGAGGCGGTGTGGACGTAGGGCGCGAGGGTCTGGATGACCCCCTGGGACACGAGCACCAGCGCGAACACGAAGGACAAAGGCAGCAGGATGTAGACCACACTCCGCACCACATCCACCCAGGCGTTGCCCAGGCCCGAGGCGCTCCGCCGGTGGAGGCCGCGCACGAGGGCCGCCAGCACCGCAATCCCCGTGGCCGCGGAGAGGAAGTTCTGGACCGTGAGCCCCAGCATCTGGGTCAGGTAGCTGAGGGTCGTCTCCCCGGCGTAGGCCTGCCAGTTGGTGTTCGTGGCGAAGCTCACGGCCGTGTTGAGGGAGAGGTCCGCAGGCACGTTCCCGAGATGCTCGGGGTTGAACGGCAGCCAGGCCTGTGTCCGCATCAGGAGAAACACCGCCCCGAGGCCCAGCAGCTTGAGCAGCGTGATGGACCCGGCATAGCCCCTCCAGCCCATCTCCGCGTCCGGGCGCACCCCCATCAGCCGCAGCAGCCCCCGCTCCAGGGGTCCGAGCACGGGCTGAAGGAAGGTGCGCTCACCCTCCAGCACCTTCGCCATGAACGCCCCGAGCGGCGGCGCCAGGGCCAGCAGCAGCAGGAGGAAGAGGATGTCCTGGGTCCAGGCGTGGCTCACGCGGCATCTCCTGTGCTCCGCCTTGTCGGGGCGTTCCTTCGCGTCTGCATCGGGCTCACTGGAACTTCTCTGGCTGGAGGAGGGCGAAGGCCAGGTAGGCCAGGAGGCCCAGGGCCAGGACCAGGGCGATCGTCAGGGTCGGGGTCAACGTCATCTCGACAGTCCCGGGAACTGGACAAGGCACCACACGACGAGGGGGAACCAACTCATGATCACGAGGAAGAACGCCTCGATCCGGTGCCTTTGACCGCCCGCGCGGACCAGGTGGCGGGCGGCCTGCACCCCGGCCGCACCCGTCAGCAGTCCGAACGGAGGGAACCAGGGCATCTGAATTCGCATGGAGCCTCCCGCGGCCGGAACCCGGTGGCTTCCAGGGTCCGTTCCGCGGGGTGAGGACGGGATTAAGAAGGGTGGGCGTGGCGTTAGGATTCCGTTAGGAAGCGGAACGGGACAAGGGCCCAGGAAGCCTGGGGCGCCCCAGGTCCAAACGCAGGAAGGCCCCCGGCAGGGGGCCTTCGGAACCGGAATCGGAACCGGCTACTGGGCGGCGGGCTTGTAGTCGTCGGCCAGGGTGATGGGGATGCGGGTCCGGATCTCCTGCTGGAGTTCCTGGGCGATCTGGCGGCCGCGCTCCTGGAGCCAGAGGTTGGGAAGCTGGGGCTTCACCATCTCGTAGGAGGGCGCGCCTTTCTCCTGGCCCTGGGCCTTCATGGCGGCGACCTTTTCATCGTAGAAGGCTTTGAGCTGAGCCTCCGTGGGCGTCACGCCCTCGAGGCGCTTCTTGACCAGGGACTGGAAGTAGACCTGGGCCTCGGCCCCCTCGACCTGGCGCTGGATGGCGGGATCCTTGGTGAGACCCTGGAGCTTGGCATAGGCGAGGATGGCATCCTGCATGGCCATCTGGTCCGCCATCTGGGCCCGGCGTTCCCGGGCGGCGGGGCTGGTCAGGAAGGTCGTGGCCTGGGCCGCATCGGGGGAAAGGCCCTTCACCAGGTCGGTGAAATCCTTTTCGGTGATCTTCTGGTCGCCGGCGGTGGCGATGACCCGGCTGGTGTCCTTGGGGGCGGGCCGGCAGCCCCAGGCGAACAGCAGGGGGAGGAGAAGGCTGGCGGAAGCGATGCGCGTATTCATGAATCCCTCGGGGAACCGGAAGGCATCAGAATGACAGGAACGGGAGGTGACCATGAGCGCAATTGATCCGCTGGCAGGCCTGGATCTGGAGGTCTACAGCGCCGCCTGGTGCCCGGACTGCCGACGCCTGGAGGCCTGGCTGGCGGCCCAGGGCGTGGCCTACCGGAAGGTGGATATCGAGGCCGTGCCCGGGGCCGCGGAAACCCTGGAGCGGGAGACGGGCAAGCGGGCCATACCCTATGTGAAGGTGAACGGGGGGCGCTGGGTCCGCGGCTATCACAAGGAACTGCCCCAGCGCCTGGACGGGGAGCTGTTCGTGCGGGAAGTGCTGGAGGCGGCTCGGTAGCGCCGCCGCGGACACGCGCCCCGGGGTCCAGAGCCCGACCCGCCCCCGCCTGATTCCCTCCCTGTGGGGTCCAGAGCCCGACCCACCCCGGCCTGATTCCCTCCCTGTGGGGCCCCGCTGCGCAGGCTGCCCCGCAGCCTGCTTCGCGACCCACATGGTCGGGAGGTCCGCGGCTATCACAAGGAACTGCCCCAGCGCCTGGACGGGGAGCTGTTCGTGCGGGAAGTGCTGGAGGCGGCTCGGTAGGGCCGCCGCCTGCGCGGGATCCTGATCCGCCGATGGCTCCGCCGGGCGGTTCGTGGCACCCTAGGAGGTTCCCCGGGAGCGCCACGTGGCCAGCCTTTTTTCCCGCCAGTTCTGGTCCAACCTCTTCAATGCCGATCTGGCCATTGACCTCGGCACCGCCTCGACCTTGGTGCACACCAAGCAGGCCGGTCGCATCGTCATCTACGAACCCTCCATCGTGGCCCTGAACACGGTGACCCATGAAGTCGAGGCCGTGGGGGACGAGGCCAAGCAGCTCCTGGGCCGGACGCCCCAGGGCGTGAAGACCATCCGGCCCATGAAGGACGGCATGATCTTCGAAGTGGACGCGGCGGAGAAGATGCTGGCCCAGTTCATCCAGCGGGCCCGCCCGAGCCGGGGGATCGCCCGCACCCGCATCGTGGTCAGCGTGCCGCCCCGCGCCCACCAGGTGGCCCGCCGCGCCGTGCGCCAGTGCTGCTACGACGCCAAGGCCGGCGAGGTGTTCCTCGTGGATCAGACCATGGTGGCCGCCATCGGGGCGGGCCTGGCCATCAACGAGAAACGCGGCTGCATGATCGTGGATATCGGCGGCGGCACCACGGATGTGGCGGTCATCAGCTACAACGGCAAGGTGTTCTCCGACTCCATCCTCATCGCTGGCGACGAGATGGACGAGGCGGTGATCAAGTACATCCGCGAGAAGTACAACGTGCTCATCTCCGAGGCGGCGGCCGAGGAAGTGAAGTGGACCCTCGGCTCCGCCTTCCCGTCCGAGTTCTCCCGCACCATGGAAGTGAGCGGCCGGGACCAGTTCGAGGGCCTGCCCAAGACGCTGACGCTCAACGACGCGGAGATCCGCGAGGCCCTGGCCGAGCCCATCAACGCCATCATTGACCTGGTCCGCAAGGCCCTCAATGAGACGCCGCCCCAGCTGGCGGCGGATCTCATTGACCGGGGCATCTGCCTGACGGGCGGTGGCTCCCTGATCCAGGGACTGGACGAGCGGCTCCGCAAGGAGACGCACCTGCCGGTGTTCCGGGCCGAGGATCCGCAGACGGCCGTGGTGCGCGGCACCGCGCTGCTGCTGGAGAACATCCCGCTCCTGCGCCGCATCCAGATCCTCGACTGACCTAAGGAGGGCCCCCCCCGCATGCCTCCCCGCGCATCCAACTGGGGATGGAACCCCGCAGGGCGGCGGCGCTACCTGCTGATTCTCCTCTGGCTGGGCCATGGCGCCTGGGTGGCGATGGGGCCTCGCCCCGGCCACGTCTGGACACGGATCGCCGGGACGCTGGCCCGGCCCGCCGAAGGTTTGGCTTCGCGCTGGGAGGCGTGGCGGACCCGGCGGCAGGATCGGGCCCGCTCCCTGGCGCAGCTTCAGGTGGAGAATGCCAACCTGCGTGCCCAGTTGGCCGCCCTTCAGCTCGCGGAGGCCCAGCAGGCGCCGCGCCTGGCGGAGGCCGGCGAGGCGGAGCGGATCCTGGGACTGCGCCAGCAGATCCCGCTGGCGCTGGTGGGCGCGCGGGTGATCTTCAGCACGCGGCCGGAAGCCTTCGGGGGCCTGATCCTGGAAGGCGGGCGGGATCGGGGCTTCGTGCCGGACCAGGGCGTGATCGCCCCCGAGGGCGTGGTGGGCCGCCTCTGGTCCGTGGGCCCCACGCAGTCCAAGGTGCTCCCGGCGGATGCGCCCAACGCCTCCGTGGGCGTCATGCTCGCGCGCAGCCGGGCCACGGGCGTGCTGCAGGGGCTGGGCTCCGGCCGGGCACTCATCCGCTACCTCAGCAACCAAGAGGTGGTGCAGGTGGGCGAGGCCGTCTACACCTCGGGACTGGACCGGGTGTTCCCCCGGGGCCTGCTGGTGGGGTACGTGACCCGGGTGGAGAAGGGGGAGCTTGAGCTGCGCGTCACCGTGCAGCTGGCGGCGCCCCTCGACCGCCTCCACCTCGTCCTGATCCTGCCGTCCCAGCCCCCACTGGAGGTGCAGGAGCCCTTTGTGGCGCCGTCCGCGCCGTCCACGCCGCCGCGCCGGAGGACGCCATGAGCCGCTCCCCGGTGCCCACCATCCGCCAGGACCTGCTGTGCCTGCTGGCGCTGAGCCTGGTGTTCCTGTGTGCGCCCTTCCCGCGGCTGCAGGCCGTCTTCCATGTCCTGCTGGTCCTGGCCCTGGCGCCCCGGCCCGGAGCCGCCCTCCGGACGGCGCTCTGGGCCGCAGCGGGCGGCTGGGCCCTGGAGGGCGCAGCGCGCCTCTATCCCCATCTCGGCGGCACCCCCTGGGCGGACATGAGCGTGGCCCTGCTGGCGGCCTGGGTGGCCGGGCGCTGGCCCTTGGAATCCCTGCGGGGCTGGATGATCCGGCTGGCGGGCTTCGCCCTGCTGCAGACGGTGCTGGTCCACGGCGCCGTCCGGCTGGCGGCGGGCCCCCACCCCTGGGGCAGTGGCTGGGCCTGGGCCCTGGTCACCCTTCCGGCCTGGGCGTGGCTCCTCTGGCGTCTTCTCTTCGCCGATGCGGCGCCCCGGAGGCGTTGAGTGGAACCCCGGCAGCGCGCCCTGCTCCAGCGGCGGCTGGGCGCCTTCCGCGCCGCGGCCTGGAGCCTCGTGCTGGCGCTGGCCGCCATCTACGCCTGGCTCCAGATCGCCCGCCATGCGGAATTCCGCGAGATCGCCCTCGAGCAGGCGGTGAAGGTGCGCGCCATCCCCGCCCCGCGGGGCCTCATCCTGGATCGCAACGGCCAGCGCCTGGTGGACAACCGGCGGGCCCTGCACCTGGTCATCCAGCGGGAGGATCTGCCCTCGAAGCCCGCCGTGGTGGCGGCCCTGGCCGAAGCCCTGGGGATGGATCCCGCCGCCCTCACCCGGAAGATCCAGGCCTACCGGTCCGCCGGCAAGGGCCTGCCCCTGGTGCTCGAGGAGAACATGGACGAGTCGGACATCGCCGTCGCGGAGCGCATCCGGGCGCGGTTTCCCTTCCTGAGCATGGAGGTGGCGCCCCGCCGGGTCTACCTCGGCGGCGAGCTGGCGGGCCATGTGCTCGGCTACGTGGGCGAGGTGGGCGAGGAGCTGCTCAAGGCCAAGCCGGGCCTCTACCACCTGGGCGAGATCATCGGGAAGGACGGCTACGAAGCCAGCGGGAACGCCCGGCTGGAGGGCACGGACGGGCAGAAGCGGATCCTCGTGGATCAGTTGGGCCATGAGGTCGCCTCCTTCGGCCAGGTGGACGCGGTGCCGGGGCACACCGTCTACCTGACCCTCGACGCCGGCCTCCAGAAAGTGCTCGAGGACGCCTATCAGGGGCAGGCGGGGGCCGCCGTAGTGCTGGATCTCCGCGATGGCGGCGTGCTGGCGATGTACTCCAGCCCCTCGTACGACCCCAACCTCTTCCTCAACCGGCTGAGCCAGGACATGGTGGACCGCTACCTGCGGAACCCCACACGGCCCATGCTCAACCGGGCCATCCAGGGCATCTACGCGCCTGGCTCCACCTTCAAGCTGCTGATCGCCCTGGCCGCTCTGGAGAAGGGCGTCATCACGCCGAACACCGTCATCTACTGCGCGGGCCACAAGAATTTCTACGGCCGGGATTTCCGGTGCGACAAACCCACCGGGCACGGCGCGCTCAACCTGGTGCAGGCCATCGCGCAGAGCTGCGATGTGTACTTCTACACCGTGGCCTCCATGCTGGATATTGATGACATCTACGCCACGGCCCAGAAATACGGCCTCACGGTGCCCACGGGCATTGACCTGCCCCACGAAAAGACGCCGCGCATCCCCAGCCGCGCCTGGAAGGCCAAGGCGGATCCCAGGGATCCCAAGTGGTACGCCGGCGAGACCATCAGCGTCGGCATCGGCCAGGGCGCCGTGGGGCTCACCCCCATCGCCCTGGCGCGCTTCTACGCCATGCTGGCCACCAAGGGCAAGCTGCTGACGCCCCATCTCTTCATGGGCCTCCGCAACGACCAGACGGACACCCTGGAGCCCGCGCCGCCGCTGCCGGTGAAGGACACGGGACTGGATCCCCGCATCTGGTCCGTGCTGGACGAGGGCCTGGACCAGGTGGTCCAGAGCGGCACGGCCGCCGAGAACCCCTTCGTGCGGCAGGTCGCCCAGGCCACGCCCTTCGTCGGCAAGACGGGCACCGCCCAGGTGGCCGCCTTCGTGAGCAAGGCAGAGTACGCTCGCCAGGCCAAGAACCTCAAGGACCACGCCCTCTTTGCGGGCTACGCCCCCCGGGAGCATCCCCAGATCGCCTTCGCCGTGGTGGTGGAGAACGCGGGCTTCGGGTCCACCGCCGCCGCCCCCATCGCGGCCAAGGTCGTGAAGTACTGGTTCGCGGACCGGCTCACCCATCCCATCCCGGCGCCCCAGGGCCCCCTGACGGATCCCTACAGCCCCGCAGCCCCCGCGGAGACCCCATGAGGACCCGCCTTCGCGCCCTGGACGCACGCCTGCTCTGGGTGCTGCTGGCCCTCATGGCGCTCGGCACGCTGACCCTCTACTCGGCGGGACGGCACACGCCCCAGGCCGGGATCTGGCTCAAGCAGGGCCTCTGGAACCTGCTGGGCCTGTCGCTCATGACCCTTCTGGCCTCCGTGGATCCGCGCCGCATCCTCCGCTTCAGCTTTCCCCTCTACCTGCTGGGCCTCGTCGCCCTGGCGGCCGTGCTGGTCGCCGGGAAGCGGATCGGGGGCGCCACCCGCTGGTTCGTCTTCGCGGGCCAGACCTTCCAGCCCTCCGAGCTGATGAAATGGGTGACCCTGCTCTATGTCTCTACCCGCCTCGGCACGCGCAGCGCGGAATCCGTGAACCGGTGGGAGCTGCTGGGCCTCGCAGGGCTGGTGGCCTTCCCGATGCTGCTGGTGCTCAAGCAGCCGGATCTGGGCATGGCCCTCAGCTTCCTGCCCATCCTGCTGCTCATCCCGCTCGTGAAGGGACTGAAGTGGCGCTGGGTGTTCCTGCTGGCGGTGGCGGTCTCCGTGGGCGGCGTGTTCGGGTGGAGGCACGTGCTCAAGCCCTACCAGAAGCAGCGCGTGATGATCTTCCTCGATCCCTCGCGCGATCTCCAGGGCAAGGGCTACCAAGTGAACCAGAGCCGCATCGCCATTGGCGCGGGCGGCCTCCTCGGGAAGGGCTTCACCAGCGGCTCCCAGACGCAGCTCAACTTCCTGCCGGTGAAGACCACGGATTTCGCCTTCAGCGTGTACGCCGAGGAGCATGGGTTCCTGGGGGTGGTGCTGGCGTTGGGGCTCTTCGGCCTGCTGCTGTCGCGGCTCCTGGATGCCGCCGCCCAGGCCCGCACCTCCGCCGAGGCCTACTTCTGCGCGGGGGCCGCGGCGATCTTCGGCATGCACCTGATGGTGAACGTGGGCATGGTGGCCGGGGCGCTCCCCAACAAGGGCATGGTGCTGCCCTTCTTCAGCGCGGGAGGCAGCAGCACCCTCAGCTTCTTCCTGGCCCTGGGCCTGGTGATGGGTGTGTTGCATCGCGCTAAGGTGACGTGATGGAGCTTCGGGAGCGGATGCGCGAACTGGCGGAGCAGGTGCGGATGCACCGCTACCGGTACTACGTCCTGGATGCCCCGGTGCTGTCGGATGCCGAGTACGACGCCCTGGAGCAGGAACTCCGCGCCCTGGAGGCCGCCCATCCCGACCTCGCCGATCCCAACAGTCCCACCCTGCGCGTGGGCGCCCCGCCGGTGGAGGCCTTCGAGAAGCGCCGCCATGCCATCCCCATGCTCAGCCTCGACAACGCCTACTCCGAGGCGGACCTGCGGGCCTGGGAGGCGAAGTGGCGGAAGTTGGCCCCCGACGCCCAGCCCTGGTACGCCGCCGAGCTGAAGGTGGACGGCCTCTCCCTGTCCCTGCGCTACGAGCAAGGTGAACTCGTGGAGGCCGTGACCCGGGGCGATGGGGAGACCGGCGAGGTGGTGACGGAGAATGCCCGGACCATCGCGGACATCCCGAAGATCCTGCGGGGGGATACCGTGCCGGCGGGGCTCACTGTGCGAGGAGAGGTCTTCCTGTCCCGGAAGCGCTGGGAGGAACTCAACCGGGAGCGGGACGCCCGGGGCGAGGCCCGCTTCGCCAATCCCCGCAATGCCGCCAGCGGGACGATGAAGCTGCTGGACAGCCAAACCGTGTACGACCGCCGCCTCTCCTTCCTGCCCTGGCAGGCCGTGTGGGACGGCGCCTGGCCCGCGCCTCCGGAGAACGGGCAGGCCGCCGCCATGGCCCAGCTGGAGGCATGGGGCTTCCGCCGGATGCCGGCGCGGGACTTCGGCACACTGGACGACATGCTGCGGTTCATCGAGGCTCAGGCCGAGGCCCGGCTGAAGCTCGGATTCGACACGGACGGCGTGGTGATCAAGGTGGTGGACTTCGCCCTCCAGGAACGTCTGGGCGAGACCGACCGCGTGCCGCGCTGGGCCATCGCCTTCAAGTATCCGGCCCTGCAGGCCACCACGACCGTGCTGGGGATCACCTGGCAGGTGGGCCGCACGGGCAAGCTCACGCCCGTGGCGGAGCTGGAGGCGGTGGAGGTCGCGGGCTCCACGGTGCGCCGGGCCACCTTGCACAACGCCGACGAGCTGGCCCGCCTGGGCCTGAAGGTGGGTCATCGCGTCTTCATCGAGAAGGGCGGGGAGGTCATCCCCAAGGTGGTGGCCCTCGTACCCGGTGAAGAGGCCCGCGACCTGCCCGCCCCGGCGATCCCCCCGGCCTGCCCCGAATGCGGCGGCGCGGTGGGCAAGACGGACGAGGAGGAGGTGGCCATCCGCTGCCTCAACCCCGAATGCCCCGCCAAGCTCACCGCCCGGCTCCTCCACTTCGGCGGGCGGACTGCCCTGGATATTGAAGGCATGGGCGACGCGCTGGTGGAGCAGCTGGTGGCCTCCGGCCGCTTCGCCCAGCCCTGGGAGGTGTTCGGGCTGCTGGACGATGCCCGCTCCGGGCTGGCCTTCCTGGCGGGCCTGGCGCGTATGGCGGAGAAATCCGCCCAGAACCTGCTGGACGCCCTGGAGGCCGCCCGCCGCAAGCCCCTCGCCCGCTGGATCCACGCCCTGGGCATCCCCATGGTGGGCGCCCGCACGGCGGAGCTGCTGGCCGAGGCCTATCCCTCCCTGGAGGCCCTGTGGAAGGCGGAAGAGGGACGGTTGCAGGCCGTGGAGGAAGTGGGCCCGAAGGTGGCCGCGGCGGTGCGCGCCTTCGCCGCCCTGCATCCGGAGCTGCCGGCGCGGCTCGCCGCCCTCGGCATCACGCCCGCGCCGCCCGAGGTCCGGGACCGGGGCGGGCTGCCTCTGTCGGGCGAGGTCGCCGTCGTCACGGGCACCCTGCCCACCCTCTCGCGGGAGGAGGCCGAGGCCCTGCTCAAGCGGCTCGGCGCCAAGGTCACGGGCAGCGTCTCCGCCAACACCACCCTGCTGGTGGCGGGCGAGAAGGCCGGCTCCAAGCTGGCGAAGGCCGAGGCCCTGGGTATCCCCGTGCGGGACGAGGCCTGGCTGTGCGGGCAGGGGGGTTGATACCCATGGGCGTTCCGGCGCCAAGGGAAGCGAAGGGTGTCACAGGGACTGCAGGAAGGCCGTCACCCGCTCCCAGTCGCGGGTGACGGGGAAGGGCGGCAGGGCCGCGCGCACCTGGGCGGCGTAGCGCTTGCCGCCGGGATCCTCCCGGGGCAGCAGCAGGCGCGGATCCAGCACGGCCACCACGCCGCGGTCGTCCCGCTTGCGGATGAGGCGGCCCAGCCCCTGCTTCAGCTTCAGGGTCATCATGGGCACCTGGATGCCCACGAAGCCCAGGCCTTCGCGCTGCGCG
>JAKAMQ010000082.1 GCA_021812805.1 Acidobacteriota bacterium
CTGGAAACCGAGGAGCACCGCGCCATGGCGATCGCGCAGCACCTCCACGCCCGGCAGGGCGGGGGGGGCGTCCTGGAGCGCCCGGGGCCAGTGGGTACCGGAGATCCGCACCCGGATGGCGAAGGGCTCGCCGGGGCTGAACCAGCCGCCGATCTGGAAATCCCGGGCTCGTTCCAGGGGCGCCTTGTCGGTTACCAGACCGCGGCGGGCGAGGGCCTTGGCTTCGAGAATGCGGGCCAGGCGGAAATGCCGGGGTTCCTGCTTGGCGGGATCCCAGGCCAGAAGGAAGGCGCCGCCAGAGAACACATCGTGGGTGAGGGTGAAGGGCACCACGGCCCGCGTGGTGGTCCGGCCGGTGGCGGCGCGGTAGCTGAGCTCAAGCTCCCGCGGACCTTCGGGATGGCCGAGGGCCAGCAGCACCTGGGTGAGCATCCGGGTATCCAGGGCCTGCTGGTCATCGGAACCGCCGCGCACACAGACGTGGGTCTGGAGGGCCCGGAAGAGATCCCGGTCGCGGTTGCTGAGGTGGCTGTCGGCCAGGGAACGCAGGGCCTCCAGCTGGTCGTACCACAGCTCGGTGGCCGTGCCCTCCAGGGCCATGAGGGCCACTTCCAGGGCGAGACGGGCGTGGGGCGTGATCCGGCTGTCCCAGTCCGGCGCCTTCTCCAGGGTGAAGTGGATGAGCGCCGGGCGCCCGCGGCGCCCCTTCCCGAATTGGGCGCCCTGGGCCTCCAGCAGGACGATGGCCCGGTCCACGGTGCGCAGGGCGGCGCCGCCGAGCTTCCGGGCCAGCCCCGCCTTCGTGATGCCCGTTTCACCGGCTTCACGGATCGCCTCCAGCACCGCCTGGAGGCGTTCAGGCCGCACGATGCCGCCGCCGTCGGGCCGGGGGGAAGCAGGGGCTTTGCGGGACGGTCTGCGGGGCATGGTGAACCTCCGGCCTTCATCATTGGTCAGGGATTGTCCAATGGAAAGGGAATTCCCCGGCTCCAGTTCCTCAATCCCAGAACCCTTCGAAGAGGGCCGGCTCCCACCAGCTGCCAGCCCGGCTCCGGGGCAGGTCCAGGGTGCCGGGTGACGCGGGCGGAGGCTGGAGCACCGCGTGGCCGCCCGCGTAGAGCGCACTCCAGAGGGCGGCCCGCAGGGCGGGATCCGCCAGGCGGCTGAGGGGCAGCGTCACCGCTGTTTCATGATCCCAGCCGAGCTGGTCGTTGAGCCGCGCGAGGCGCCGGAGCACCTCCCCCTGGGTGAGCCCGTGATGGAAGGGCGCAGCCTCGCCCGCCTCCGCCTCCCGCGCATGGTAGAGACCCCGGCCCGCCTCCGCGTGGAAGCGGCCGCCGCCCAGGATCTCGCCGGGCACGGGCCAGCCCCGGGCCTCCCACGCCAGCCCGGAAGCGGCTGCCGCCAGTTCCGCTGCCCAATCCCAGGCGGTCCCGGTGGCGGCGCAGATCGGACCGGGAGGGGTGCCGCCCGCCAGGAGGCCGAAGGCCACCCCCTCGGCCCGGTTGCGCAGCTGGGCATAGCTCAGGGTGCCCCAGTCGGGCGCCGTGAGCGCCGGCCGCTCCTGGAGGCGGGCCGCGCGGTGGATCAGAAGGGCCCGGAGGGTGTCGGCCATGGATGGAGTATTGCGAGGCGAGGCCTGGTTGCCAACGGTGTTCGAGGCCCCTCCGCTCCGGGGCGGCGCCGCCCCTTTCCTCCAGGCCTGAAGGGCGGTATTGTTCCCTGCCGCAGCATCGGATCCTCACCCTGGACGGGGCGGCTTCAGGCCTCCGCTGAGAGGGCCCCCGCATTGAAGGCGGGGCAGTGGTCCATGAGGGGACGGATCTCGGGCACCCATCGGAGATTCTGGAACCCGGCATGACGCAGGGCATCGGCCCATACCTCCGGCGTGAGGAAGCCGTGAACGGGCCGCCAGCGGGGATCCAGTTCCACCGAGGTGAAGGTGGACATGAAGGAGAAGAGGAACTCCAGGTAGATGGGGCGGTCCAGGGAGGGCTTCAGGCATTCCCCCAGGACCAGGCGCCCGCCCGGTTTCAGACGGCTGCGGAGATCCCGCAAGGTGGCTTCGAGGTTGCGGGCCACATGTACGACATTGATGCCGACGATGGCGTCGAGGCTGGCGGGGAGGATCCCCTGGGCATCCAGGGGGCGGTTCAGATCCAGGGACTGGAAGGCCAGGGGCAGGCCGGGCGTGTCTGCGGCGAGATCCCGCTGGGCCTTCCGCAGGAAGGCCGGGGCCACATCGGTGAAGCGGTACTCGGTGATGCGGTCGAGCCAGCCCTGCTCCCGGGCCGTGGGGGCCAGCAGGCGCGCGAAGGAACCCACGCCGGCGCCCAGTTCCAGGATCCGGCTGCCCTGCGCCAGGCCGTCCCGGAGGGCGAGCAGGGCGAACAGGTTGTTGGGGCGGTACACCAGGTTGTCGTTGCGGAAGTAGGCCAGCCAGAGGGGGAACAGGGCCAGGTCGAACAGCAGCTCCTCGCCGGGCCTGCCTTCCGTGAAGAAGGGCGGGATATGGCTGCGGACGCCATCGAGCAGATCGAAGCTGGCTTCCTGGCCCGGCGCTTCGGCTGCGGCGAGGGCGCGGAGGCCCTGCAGGTCCACGGGATGGGGGTCCTCGAGGAAGAAGCGCCCTTCCCGCTGGGCAAGCAGGCCTTCCTGGGCGAGGAAGGGGAGCATCCAGCCCAGCGGAAAGCGGGCCTGGGCGGGCTGGCCGGCGCAGAGCGCATCCAGGGAGGTGCCCTCCCGGAGCCGTGCCTCCCAGCCCAGATCCAGCAGCAGGGCCAGGGCGGTTCCCGCGGTATAGCCCTCCAGCGTCCGGTGCAGGATCCGGAAGGCCCGGCTGAAGAGGGGCGCGAGTTCCTGGGCGTGGGGCTCCAGCAGGTCCGGATCAGGCGGATCCCCGAGGCTACCGAGGAGCTGGTCCGGATCACCCAGCATGGTCAGTCCATCATTTCGCTGATGCTCCGGCCGCCGTGAATGCGGAGGATGGCATCCCCGAAGAGGGCGGCGGTCGAGAGCACCTTCAGGTGGGGCAGGGCCTTGGCGCGGTCGGGCGGGACGGGAATGCTGTCGGTGATGACCAGTTCATCGAGCGAGGCGGTGTTGAGGGTCTCCACCGCACTGCCCGAGAGGACCCCGTGCGTGACGCCCACGCGCACCGTGCGGGCGCCGAATTCGCGGAGGATGCGGGCCGCCTCCTTGATGGAGCCGCCGGTGGCGATCTCGTCGTCGTAGATGATGGCGTCCTTCCCTTTCACGTCGCCGATGAGGGCCACGCTCTGGGCCTTCTCCGTGTCATCGAAGCGCCGCTTGTCAATGATGGCCATGGGCACCGACAGGCGCTTGGCGAAATGGCCCGCGAACTTGGCCGCGCCGGCATCCGTGGCCACCACCACGGCGTTCGAGAGATCCTTGGTCTTGAAGTAGTTGGTGAGGATGGGGGTGGCCAGCAGCTGATCGGCCGGCTTGCGGAAGAAGCCCAGGATCTGCGGGGCGTGCAGCGTCATGGTGAGCACGCGGTCGGCGCCGGCGGTTTCCAGCAGGTCGGCCATCAGGCGGGCGGTGATGGAGATGCGCGCCTCGTCCTTCTTGTCGCTGCGGGCGTAGGGGAAGTAGGGCAGCACCGCGGTGATGCGCGCGGCGCTGGCGAACTTCAGGGCGTCAATGAGGATGAGCAGCTCCATCAGGTGGTCGCTGACGGGCGGGCAGGAGGTCTGGATGACGAAGACATCCGATTCCCGGACGTTCTCCTCCACCTTCACCTTGATGTTCTCGTTGGAGAAGCGGGTGATCTTGAGCTTGCCGAGTGGCATGCCCATGTGGGTGGCGATGCCCCGCGCCAGATCCGGGTGGCTGCTCCCGGAAAACACCTTCATCTCGCCGAACATGTGCGCCCCCGGATCCGGAACCAGTGTAGCCGACCGGCCGGGCCAAGGCCGTCACAGGAGCGCGGTCCGGAGGGGCGGGAGGAAGCCCGGCCGCCCGGGGCCCGATCCAGAGGAATGACAAACCGCCCCCAGGTGGGACCGGTCAGACCCTGCCGCCCCCGGTGCGCTCGATGCGGGCGCCGACGCCCTGGAGCTTCTTCTCCAGGCCCGCGTAGCCGCGGTCGAGGTGGTAGATGCGGTCCACCACCGTCTCGCCGGAGGCCACGAGCCCGGCGATGACCAGGGCGGCGCTGGCGCGGAGGTCCGTGGCCATGACCGTGCAGCCGGTCAGCTCGGAGGGGCCCGCCACGATGGCCCGGTGGCCCTCGGCCCGGAGGTTGGCGCCCAGGCGCTCCAGTTCCATGGCGTGCTGGAAGCGGTTCTCGAAGATGCCCTCGTTGATCACGCTGATGCCCGTGGCCTGGGTCATCACGGCCATGGCCTGGGCCTGGAGATCCGTGGGGAAGCCCGGGAAGGGCTGGGTGACGATGTCCTTGGAATGGAGCTTCTGGCCGCACTCGCGCTGGATGCGGAGCTGGCGGCCGTCCTGGCCCTCGCGTTCCGTGAGCACGCACCCTGTGCGCTCGAGCAGGTCGAGCAGGGCGCGCAGGTGGTCCGGCTCGCAGCGGTCCAGCACCACGTCCCCGCAGGCGGCGGCCACGGCGCAGAGGTAGGTGCCGGCCTCGATGCGGTCGGGGATCACCGCGTGCTCGCAGCCGTGCAGGCGTGCCACGCCCGTGACCGTGAGGGTGCCCGTGCCGAGGCCTTCGATCTGGGCGCCCATCTTCACGAGCAGCCGGGCCAGGTCGCCGATCTCCGGCTCCAGCGCCGCGTTGCGGAGGCTGCTGGTGCCCTCGGCCAGGGCGGCGGCCATGAGGATGTTCTCCGTGGCGCCCACGCTCACCTTCTCGAAGGTGTGGTCAATGGCCTTCAGGCGGCCGTTCACGGTGGCGTGGATGTAGCCGTGGCTGATCTCCATCACCGCGCCCATGCGCTCCAGGGCCTCCAGGTGGAGGTTCACGGGCCGGGCGCCGATGGCGCAGCCGCCGGGCAGGCTCACGGTGGCCCTGCCGAAGCGGGCGAGCAGCGGCCCCAGCACGAGGATGGAGGCCCGCATGGTCTTCACCAGCTCGTACGGGGCCTTGGGATCCTCGCTGCCTGCGCAGGCCAGGCGGGCCTTCAGCTCGAACCCCTCGCCCTCCGGCTCCAGGACGGCCTCGGTTCCGAGGGCCTGGAGCACCTTCACCATGGTGCGGATATCGGCCACCGCGGGCAGGTTTGACAGCACGAGGGGGTCGGGCGTCAACAGCGCCGCCGCCAGGCAGGGCAGGGCCGCGTTCTTCGCCCCGGACACGCGGATCCGGCCCCGCAGGGGCTGGCCGCCTTGGATCACCAGTCGGTCCATTCGATCTCCTCAGTCCTTTTCGCGGGACTACCGGTACGTCACCACGCCGCGGCCCGCGGCCAGCTCGCCCATGATCCAGGCGGGCTCCTCGGCCTCGTGGAGGGCGGTCAGCACGGCCTCGGCCTTCGCCGCCTTGGCGACGAGCACCATGCCCACACCCAGGTTCAGGGCCTGGCGGGCATCGTCCAGCCCCAGTCCGCCCTTGTCCATCAGGAAGCGGAACAGGGCCGGGATCTGCCAGCTCGCGGTCTCGATCACGGCATCCAGATGCTTGGGCAGCACGCGCGGGAGGTTGTCGGTCAGACCGCCGCCGGTGATGTGGGCCATCGCCACCAGCTGGTCCGCCTGCACCAGGGGCAGCACGGGGGCCAGGTAGCTGCGGTGCACCGCCAGCAGGGCCTGGGCCACGGTCTTCCCGGTGCCTGGCAGGGGGTCGTTCACGTCCAGCTTCTCGACCTCGAAGCAGACCTTGCGGGCCAGGGAGTAGCCGTTGGTGTGCAGGCCGGAGCTGGGGAGTCCGATGAGGACGTCGCCGGCCGCCATGGCCTCCAGGCGCGGCAGCAGGTGGTCTTCGTCCACCACCCCCACGATGGTGCCTGCCACATCCACTTCGCCCTCGGCGTAGACGCCCGGCATCTCGGCCATCTCGCCGCCGATGAGAGCGCAGCTTCCCGCCTGGCAGGCCTCGGCCATGCCTTGGACGATGGCCTCGACCGTGGCGGGGTCCAGGCGCTGGGCGGCCACGTAGTCCAGGAAGAAGAGGGGGCGGGCCCCCTGCACCAGGATGTCGTTGATGCAGTGGTTCACCAGATCCTGGCCCACCGTATCCCAGATGCCGGCCCGGCCCGCCACCTTCGTCTTGGTGCCCACGCCGTCCATGCTGCTCACCAGGATGGGCCTGGCCTCAGGGAAGCGGGCGTCGAAGAGGCCGCCGAACAGGCCGATGTCGCTGCGGACACCGGGGGTCTTGGTGGCCTTCACCAGGGGCTTGATGCGCCGCAGCGCGTCGTCCTGGCGGCTGATATCCACCCCGCTGGACGCATACGTCACCTTGGCCTCGCTCATGGCACCCCCCGAACGACCATTCTCCCATAGCCCATGGCGCGGCGGAACGCATCGCCCGGTGCGAAGCGCCTCATTGCAGCAGCAGCCAGGCCAGCAGGGCGGCGGTGAGCCAGGCCGCCAGGATGCGGGAGGTGTGGTGCGAATCCAGGGCATGGGCGCGCGGCATGACGGCCCTCCGGCCGTCTGGATGCATGAACCGCGCCGGGGCGGGATCCCCAACGGGCGTAGACTGACCTCACCATGCGCCCTTCGCCCGCCCTTCCGGATCCAGCCGCCGCCGAGGCCGCCATTCGCGCCCTGCTGCGGAGCTTCGGACAGGATCCGGCCAGTCCTGAACTGGCGGATACGCCCTCCCGCGTGGCTGAATTCTGGGCGGAGCGGCTGGCGGGCTACGCGATGGATCCCGCGGACGACCTGAAGCCCCTGCCCGGCGAGCTGGCTCCCGTGCCCGTGATCCTGGAGCGCATCCCCTTCGTGAGCACCTGCGAGCACCACCTGGCGCCCTTCGAGGGCCACGCGACGGTGGGCTACCTGCCGGGGGCCGGTGGGACGGTGGGCCTCAGCAAGCTCGTGCGGGTGGTGCAGGCCTACGCCTGTCGCCTGCAGGTGCAGGAGCGCATGGCCCGGCAGATCGCCGATGCGCTGCAGACCCACCTCCGGCCCGCCGCCTGGGGCGTTCAGCTCGTGGCCGTCCACACCTGCATGGCCCATCGCGGGGTGAAGACGCCCGGAGTGCCCGTGCGGACCACCCTGATGGGGGGGCTCTGGGAGAGCGCGCCCCCGGCGCCGTTTCTGCGGAGTTGACTCAAGGTCAGCAGGAACGAGGCGCGGAGGCCTTCAAGCGGACTTCCATTGTGCACCCCTTGGGGTACAAACTGACCGGAGGAGGCTCCATGTCCCAGGCCACCCCATCTCTGGACTCCGAAGCCGCCCTGCGGGCCAACGGTCATCGTGCCAGCCTGCTGGACAAGTGCACGGCCTTCACCCGGGCGGATGAACTGAAGGCTGCGGGCCTCTATCCCTATCTCCGGGTCATCGAGACGGGCCAGGCCACGGAGGTGGAGGTCAACGGCAAGCCCATGCTGATGCTGGGTTCCAACTCGTACCTGGAACTCACCAGCCATCCCCACGTGAAGGCCCGGGCCATCCAGGCCATCGAGCAGTACGGCACCGGCTGCGCGGGCTCCCGGGTGCTCAACGGCACCCTGCCGATCCACGTGGAGCTGGAGCGGAAACTGGCGGCCCTGGTGGGCAAGGAGGCGGCCCTGGTGTTCCCCACGGGCTTCCAGACCAACCAGGGTGTGGTGTCCAGCCTGGTGCAGCGGGGTGAGCACATCGTCGCCGACAAGTACATCCACGCCTGCATCCTGGATGGCGCGGGCCTGTCCCCCGGGCACTTCCACCGCTTCGAGCACAACGACATGGCCAGCCTGGATGCCATCCTCGCCGGGTTGCCGTCGGGCGCGTCGGCCCTTGTGATCACGGAGGGCGTGTTCTCCATGGAAGGGGATGTCTGCCCGCTGCCGGAGATCGTCCGCCTGGCCAAGGCGCATGGTGCGCAGATCCTCCTGGACGATGCCCACGGCCTGGGTGTCTTCGGCCCGGGCGGCGCGGGCACCGTGGCCCACTTCGGCCTGACGGAGGAGGTGGATCTGATCATGGGCACCTTCTCCAAATCCCTGGGCGCCATCGGAGGGTTCATCGCCGGCAGCGAACGGGTGGTCAACTACCTCATGCACAATGCCCGCCCCTTCCTGTTCTCGGCCTCGGCTTCCCCCGCCAGCGTGGGCGCGGTGCTGGGCGCCCTCGAGGTCATGGAAGCCGAACCGGAGCGCATCCAGCGCCTCTGGGACAATGCGCGGTTCCTGAAACAGGGGCTTGTGGATCTGGGCTTCGACACGGGTGCCAGCGCCTCGCCAGTGATCCCGGTGATCATCGGGGAGTTCGAGCGCTGTCTCCTGGCCTGGCGGCGCCTCCAGGATCTGGGCATCTTCGTGAACCCCGTGGTGCCGCCGGGGGTACCGCCCCAGCGCAGCCTCATCCGCATTTCCGTCACCGCCGGCCACACCCGGGAACAGCTCACGCGGGCCCTGTCCGCCTTCGCACAGGTGGGCCGCGAGCTGGGCATCCTCGGCAGCCAGTCATGAGCCTGCCGATCCGGGTGGAACCCGCAACACAGCTGGAACCCTTCATCCGCTTTCCCTTCCGGCGCTACGCGCAGGAACCCCACTGGGTTCCGCCCCTGCTGATCGAACGTCGGGACTTCCTGGATCCCCGGAAGAACCCCGTGTTCGAATACGCCAAAATCCAGCCTTTCCTGGCCTGGCGGGGCGACGAGGTGGTCGGCACCCTGGCCGCCGTGCGCAACGACCGCTATGGCCAGTTCCATCCCGGCGAGGCCTCGGTGGGCTTCTTCGGCCTGTTCGAGACCGTGTCCGACCAGGCCGTGGTGGATGCGCTCATGGCCGCGGGAGCCGCCTGGCTGCGGGCCGAGGGCAAGACGGTCATGCGGGGGCCCGTGAACCTCACCACCAACGACGTGGTGGGCCTGCTGGTGGAAGGGTTCGACGACGATCCGACCCTGATGATGCCCTTCAATCCGCCGGACTACGGCCCGATGCTCGAGGCCGCCGGCTTCACCAAGGCGAAGGATCTCTATGCCTTCTACATGGGTGTCAAGGACTACCAGGGTCAATTCGACGCCGTGGCCAAGCGTCTTCAGCACCATGGCCGGTTCAAGATCCGTCCCGTGGACCTTTCGAAGTGGGGCCAGGAACTGGAATTCGTGCGCAGCACCTACAACGTGGCCTGGGCCCAGAACTGGGGCTTCGTACCCTGGACGGATGCCGAGCTGGCTTTCATCGCGAAGGAGCTGAAGCCCCTCATTGATCCGCACCTCGCGTTCGTGGTGGAGGTGGACAACACGCCTGCGGGCTTCCTCATCGCCGTGCCCGATGCCCACGAGGCCCTGAAACTGGCCAAGGGGCGGCTGCTCCCCTTCGGCCTGCTGCGCATCCTCTGGAAGCTCAAGGTCCAGGGCTGTCGCCGCATCCGCACCATGGCCATGGGATTGTTGCCGGAGTTCCGCGGGAAGGGCCTGGATGCATTCCTCGTGCATCACCTTTCAGTCCAGGCCCGGGAACTCGGCTATGAGGGTTCCGAACTGGGCTGGATTCTCGAGGACAACGCGCCCATGCTGGGCCATCTGGCCCATCTGGGGGCCCGGCGCACCAAGACCTACCGCGTGTACGACCGGGCGATCTGAGGGCTGGCATGCGCGCCCTGGTGACCGGCGGACATGGCTTCATCGGGGCCCATCTGTGCGAACGTCTGGTGGCGGAAGGCCATGAAGTCCGGGTGCTGGCCCGGCCCACCAGCGACCTGTCGTCCCTGGCGGGCCTGCCGGTGCAGGTCTTCCTCGGAGATCTCCGGCAGCCTCTGGCTCTCACGGAAGCCCTGGCCGGCGTGCAGTGGGTGTTCCACCTGGCCGGCGCCCTGAAGGGTTTCCGGGAGGCCGATCTGATGGCTGTGAACCGGGAGGGCACACAGCGCCTGGTGGAGGCCTGCGTCGCTCAGGCCCCGGATCTGCGGCGCTTCCTGCTGGTGTCCAGCCTGGCGGCGGCGGGCCCCAGTCCTGGCGGGTTCGAGCCCCGGTCCGAGGCGGCGGAAGCACAGCCGCTGACCTGGTACGGGCGGAGCAAGCGGGCGGCCGAGCAGGTGGTGCAGGCCGCGCCCCTGCCTTCCGTCCTCCTGCGTCCACCGGTGGTCTTCGGCCCCCGGGATCGCGATGTGCTCAGCCTCTTCCGCCTGGCCCGCCGCGGCTGGGTGCCGGTTCCGGCCGGTGCACCCCGGTACTATTCCGTCGTGAGCGCACCGGATCTGGCCGAGGGGCTGCTCCGGGCCGCTGAGGCCTCGTCGCTTCCTTCAGGGACCATCCTCCCCCTGGTGGCCCCGGAGGTGGTCAGCGCGGCGGAACTGGGTCAGCGCATGGCCCGGGCCCTGGGCCGGCGGGGCCGCGTGGTGCCGGTCCCCGAGGCGCTGCTGCGGATGGCGGGCTGGGGCGCGGACGCCGTGGCCCGGTGGCGGGGCACGCCGGCGATCTTCAGCGCCCAGAAGGTAATGGAGATGCTGGCCCCCGCCTGGGTGGCCAGCCCCGAACCGGCGCGCCAACGGCTGTCCTGGATGGCGCCGACGCCCCTCGATGAGGCCCTGGCCCTCACCGTCCGATGGTACCGGGATCATGGCTGGCTCTGAGCGGCCCCGTCCCTTCGGCCTCCAGGCCCCCCTGGGCCTCTGGCGCCCGGTGGACCGCTGGTTCGCGGGCTACGCGGCGCTCTCCGTGCTGCTGCTGGGCTGGGGCTGGACGCGCGGATTCCCGGGGCTGGGACGTGCGGCCCTACTGGATCTGGCGCTGCTGGGCGGGGCCACCCTTCTGCGCCATGGGAGCCGGGACACCCGGAGCCGGCTGGCCACCTTCCTGCGTCTGGCCTACGCGCCCCTCTGCTACTGGACGTTCTACCACCAGATCCAGATGCTCTGGCCGCTCTTCCACCGGGCGCCCCTGGATGCGCTCCTGGTCCGGCTGGACCAGCGGCTGTTCGGTTTCCAGCCCTCCCTGGCCTTCCAGGCGGACCTGCCCTTCCGGGGCCTCTCCGAGGTGTTCTGCTTCGCCTACTTCGCCTACTACCTGTTCGTGCCCGCCGTGGTCCTGGGCGCCCTGGCTCGCCGGGGTTATGCCGCCGCGGAGCAGGTGGTCTGGGCCACCACCGCGACCTTCTTCGCCTGCTACGCCTTCTTCTGGCTGGTGCCCACGGTGGGCCCCCACTTCTGGTTCCCGCCCCACCGGGGCCCCCAGCTCTATGCGGGCTACTTGTTCAACCATCTGCTGTACGCCTTCACGGGCCGCGGGGAGATCCAGGGCGGAGCCTTCCCTTCCTCGCATCTGGCGGTCGCGCTGCTGTTGACCCTGAACGCCCGGCGCTTCGTGCCGCGGCTATGGCCTGTCCTCGCGGGGATCACCCTCCTCATGGCGCCCGGTGTGGTCTACCTCCGGGCCCACTACGCGGTGGATGTGGTCGCGGGCATCCTGGTGGGCCTGGCCGCCGATGCGCTGACCCGCCCCCGCGCTCCGGCGCGCCCAGGGCGGCCCGAGACGGTAGACTGATGGGGAGCGACCCGCCTGGCGCGCGCTCGCCATGGAGGCGCCATGCCCAGAAAGCCCAATTACAACTTCGAGCGTCGTCAGAAGGATCTGGCGCGCCAGAAGAAGAAGGAAGAGAAGCTGCAGAAGAAGGCCCTCAAGAAGGCCGATGGCGGAACGGATGAGGAGCCGGAGGAGGACACCGGCGCGCCCGAAGGCGCCGTCGAGGATCCCGGACCGGCCGAATAAGGATCCGGCAGGGCCATGACCCTCTTCGCCCTCGAGAAGACCCTGGGGCTGCTTGCGATGCCGGTGGGCCTCCTCTGGCTGTTCCTGCTGGCCAGCGCCGGCTTCTGTCTGCTCCGCAAGCAGCGGCTGCCGGCCGCGCTGTTCCTCATCGCCGGCCTGGGCTATGCCCTGGCTGGGAACGTGTACCTGGGCTCGGCCCTCATGGCCCGCCTCGAGGCGGGCGTGCCCCCCGTGGACACAGCCACGCTCGCGCCCTTCGACGCGGTGTGCGTGCTGGGCGGTGGCACCCAGGAAGATCCCGGGGGCCACTCCGAGGTGAGCCAGGCAGGCGATCGCGTTGTGCTGGCCGCCCGCCTCTGGCACGCCGGGAAGGCCCGGCTGCTTGTGGCCAGCGGCCTGAGCCGGGACAGTCTCGGCGCTGTACGGAACC
>JAKAMQ010000083.1 GCA_021812805.1 Acidobacteriota bacterium
CTGGGATAGCGGCTGTCTGCCTGCCACCGGTGTGAGACGTGGTGTCCCGGCTCGGCCGGGATACCACGTGGGGGTGCACGAGGGGGGACATCGCGAGCCGAAGGCGAGCAGGCGGTCCCCCCTCGTTCATTCAGTCAGCCAGCGGATCCCCTGCTCCGTGAGGAAACCCTGCACGGGCCAGTCATGGGGCTCCACGGGCACGATCTGGCGCATCTGCATCTCGAATCCGGTGCCCAGGGTAAGAATGTCCTCCGGCAGGTCCGCCAGCAGGGCATCGAAGAAGCCCCGGCCGTAACCCAGACGGTAGCCCTTTTCATCGAAGGCCAGGCCCGGCACCAGCAGAAGCTCCACGGGGGGAAGGACGTGCTGGGCGAACGCGGGTTCCATCAGACCCCACAGTCCCTTTTCCAGAGGTTCCGTGCCCCAGGCCAGACGGGGCGGGACGGTGCTGACGACCCGGGGGAAGAACCACCGGAAATCAGGGTGGGCGGCCACCGCCGGGCGCAGATCCAACTCGGCGCCGAAGGGCCAGAAGGCCCCGAGGCGGGTGATGCGGCGCTCCCGGCAGAACCGCCCGAGGTGCCCGCAGAGAGCGGCCGACCAGGCCTCCCGATCGGCCTCGCGGAGCGCGGCCCGCTGGGCGACATGGTGGGCGCGCAACCCGGCCTTGGTGTTCATCAGGCGGTCGCCGGCTCCTCGAACGTGTGATAGAGGTTGTCGCGCTCCAGGGGCTCGTAGCCGGCCTCGCGGATGAGGCGCTCCAGGTCTCCCTGGCTGAGGCCCTGCGGGGTCTTGGCACCCGCGGTGTGGGCGATCTCCTCGGCGATGATGGTGCCATCCACATCATCCGCGCCGTAGCTGAGGGCGATCTGGGCCAGGCCGGGCGAGATCATCACCCAGTAGGCCTTGATGTGCGGAATGTTGTCCAGCAGCAGGCGGGCCACGGCGATCTCGCGCAGATCCTGGGTGCCTGTGGTTTCGTGAATGGTGTGCGCCGCGCTCAGCTCGTTGTCCTCGTTCTGGTAGGCGAGGGGGACGAAGGCCAGGAAGCCCTCGTAGCCCGCTGCCTGCGAGCGGTCCTGGAGGTCGCGCAGGCGGAGCAGATGATCCACCCGGTGCCGGGCCTCCTCGATGTGGCCGTAGAGCATGGTGCAATTGGTGGGCAGGCCCTTGCGGTGGCAGAGGGCCGCGGTATCCAGCCACACCTGCGCGTCCTTCTTGCCGATGCAGATCTGCTCGCGCAGCGTTTCGTCGAAGATCTCCGCGCCGCCGCCGGGGCAGCTCTCCAGGCCCGCCGCCATGCAGCGGTCCAGGAACGCCTCCGTGCTGAGGCCGCTGACGCGGGCGTAGTAGTCCAGTTCCATCATGGTGAAGACCTTCAGATGGATGGCCGGGAAGCGGGCCTTGATCTTCCGGAACAGATCCTCGAAGTAGTCCACCTTCAGTTTCGGGTTGTGCCCCGAGGTCATGTGCAGTTCGCGGACGCCCGCGGTCTCGGGCTTCTCGAGCTCGCGGATGATCTCCTCGGCCGAGAGCGCGTAGGCCTTGGGGTCGCCAGGCTTGGCCTGGAACGCGCAGAACTGGCAGTGGGTGTAGCAGACGTTGGTGTAGGAGAGGCGCCGGCTCAGCACGTAGTAGGCCCGGCGCCCATTGAGGCGAGTCCGCACCTGGTTGGCCATGGCGCCCACGCCCGTGAGATCGGATGTTTCGTAGAGCAGCAGGCCATCCTCGAAGGTCAGTCGTTCACCGCGGAGCACTTTGTCGGCGATGGGCAGCAGGCGGGGATCGCGGATCCGGGAGGCAAGGGGAAGCATCGGCACCTCAGCCTTCCATTGTAGCCGGTGGGACGCTTTATGCCTCCGCCCGCTTCATCCGGCGCAGGGCCAGCGCCCAGATGATGAGCGTGAGGCCCAGCAGTTTCAACAGCTCCGGCCAGAAGGCGACCAGGCCCACGCCGCGCAGGACGATGGCGCGGATGATGATGATGAAGTGGGTGAGGGGCATCAGTTCGCCGATGAGGAAGAAGGGCAGGGGCATGCCTTCGCGGGGGAAGATGTAGCCGCTCAGGAACACGAAGGGCAGGATGGTGAGCATGCTCATCTGACTGCTCTGGGCCTGGTTCTGGGCCACGGTGGAGATGCCGATGCCGATGCCGAGCATGGCCACGATGAAGAAGCCGGCCATGGCGTAGAGCAGCAGGACAGAGCCCGCCACGGGCACCTTGAAGAACACGTGCGCCACGCCGAAGAGCACCGTCATCTGGGCGTAGGCCATGACCACCACGGGGATGATCTTCCCGAGGAACAGTTCGAGGGGCGTCACCGGCGTGACGAGGATCTGGTCCAGCGTGCCGCGTTCCTTCTCCCGCACGATGGCATTGGACGCGAACATGATGCAGGTCATGGAGAGGATGACGCCCACCAGCCCCGGCACGATGAAGGTGGGACTGCGGAGATCGGGGTTGTACCAGGGCCGGATCCGCACCTCCACGGGCATGATCGGGTGGGCCGCGTCGCCATAGCCCATGCGGTCGTACAGGAGCTGCGTATTGCGGAGCTGGCCCACGCCCTGGGCCACGGCCATGGCGTTGGAGGCGGTGGTGGGGCTGGAGCCATCCACGATGACCATCACCTCTCCGGTCTGACCCGCATGGATCTTCCGTCCGTAGTCCGGCGGGAACCACACGCCGATCTGGGCCTTCCCATCGTCAATGGCGGCCCGCAGCGCCGCTTCGGTGGGAACCTGGGCCTTCACATCGAAGTACTGGGTGGCCTGGAGCCCATCCACGAAACTGCGGCTCTCCTGGCTGTGGGATTCATCCAGCACCACGGCAGGCATGTGCTTGACGTCGTAGTTGATGGCCATGCCGAAGATGACCAGCTGCATGAGCGGCATGCCCAGCACGAACGCCAGGGTCATGCGATCGCGGCGGAGTTGGAGGAACTCCTTCCAGACGAGGGCCTTGATCCGGTTCCACATGGGGGCTCCTCAGGCTGCGGCGCGGGACCGTTGCACCAGGTCCACGAAAAGGTCTTCCAGGGAGGGGAGTTCGGCGGGAAGGGACTCGAAGGGCAGGCCCGCCGCCCGGAGGCGGTCCAGGAGCGGCGCGGGATCGGCCTCCGCCGCCAGGGAGAGCCGCACAGCCCGGCCCTGCAGTTCGGCGGCCAGGATGCCCGGAAGGCTCCGGGCTGCGGCCTGGAGGGCCCGGAAGGCATCGGTGCGCAGCTCGATCACCTGGCGTCCGAGCCCCTCCTTGAGGGCCCGGGGCCGGCCGTAGGCCATCAGCTTGCCCGCCAGGATGAAGGCCAGACGGTCGCACTGGTCCGCCTCCGCAAGGTTGTGGGTGGTGACCAGGATGCTCATGCCGGAGGCCACCAGGTCGTCCATGGCCTCCCAGAAGAGGCGGCGCCGCAGCGGATCCACGCCGCTGGTGGGCTCATCCAGGAACAGGATGTCCGGCCGGTGGAGGGTGGCCGCCGCCAGGGCCACCCGCTGGCGCTCCCCCGTGGAAAGGGCGGAGACGAAGAGATCGCGCTCGCTCCAGACCTGCATTTCCCGCAGACGGAATTCCACTTCTCCCGAGAGGCGGGAGCCCTCCAGGCCATAGAGTCCGCCAAAAAAGCGCAGGTTCTCGATCACCGTGAGATCCGTCAGCAGGCTCGATTTCTGGCTCATGTAGCCCATCCGGGCGCGCAACCGGTCGGCCTCGGTGAACAGATCCAGACCCAGGGCCCGGGCGCGGCCGGCGCTGGGGGCGAGCACCCCGCAGAGCATGCGGATGGTGGTGCTCTTGCCCGCGCCGTTGGGGCCCAGGAAGCCGAAGATCTCGCCCCGCTCGATCTCGAAGCTCAGCTCGGAGACCGCCGTGAAATCCCCGAAGCGGCGGGTGAGGCCTTCCACGGCCAGGATGGGTTCAGCCATGGGATTCACCCGCCACCGCCAGGACATGCAGGAAGGCGTCTTCCAGGGTGGGCTCGGCCAGGCGGATCTGCTCCACCCCTTCGATCGCCGCGAGGCGGGCCATCAGCGGGCCGGGATCCTGTGCGGGGAAACGCACCCGGAGGATTTCGCCTTCCGCGAAGAGGTCCAGCGGCGCGAGGGCCGCGAGGGTCCGCTGGACCTCCCGGCGCCGGCGGCTGACCAGGCGGAACACGAGGCCCGGCAGGCTCTGGCGGAAGGTGGCCAGCTCGCCCTCGGCCAGCACCCGGCCCTCGTGCATGAGCAGCATCCGGTGGGCGTACTCCGCCTCGTCCATGTAGGGCGTGGAGAAGAGGATGGCCACGCCCGCATCGTGGACCTCGTGCAGCAGGGCCCAGAACTCCCGCCGGCTCACGGGATCCACGCCCGTGGTGGGCTCGTCGAGCAGCAGCAGGCGGGGCTCCGTGAGCAGCGCGGCACAGAGCGCCAGTTTCTGTTTCATGCCCCCGGAAAGGGCCCCGGAGGCGCGATCCCGGAAGGGCTCGAGATCCACCGAGGCCAGCAGCCGCCGGATGCGGGGCTCGGGATCGGGCAGGTTGAAGAGGCCCGCCTGGAGGCGGAGGTTCTCCGCCACGGTCAGTTCCGGTGCCAGGCTGAAGACCTGGGGCACGTAGCCGATGCGGGCGGGCTCCAGGTGCCGGTGAAGCTGGCCGCCCGTGCGGGCCTGGAGCCCCACCAGCAGGCGGAAGGTCGTGGTCTTTCCGGCGCCGTCGGGCCCGATGAGGCCCACCAGGTCGCCCTCCGCCAGGACCAGGTCCAGGCCCTTCACGGCCTCCTTGGCGCCGAAGCGGCAGGCGAGGCATTCGGTCTCGAGCAGGATCATCGGACGGGGGCTCCCAGGCGCACATCCACGGCCACCCCCGGGAAGAGCCCCTGGTCCCAGCCCCCGGGCAGGTTCACCCGGGCCGCATAGACCAGGTTCACCCGCTCCTCCCGGCTCTCCACCATCTTGGGGGTGAACTCGGCGTCGCTGGAGACTTCGTCGAGGGTGGCCTGGATCGGGGGCGTGGTACGTTCGGGCACCTGCACGGAGACGGGCATGCCGAGCCGCGCGGTGGCCTGGAGGGGCTGGGGCAGGTAGAGGCGCACCCAGAGGGCATCCTGGCGGGCCAGGGTGAGGATGGGCTGGCCCGCCGTGAGCACCGTCCCCGGTTCGCGCAGGCGGTGGATCACGATGCCATCGAAGGGGGCGCGCACCTCGAGGTAGCCGGCCTGGATGCGGCTCTGCTCGAGCACCGCCCGGGCCTGCCGGGCCGCGGCCTGACCCACCAGGCGCTCCTCGATCCGGGCGCCGGCCTTCCATTCGGCCAGGGCCTTGGCCTGGAGGTTCAGATTCGCGGCGGCCCGGTCGCGGGCGCTCACGGCGGCGTCGAGATTGGCCCGGGCCATCACGCGTTCAGCGGCCAGCTTCTGCGCCCGGCGCAGGTTCTCCTGCGCCAGTTGAAGGGCCGCACGGGCATCGTGGACCCGCGCCTCAGCCTGGGCGATGTCCTCGGCCCGGGAGCCCCGGTCCAGTTCCAGGCGTTTGGCTTCGGCACTCTGGTACCCGGCCAGATCCCGCGCCACGGCCGCATCCAGCTCGGTGGCCGAGACCCGGGCCAGCAGGTCGCCGGCCTTCACGTGCTGGCCTTCCTTCACATCCACTTCCACCAGGCGGCCCGCCACGCGGGGGCCCAGGTCGGTGAGGTAGGCCTCCACCCGGCCGTTGAGCAGGGAGCGCGGGTCGCGATGGCAGGCCAGCCCCAGCAGGGGCAACAGGAGAACGGGCAGCAGGGGCTTGCGCATGGGCGTCCTTTCCGGGGTTCAGGCGTCGAACGCGGGCAGGGGCGGGCAGGGCACGGCCGGATCGGTCGCGATGCCACGCCAGTAGAGCTGGAGCCAGGTCCGCTCCGCAGCCAGGATCGAGGGTTTTTCCGCCAGCCCATGGACCTGGGGCACCACGATGGGCAGGAGGTCGAGAACCTCGAGATGCATCCGCACCAGGAAGAAGGTGGCGAGGAAGGGGGGCAGGTCGGACCGCACCTCTCCGCGGGCGGCACCCTGCTCGAGCAGGGACCGCACCTGCTGGGCAGCTGCGCCCACGAAGGCCTGGATCTGCTCCTGGATACCCTCTGTCCCGCGCACGATCTCGCCCCGGATGAGGCTCCGGAAGCCAGGATCGTGGCTGAGGTTGCGGTGGAAGGCCCCCATCACATCCCAGAGGCGGACGGGTGTTGGCCGCAGGTCAGAGGGGTCAGCGATCCGCTTCAGCGCGCCGACGAGGGGCGGGACGCGGCGGGCCAGCAGGGCCGTGAACATGGCCTCCTTGCTGTCGAAATGGTAGTAGATCAAGGCCGGATCACAGCCCGCTTCGCGCGCGATGGCCCGCAGACTCACAGAGCGGAGGCCTTCCCGGGCGAACACCACCTGGGCGGCATCCAGCAACTGATCCGCTTCGATCTTGTGGGGCTTGGGGCCCCGGGCACGAGGCGGCATGGCAGGGGACACGGCATCTCCAATTCAACGACTGTTGAATTATCGAAAACAAAGGCCCAAGGCGCAAGAGGCTCATTCAGGGGCCCTGGAAATCGGCTGGGTACACAGAACCGGCCCGCAGGCGGGCCGGTTCTGGAGGCGGGATGGGCCTATTCCACGGAGATGGGGATCTCGGTGGTGTAGTCGAGCGTGATGACTTCGGGTTCTTCGAAGGCGATGCGGTTCTCTTCCACTTCCGCCACCGCCACCTGGCCCCAGAAGGAGGCGAGTTTGGGGGCGTCCTGCGCCTGGCCGTGCTTGTTCACGGGGACCACCACTTCCACCTTGGGGAAGGCGCCACGCTGGAGCTGCTCACAGCGCTTGCCCGCCACCACGACGAAGCGGTACTTGTTGCCGATTTCTTCGGGGACACGGACGATGGTGCGCTGGGTCATGGATACTCCGAACCAGGAAGCATAACACCGGAGTCGCCTTCGGTCCATGTTCCTGGCGCCTACCGGTGCGGCCGCTCCGTCCGGACCACCAGCACATCGCAGGGGGCCAGGCGCACCACGCGGGCGGCGGTGCTGCCGAAGAGCAGCCGCTCCAGGGCGGAATGGCCCACCTGAGCCACCACCAGCAGGGTGTCCGGGGTGGCCTCGCCCACCAGTTCCTCGGCAGGTCCGCCCCATTTCACCAGCGCCTCCCCGCCCGGGAAGGGCTTCAGCCAGACCTCGAGCTGGGTGCGGGCATGGTCCTCCATGCTCTGGAGCCAGGCGGGATCGGGCAGGGCGATCTGGGCTTCGGGCAGCATCGGGGCCGGCGGCTGCAGCACATGCAAGGCTACGAGCGGCACACCCAGGCGCTCCGACCAGGCTCCTGCGCGTTCCAGGGCCTGCCGGGAGGCCTCCGAGAAATCCACCCCTACCAGCACCCGCGTGATCATGGCGGCCTCCTTCCGGGATATATCCAAGATAAGTCCAAGTCCCTGAGGCGGCTTGCGAAAAAGCGGAGCCTGACTTGAAAAAGAAGTTGCAACACATATAATGAAACCAGGGAGACGTCATGATCCGCGTTCGCAAAGCCGAAGACCGGGGGCGATTCGATTTCGGATGGCTGGACACCCGCCACACGTTCTCCTTCGGGGACTACCTGGATCCCGACCACATGGGCTTTCACAGCCTGCGGGTGATCAACGAGGATCGCGTGAAGCCGGACAAGGGCTTCGGAACCCACGGCCACCGCGATATGGAAATCCTCACCTGGGTGCTTGCGGGCGCCCTGGAACACCGCGACAGCCTCGGCACCCATGGCGTCATCCGCCCCGGCGAGGCTCAAGTGATGAGCGCGGGCACGGGCATCCGCCACAGCGAATTCAATGCGTCCGGATCCGACGACGTCCACTTCCTCCAGATCTGGATCCTGCCGGAGCGGAACGGCCTGACGCCGCGCTACGACCAGCTGGCGTTCACGGATGCGGAGCTGCGCAACCGTTTGCGGCTCATCGCCAGCCCGGACGGATCGGAAGGCTCCGTGAAGCTCTTCCAGGATGTGCGGGTCTTCGCGGCGCGATTGGATGCCGGACGGGAGATCTCTGTCGGGCTGGGGCGGGGAAGGGCCGGCTACCTGCAGGTCGCCGGCGGCTCCGTGGCCTTGGACGGCCAGATCCTTCACGCGGGGGGCGGCGCCTGCATCGAAGGAGAGCCGGATCTCCCGCTTGCCGCGAGCTCACCTTCCGAACTCCTCTTCTTCGATCTCGCCTGAGGTGCCCATGGCCACCAAGCCCGTCCGAACCCTCGTGCCCGGCCTGCCCACGCAGGACGGCAACCGCGTGCCGCTCACCCGCCTCGTGCCGGGGCGTGGCCAGCAGGGCGGGGAGGCCTTCCTCGCCATGGACCCCTTCCTGCTCATGGACCACTTCGGCCCCATGGTGCTGCCGCCGGGGACGGACGCGGGCTTCCCGCCCCACCCGCACAAGGGCTTCCAGACGCTGACCTACCTGCTGGAAGGCGCCTTCCGCCACCGGGACAGCACGGGCGGTTCGGGGCTTTTGAGGCCCGGCGGGGCCCAGCTGATGAATGCCGGCTCGGGGATTGTCCACGAGGAGATGCCGGTGCCGGAGCACCTCGAGACCGGCGGCCCCATCGAGGGCGTCCAGCTCTGGATCAACCTGCCCCAGGCCCAGAAGGGCTCGGCACCGGGCTACACGGATCTCCAGCCGGAGGCCATGCCCTGGCACAGCCTTCCCGGCGGACGCATCCGCGTGCTGGCGGGCACCTGGGCGGGCGTGGCGGGGCCGGCCCGGACGCCGGCGCGCGTGGCCTACGCGCACCTGGAACTCGCGGCCGGAAGCCGCTTCCAGCAGGAGATCCCCGATGGCTGGATGGCGGCGGTGGTGCCGCTGCGCGGGAGCGTGCGCATCGAGGGGACGGACGTCCCGGCCGATGCGGTGGCCCTGCTCGGCGAGGGGGACACCCTGGCCCTGGAGGCGGCTTCGGACACCGGGTTGATGCTGCTGGCCGGGGAACCGCTCCATGAGCCCATCGCCCACTACGGCCCCTTTGTCATGAACACCCGGGAGGAGATCGAGCAGGCCCTCCGGGACTACCAGAGCGGGCGCCTGGGACGGTTGGACTGAGGGCCGGTCGGAATTTCAGGATCCAGGCACCTGGACCATGGAATCTTGACAGTCCTCTGGAATATCCTGAGCCATGTTCCGCAGAACCCCAGCAGAAGGGGATCCCCAGTCCCCTTCGAACCGCCAGCTCCTGGACTCGGGCTTGAGCCGGGATCTGCTCGGCCTCGAGAAGGTGATCACCCAGGCCGCCATCGGCGCTGCGCGCACCTCGCTCCGTCTGCAGACCCTCGCCCGCGCCTACGACCAGATCCTGACCAGCTCCAGTGAGATCCAGGGCGCCCTCTCGGGGCTCGGGCAGAACATCCATGGCGCCGCTGAAGCCGCCGACCGGGGCGCGGAAAGCTCCCGCCGGATGGCCGGGCTCACCCAGGAAGGGCTGCAGGAGAGCCAGCGCTCGGTCTCGACCGTCCGGGAACTCCGCCGGCAGACCGAGGTCACCGACCGCCGCATCCAGGCGCTGATGGAAAAGATCTTCCAGGTCACGGAGGTTTCGAAAGTCATCGAGGAGATCGCCTCCCGGACGGGCCTGCTGAGCCTGAACGCGGCCATCGAGGCGGCCCACGCCGGGGCGGCCGGCCGGGGCTTTGCGGTGGTGGCCGAGGAGGTCCGCAAGCTGGCGGAACGCACGGCCCAGCAGACTCAGGAGATCGGGGCCCTGCTCGCGGCGATCCAGGAAGACCTCCAGCCCGCCCGGGAGGCCATGGACCAGAGCCTGGTCCTGGCCACCCGCACCGGCGAGCAGGTGGAGGCCGTCGGCCAGCGGCTGGTGGACCTGGCGGCTCTGGCGGAGGATGCCTCGGCCCACGTGGGGAGCATCGCCCGGTCCGCCTCCGAGGAGGCGGAGGCCGCCGCCCGGCTGCTGGAGGCCTCCCGGAGCCTCGTGGCCTCCACGGACAGCCTCCACGGAGACACGGCGGGCGTCGCGCAGGACGCCTTCCAACTCGCATCCCTGGTGGAAGAAGGCCACCGCCACCTGGCGCCCTACGACACAGGCTCCCTCTTCCATCGCAGTCTGGCGATGACGCGCGAACTGGCGGCCCGTTCCTCGGCTATCCTGGCCTCGGCAGTGGCCTCCGGAAGCTGCCGCCTCGAGGAGATCCTGGACCTGCGCTACACCGAGATCCGCGGCGAGACCATCCGCGGGCTGGCGTCGCGCTTCAACGTGGACCGGGTGCCCCGCGAAGGCTTCACACCTCCCAAGTTCCACACCGGCTACGACCTGAAGGTGGATCGTCCCCTCCAGGCCCTGTTCGACGAGATCCTGGCCCGGGAACCGCGCCTGATCTTCGCGCTCATCATTGACCTGAACAGCTACGGACCGACCCACAACAAGCGCTTCGAGCAGGACTGGACCGGCCTTCCCGAGCAGGATCTGGCCGGCAACCGCGTGAAGCGGTTCTTCACGGACAACCGGGTGCTGGTCCGGGGGGCGCGCCACGGGTTGGGGGAAGCGGCTGAAGGCCTGCCGGAGCGCGCCACCCGGGAGGACTTCCGCCGGGTGGGGGCAGACTTGGCCGAGCCGCCCGACGGCACCCGGGATTTCCTCGTCCAGACCTATGCCCGGGATACCGGGGCTCTGGTGACCGTGCTGACGGTGCCCCTCTACGTGATGGGCCAGCGCTACGGCGCCGGGCTTCTGGGGTGGACCGAAGGCTAGACTGGCTTCGCCTCAAGCTTCCGCAGGAGCGTGAACCTTCCCTGGGCCAGCTTCGGCAGGGCGCGGGCCAGGGCCTCCCGGCTGCAGCTGAGGCGCTCGCACCAGACGTCCACGGGGAGCTCGCCGCCTTCAGGATGGTCCCCGATCCAGGCCTCCCAGAGCGCGCCCAGGGCCGCGGCATCCGGCTCCTGGCGGTCCCGCCAGCTCCGTTCCTGGGGCCGCCGGGGCTGGTGGAAGGCGGTGCCGCGCAGCTTCTCGGGCAGGAAGGCCTGGGGCCGGTCGTAGTCGTCGTGGGAGTAGTGGTAGCCCGCGCCCAGGCCGGCCTTCCGGGCCGTGGACGTATGGGCATCCCGGATGGCCTCGGGGATGGGTGCGTCGTCGGCGGCCAGAGCCGCGTCCACGGCCAGGACGGTGGCGTTGCTCTTGGCGGCATTGGCCACGTAGATCACGGCCTGGGCCAGGGGGATTCGGGCCTCGGGCCAGCCGATCTGCTCCACCGCGCGGCTGGCGGCCTCGGCGAGGATGAACGCCTGGGGATCGGCGTTGCCCACATCCTCGGCGGCGCAGACCATGAGGCGCCGGGCGATGAAGCGGGGATCCTCGCCGCCCCGGATCATGCGGCTGAGGTAGTAGAGCGCCGCGTCGGCATCCGAGCCGCGCAGGCTCTTCTGGAAGGCCGAGGCCAGGTCGTAGTGGCCGTCGGCGCGGTCGAACATCATCCGGCCGCCCAGGGCGCCCTGGAGCGATTCCAGGTCGGGATCGGGCATCTCCAGCCAGGTTTCGAGCCCCGAGAGGGCCGAGCGGAGGTCGCCCCCCGCCCAGCGGGAGAGCCAGTCGAAGAGGTCCGCCGGCTCCGGCGCCCCGGGCCGCTCCTTCGCCCAGGTCCGCTTCAGCACCTGTGCGATGTCGCCGGGCTCCAGGCCCTTGAGGGCGATGAGCTGGCACCGGCTGCGCAGCGCCGGGTTCAGGTAGAAGGCCGGGTTCTCCGTGGTGGCGCCGATGAGGATGGCTTCGCCGCGCTCCAGGAAGGGCAGGAGGATGTCCTGCTGGGCACGGTTGAAGCGGTGAATCTCGTCGAGGAACACCACGGGCGGTACCCCGCGGAAGAGGGGCATCTCCCGGCTGTCCTGGAGGAACTTCTTCAGTTCGGCGGCGCTGCCGCTCACCCCGGAGAACTCGCGGAAGCCGTGCCCTGTGGCCTCGGCCAGGATGCGGGCCAGGGTGGTCTTGCCCGTGCCGGGTGGCCCCCACAGGACCATGGAGGGCAGGCGGCCGCCCGCCGTGAGCCGCGTCAGTGCGCCCTTCGGACCGAGCAGATGCGCCTGACCCACCACCCCGTCGAGGGTTCGGGGGCGCATTCTCTCGGGGAGGGGTACGGACTGGTTCATCGTTTGATTCCGATGGCTCCAGCCTACCGCCTTCTCAGAGGAGGCCCGGGATGAGGCGCCGGGTCTCCCGGCAGTAGACGG
>JAKAMQ010000084.1 GCA_021812805.1 Acidobacteriota bacterium
GCCCTGCGCCACAAGGTGCTGTTCCTCATGCCCGCCGTGATGATGCTCGTGCTGGCAGGCCGCGGGGTCATGCCCCTGGTGGGTCGGGACCTCATGCCACCCATGGACACGGGCATCTTCCGCGTCACCTTCGAGACCTATCCCAACACCTCCATGCCGCAGACCGAGGCCGCGCTCACGCGGGTGGAACAGGCCATCTGGAAGCTGCCGGAGGTGACCATGACCTCGGCCACCCTCGGTTCCGAGCCCGGCATCCTCTCCTTCGGCTCGGGCCGCAACCCCCAGCAGGCCTTCCTCACCGTCCACCTGGTGGACCGGTTCCACCGCAAGGCCACCCTCTGGGACATCGAGCAGAAGGTGCTGCGCGAGATGCAGGCCATGCCCGGGCTGCGCTATCCGGCGGCCTTCGACTACGGCGCCACTCCCCTCTCCACGATCCGCGCCACCGTGGACCTGATGATCTCCGGCCCCGATCCGAAGGTGCTGGATGGGATCCGCCAGCAGGTGCAGGCCCGGCTGGAGAAGGTGGGTGGCCTCACGGCCGTGGTGCCCACCTGGACCCTCGATCGCACCGAGTACCGCTTCCTGCCTGACCGCGACCGCATGGCCATCTACGGCCTCTCGGCGGACCAGGTGAGCGCCCAGATCAGCGGCCAGGTGAAGGGCATGCCCGCCACCCTGTTCCGCATCCCCGGACAGGACTCCTTCGCCGTCTGGGTGCAGGCCGAAGGCGGACGCCGGAAGAGCGACCTGGGCCTGGCCACCCTGCCGGTGATGACACCGCGGGGACCGGTGCCCCTCTCCTCCCTGGGCCGCATCGAGCCGGCGGCCGTGCCCACCCTGCACACCCGCCAAAACCTCCAGGAGACGGTGGACGTGCTGGGCTACCGGTCCACCGGCGCCGTCACCCATATCGAGGCGAATGTCGACAAGGCCCTGGAGGGGCTGAAGCTCCCGCCCGGCTACTCGATCACCGAGGAGGGGGAGATGAAGACCATGACCGAGGCCTTCGCCGCGTTGATGTCGGCCCTCGTCCTGGGTCTGGTGCTGCTCTACTTCACCCTGGTGCCGGCCTTCAAGTCCTGGGTCCATCCCCTCACCATCATGGTGGCCATTCCCCTCGGCATCATCGGGGCCATCTGGTCCATGCTGCTGGCGGGCAAGCACAGTTGCATGCCGGGTTTCATGGGGATGATCCTGCTGGCGGGCATCGTGGTGAAGAACAGCATCCTCCTGCTGGACTTCATCGAGGAGGCCCGCGCCAGGGGGATGGGGCTGGAGGAGGCCCTGGTCGAGTCCGTCCGGACCCGCACCCGGCCCATCCTCATGACCGCCGTGGGCACCGCCGTGGGCATGCTGCCCATCGCCCTGGAATGGGCCATCGGCCTGGAGCGCCTCTCGCCCCTGGCCGTGGTGGCCATCGGCGGCCTGATGGTGTCCACCCTGCTGACGCTCATCTACGTGCCCATGTTCTACGAACTGTTCGACGGCCTGGCCGCCCGGTTCCGGCGTCTCCGGCCCGATGTAGCGCCGGAACCCGCCGAATCCTGAAGGGAGGTCCGAGATGGCACCCGAATTGGCCGAACGCTGGCACGGGATTCCCCGCCAGGAGATCCCCTGGTTCCCCACCGTGGCTGCCCAGGCCTGCATCGGCTGTGAGCTGTGCTACGTCACCTGCGGCCGGGGCGTCTACGAGATCCGTGACCGGAAGGCCCTCGCGACCCAGCCCTATGCCTGCATGGTGGGCTGCACGACCTGCGCCAGGGTGTGCCCCACGGAAGCGATCCACTTCCCCGACCGGGAGGTGGTTCGCCGAGTGGAGCGGGAGCACAAGATCCTCCAGGTCGTGCGGGAGGAGGCCAGGACCAAGCGCGGCAAGCAGGAGGCCCAGAAGGCCCGGGCTGCGGCGGAGGAGGCCCTCAGCCGCCTCACCTGCCGCACCCGCCTGGAGATCGCCGGGACCTTCGGCGACAAGCACTTCCTCCTCCAGCTCCAAGGGCTCATCGCGGATCATCCCGTGGACCTCGTGGATCTGGAACTCCATGTCCCCACCGTGAAGGGCCTCCAGGAGAAGACACCCGCCTTCATGCGGTTCGACGTGGTCTCCACGGGCCAGGCGGACATCCAGGCCTTCCTGCCCCTCCTCCGGGACCTGGCCCGCCGCAACGGCTTCGTCCTGGTCAACGAGGTGAAGTTATGACGTGGCCTCGTATCTTCTGGGCCCTGGCCTGGGTGCTCGCCTTGCCCGCCCTGGCCCAGGCCCCGCTCTCCTATGCCGACATTCTGGCCCGCGTCCGCCCCACCACGGAGCAGGTGCGTCTCGACGTCCGGCTTGCGGAGTATGGGATGCAGCTCCAGGACACCCGGGGCTTCCTGCGGGAAGGGCCAACGGTGTCGGTGGAGGGGGCGGCCCGGCGTCCCTCGGGCCTGCCCGCCTACACGGACAAGGCCGCGGAGATCGAGTTCCCCCTCTTCCTGGCGCCACGTATCCGCGGCGGACTGGAGGCCAGCCTCGGCCAGGCCCATCCCCTGCTGGTGGAATCCGTCCAGCGGGAGGCGGCCCTCCGGGTGAAGTTCGCCTACCTGGAGGCTTGGCTGGCCCAGCGCACCCTGGCGCTCCGGGAGGCGGACCTCGCCACGGTGGAGCGCTGGCTCTCGGTCACGCAGCGCCGCGCCCAGGACGGGCAGGAGCCCTCGTACCAGGTGGACCTGGTGGAAGGGGAGCGCCTGAAGGCCCAGCAGGACCTGGACGAGGCCCGCACGCGCATGGCCGGGGCCTGGGCCGCCATCGTGGCCCTCGCGGACGTGCCCGCCACCCCAGTGCCCCTGGCGGATCCCGGGGCGGTCCAGCCGGTGCCCGAAGAGAACATCCAGGACCGCCTGCGCCAGGGGCCGCTGCGCCGCGCCCTGGAGGCCCAGGCGGACCTCGAGACCCGGAGCCTGCGCCTGAAGGAGGCCCAGGCCCAGGCCCGGTGGAGCCTGCGCACGAGCTATGGCACGGAGGCGGAGGATCACATCCTGCGCCTGGGCGTCTCCGTGCGACTGCCTCGTCCCGGGGAAGGCACCGTCCTGAAGCAGAGTACCGACGCCCAGATCCGGGTGGTCCGGGGGGAGCTGCGGCAGGCCCTCGCGGAGCTGGACGCCCGCATCCTCGGGGTGTGGTACCGCTTCCACAGGGCGTCGGAGGTGACGCCGGTGCCCGACTTCTCCCTGGCCCTGGCCACCGTCGAGGGTCGCCTGGCCTCAGGCCAGGACCAGCCTTCCGAGGCCTTCCCCATCCGCCGCCAGCTCCTGGAGGCCCAGATGGCCGCCCTGAGGCGCATCCAGGCCCGGCACGCCCTCACCTCTGAAATCCAGTATCTGCTGCCGTGATATGACCGGTCGCCGCCTTGGCCTGTCCGCCCTTCTCGGTCTGCTCGTGGCAGGCTTGGGTCGCTCGCAGGAGATCGGACTTCTGGGGGGTGCCCTGGCGGGGGAAGGCGTGGGCGCTGTGTTGAGCCTCTAGGTGTGGATGGGCGCAGGGTTCCTGCGAGATCGGCTGTATCTGGGCGTGGGGGCTGGGCCCCACATCGACCGGGTGAACCGGGGTGAGACCAGCCCCACCGTGAGCACCTACGACCGGGATTCGGATCTCCTGCTCATGGGGCTCGGCTATGTCTGGTAGGTTGACCCCGGGAGCATCCATGGACGAACGGATGAATGCGCGTCCCCTCCGGCTTCCATCTCTGATGGCTCTGTTCCTCCGCCTGGGGGCCATCGGCTTCGGCGGGGGCATGGCGGTGGTGGCCCTCATGGAGCACGACCTGGTGCGGCGGCGCGGGGTGATTCCCGAGGACGAGTTCCTCCACGGCATCGCCCTGGGCCAGATCCTCGGTCCCTTCGCCGTGAACGCCGCGCTCTTCGTGGGAAACCGCCGCTTCGGCCTGCTGGGCGGGCTGGCCTGTGCGGCGGCCTTCCTGACGCCCTCCGTGGCCCTGGTGATCCTGCTCTCCTGGCTCTACTTCACCTTCCACGCCATTCCGGGGCTCCAGCCGGCGCTCATCGGCCTGGGGCCCGTGGTCATCGCCCTCATCCTGAGCGCCGCCTGGTCCATGGGCCAGAAGGCCGTGCGCACCCTTCCGGCGGGCCTGCTCCTGGCGCTGGCCCTGGGCCTCTCCCTCCTGAAATGGAACAGCCTGGCGCTGATCGCGGCGGGCGGGCTGGCGGGCCTCTGGCTGGGCCGGGAGCGGCTGGCGATGCCGTCCCCCTCCCCCAAGCCACCATCGGCGACTTCCAGTGCGCCGGCGCTGCTGGCCCTCCCCGCGGCGCCTCTGGGGGGTGCCGCGTCCTCCCTGCTGGGTCTGGGCTGGACCTTCCTGAAGGTGGGCTTCGTGTTCTTCGGCGGGGGCTTCGTGCTGGTGCCCATCCTGCATCAGAGCCTGGTCGAGCGCCTGCAGTGGCTCAGCCCCCAGCAGTTCCTGGACGGCGTGGCCATCAGCAACCTCACCCCGGGCCCCATTGCCGTGCTGGCCACCTTCGCGGGCTACCGGGTGCAGGGCGTGGCGGGCGCCCTGGTGGCCACGGCGGCCCTCTTCCTCCCAGCGGTGGCGCTGATGAGCCTACTGTCCCACTTCTACAGCCGGCTGAAGGACCTGGGCCGGGCCAAGGATCTGCTGGCGGGCCTCTCGCCGGTGGTGGTGGGCCTCATCCTCGGAGCGGCCCTGCTGCTGGCCAAGGGCGCCATCCACGGCCTGCCCGGGCTGCTCCTGGCCCTCGTCGCCCTGCTCCTGCTGCTCCGCTTCCACTGGCACCCCGCCTTCCTGCTGGCCCTGGGCGCGGCCGCCGGCGCGCTGGGCTGGGTGCGCTGACATGGGTGCCTGGGGCCTTCCCGCCTGGCCGTGGCGCTGGGGAAAGGTGGACGGACGGCCTTGCCAGATGGAACTGGTGGCGACGAACATCCACGCCGCCCAGCTCCTGGGCCATGCCGTGGCCCTGCGGGACCACAGCACGGAGGCCCACAACATGCGGGTGGCCTGGATGAGCAGCCGCCTGGGCGAGGCCCTCGGTCTGGACCGGGCGGCCATGCAGGCCCTCATGAAGGGCGCCTTCCTCCACGACGTGGGCAAGATCGGGATCCCCGACGCCATCCTGCTCAAGCCCGGACCCCTTTCGCCGGAAGAACGCGTGGTCATGAACCGTCACCCCGAGCTGGGCGCCGAGCTCATCCAGGACATCGCCTGGTTCAGCGACGCCCGGGCCGTCGTCCTACACCACCACGAACGCTACGACGGCACGGGCTACCCTGGCCGGCTGGCCGCGGAGGCCATTCCGCTGGCGGCGCGGATCTTCACGGTGGTGGATGTGTTCGACGCCCTGGTTTCGGAGCGCCCCTACAAGCCGGCCCTGCCCCTCGCGGCGGCCATGGGGTTCCTGGAACGGGGTGCCACAGGACAGTTCGACCCCGCCATCCTGGAAGCATTCCTGCCGAGGGTCGGTGAGCTCTTCCGGTCCCTGGGCGATCTGGGACCCGGCATCGCCGGTGCGCTGCTCGTGGCCCAGCGCCGCCGCCATTTCGGCGTATAGCGCCTCACCGGCGGCGCCAGAGGTCGAAGGGCTGGGTGCCGAAGGCCAGGGTGAATTGGCGGTCGGAGGGCAAGGATCCCGCCGGGCCCTGCCGGCTCCGCCAGCCGTAGGAGGCCTCCAGGTAGTACGGGCCGACCAGGGTGGTGCGCAGCAGCAAGCCTGCGCCCCTGGACTGGTGGTAGCTGCCGCCCTGCCAGAGGCCGGTGGCGGAAGGGGCCACCCGCGCCAAGTCGAGCCGGGGCTCCAGTTCCAGGATGAGTCCCATGGCCGTGGGGAAGTGCAGGGGCAGGCCCACCCGCGCCACGGCGAAGGTCGGGGCCAGGTAGCTGAGGGGCAGGCTGCCCAGCACGAAACCCGGGCCGCCGAGGAGCCACCAGCGGTCCAGGGGCAGCCGTTGGGCAGTGGCGCCCTCCAGATCGAGGTCCAGCCCCAGGGTGCCGGTGAGGGGCTGCAGGCCCCTGGCCCGCAGGTAGGCCTGGGTGAAGGTGGTGCGGACGGGGGTGTCGGTCCGGCCTAGGCTGAAGCGCCCCCGGAGGAGGAGCCCTTCGGTGGGAAGGGTGTGGCGGTCGAAGTTGTCCCAGCCCGCCTCGAGGGTGGCGGCGGTCTGAGTCACGTGGCCTGGCTGCCCCGAGAAGGCCACCTCCCGCCGGGACAGGTCCAGGGAGGCCTTCCCGGTCTGGCTTCCCCCGAAACGGGCATAGCCCCCCAGATGGACTTCCCCCGCGCGCAGGGTCGTGCCGGGGTAGAGGGAGAGGAGATCCCCCGTGGCCAGGGCCTCGGACTCGTCCAGTCGCTGGCTCCAGGCGGAATAGCCGAGATCTAGGCCCGTCTCGGTGCGGGTGGGGAGGCTGCGGCGGAAATCGAGGTCCAGGGCGTCCTGAAGGCGGTTCTTGGCGGCGCTGGCTTCGATTTCCGTCCCCGGGCCCGCCAGGTCGCGCCCGAGGTAGCCCAGCCCGAACTGGCCCCCCAGGTGGGTTTCATAGCCTAGGGAGAGGTCCAGCCGATGGCGGGGGAGCTGACGCGGCGCCACCCCAAGACGGGCGCCGGGGGCATCCCCGGAGGGTAGGATCGAGCACCCCAGGCCCTCCAGATGGAAACGGGCGGCGGCCAGGTCCATGCGGGCCTGGAGGTGATCCGCATCCAGGGGATGCCCCAGCAGGGGGTCGAGGGCGAGGCGGATGCCGGGGACATCCAGGGCGGATTGGCCCGGCGGGGGCTGGACCTCGAGGCGTTCCAGGGCCGGCTCCCGCACATGGACCCTCAGGGTCCCATTGGTTTCGTCGAAGCCCGACCCCCGCAGATCCACCAGTGGGTAGCCCTGCATGACCAGCTCGAACACCGTGCCGCTGAGGACGCGCCCGAAGACCTCGGGATTGAATCGGGAGCCCAGGGGCAGTTCGGCCTGGAGACGGTGTTCGATCGCGGACCGCCAAGGCGCCGGAACCTCCAGCACGATCGAGCGGACCTCCGGGTAGAGGCGCAGGTGGACCCGGAGCTGGCCGGGACGGTCCAGCGGCAGTTCGGCCCAGGCCTCGCTCGCCCAGCCGTGGACCAGAGCCTGCTGGAGGAAGACCAGGACCTCCTGTTCCCGGAGGGGGTGGGCGTCGTCCAGGTAGCGGCGGCGCAGCACCTCCAGGGGCTGGGGGAGTGTGCCTTCGCAATCAAGGACCACCTCCTGGACGGAAAGCTGGGCCTGGCGCCCCAGGGCTTGGAGAAGCCGCTGGTTGAAGCCGTCAGCCACGGCATCGAAGGCCCTCCGGCCATCGGCGACGAGGCGGGGCAGTAGGCCGGCGTAGTTGAGGAAGGGGACATCCGGCTGGTCCAGCCGGACGAGCAAGTCCGCGTGTTGGCGGCTCTCCCGCTGGCGGCGCTCCACCATGAGGTCCAGGCTGCGGGTGGCTACGGCGAAGAAGTTGCTGGCTGGAGTCTCCTTCACCGGGGCGCTGGCATCCACGGCCAGCACCAGGTCGGGATGGAAGGCCGTCCGGGCCTCATCCACGGGGAGGTTCTCCACGAGGGCCCCGTCCACGTAGGGCTGGCCGTCCACGATCACGGGACGGAAGCCGCCGGGGATGGACATGGAAGCCTGGACGGCCTGGGCGAGATCCCCTTGCCGGAATAGCCTCCCTTCTCCGGAGGCAAAATTCGTGGCCAGCACCCGCAGGGGCAGGCGCAGTCGATCGAAATCGCCTTGGCTGTAGTAGGTGGCTCGGGTCAGGATGCGTTCCAGGATGTGGCGTAACATGCGGCCGCTTCGAAGGCTTTGGGCCGCCTGAAACCTGCCGTGGTCCAGTTCCGCCGTCACCAGGGTGTCGCTAGCCTTCTCCTGCTCCTCCAGGGTGGTTCCCGGTTCCCGGCGGAGAGGATCCAGGGCCGCTTGGCCCAGGTTCAGGCGCTGGAAGATGGCCTCGATCTCTCGTCCCGAGAAACCACTGGCGAAGAGGGCCCCCGCCAGGGAGCCGGCGCTGGTGCCAGTGACGCTCGCAATGGGATAGCCGACCTCCTCCAGGCGCTGGAGGACGCCGATATGGGCAATGCCCCGTGCGCCACCACCGCTCAGAACCAGAGCGACCTTTGGAAGGCCCGGGATGTCCACGGCGGGGGCGAATCGGAAGATCATGTCTGCAGGCCTGACCTGCACTTCGAAGCGGCGAGGTGGCTGCCGCGCCCCAAGCAGGATAGGGATAAGCAACAGAGAGATCCCTCGGGTCCGCTGCGCAAGTCGGGTGGTGTTCCCAAACGCACCGATGGCCATCATGTCCGCACCAGCTGAACGCCGGCCAAGCCGGCGAAGAGCAGCAGCCCGATCTGCAGGGCAGTAATGGGGCCCCAGACCAGGGCACTCCGGTCGCCGTGCAGGAACTCCAGACCGAACCGGAGGATCGCGTACCCGCCGAGATGCACCCAGAAGATCCGCGGCCACAGTCGGCGGGTGGCCTGCCAGCGGCGGCCCAGATGGAGGATGATGGCGGCGAGGAGCAGATCCCCGATGGCTTCGTACACCTGGACGGGATGGAGGGGCGTCGTCGCGGCGGCCAAGGGCGACGTGGAACCCATGCGGACGCTCCACAGCCAGGCGTCCGTGGGCACCCGGGTATCGCGCACCATGTCGGGGACCAGGGTGCCGAATTTCGGGAGGGCCACGCCCCAGGGGAGGCGGGTCGGGGTGCCCCAGGCATCCCCGTTCAGGAAGCAGCCGACCCGGCCCAGGGCCTGGCCCACCAGGACCGCGGGGCTGGCCACGGCGAAGAGATGCCAGAAATCCAGCCCCTTCCGCCGGAAGGCGAGGTAGCCCGCGATCACTCCGCCCGCCAGCCCCCCGGTGATCGAAAGGCCGCCCTCCCAGACCCGGAGGAGGGACATCGGATCCGCGAGGAACGACCGGGTGTCCCAGAACAGGAAGTCCGACAGGCGGGCCCCGAGGATGGCGCCGAGGAGGATCCAGACCATGCTGTCCAGGAAGGGGCCGGGATCCATGCCGGCCTTGCGCATCCGGCGCACGATCAGCAGGGCGGCCACCCCGATGGACAGGACGAAGTAGAAGCCTTCGTAGCCATAGACGACCTTGAATCCGAGATCCAGATCAATGGGCCACATTCAGGTTCCCCGCATGGGTGGTGGCGCGCCGGGATCAGCGCAGGGTGACGGCCACCATCGTATCCGCGCGGATGTTGTCGGTGACGGGGCATCGGCGCTCCGTCTCCTCGAGCCAGGAGGCGACCACCTCGGGACTGGCGTCCTCCATGTCCGCGTCCACCTCGACCTTGATCCGCTGGAATCCGGCCCGCTCCTCCGAACTGCATCCGATGAAGGCGCAAGGGTTCATCACGCCTTCGATTCGCAGCTTCATGCCCTTCAGCTTCAGGCCGCGCTGGCGGGCTACTTCATGCCCCGTCACATTCAGACAGCCCGCCAGGGCCATGAGGAGCACCTGGATGGGCGAAGGACCCGCGTTGGTGCCGCCCATGGCCTCCGGCTCGTCGATGACCATGCGGAAGGATCCGGCGGTGACATCCAGCCGGGTGGCATTCGCGCTCTCGCCCCGCACGACCACTTTGACTTCCCGCGGAACGGCGCAGGATTCAGCATTCATGAGGCATCTCCTGGAGGGGCCACAGGGCCCAGGACTGTTGGATGAAGGGAGCGCCGGGAATGTTCCCGGGTCAAGAAGGATCCGCGAAGCCCCGGGCCTGGAGCAGGGTGCCCATGGCCTGCTCCAGGGCGGTGACGGCCTTGGCGTAGGCGATGCGGGCCTGGAGTTCCGTGGCGCGGGCGGCGTTCAGGTCGTTCTGCTTGGCGAACACGAAGAAATTGGTGCTCAGGCCGTTTTCGTACTTCTTCTGCTCGGCGGCCAGATCCGCCTCGCGGAAGCGGCGGGCCTCCCGGGCGGCCTCCACCCCGGCCCGCGCGGATTCGACGTTCTCGAAGGCCAGGCGCACCTGGAGGCGGATGGCGAGTTCCAGATCCCGGAGGCCCAGCTCGTTGAGCCGCTCATCGGCCCGGGCCTGGGTCAGGCTGCCCTTCGCCGCCCGGTTGCCCAGGGGAAGGGCGAAGCTGAGCCCCACGCCGTAGCCGGGGTAGTCGCCCCGGCCCAGTTCCCCGTTCACGGGTCCCAGGGCGCCGTAGGTGTCCGAGGTGGCCGTGTAGGTGACGTAGGCGTTCAACTGGGGCAGGAGGCGGTTCTCGGCGGCGGCCCGCAGGAGGCCGCTGGCCTCCCGGCGGAGCCGGGCGATTGCCAGCTCGGGCCGGTGGGTCAGGGCCGTCCGTTCCCCCTCGGCCTCATCCATCGCCTGCACCCGGGGCTCGGGCGGATCCAGGGGCACCAGGTCGGTGAAGGTGTTTTCATCCGGATAGAGGGTGCGGAAGAGGGTGTCGTTGGCGTTGCGAAGCTGGCTCCGGGCCGCGATGAGCGTCCGCTTCTGCTGGGCCACGGCGGCATCGGCGCTGGTGATCTCGATCTCGGGCAGGGTGCCTTCCCGCACCTTCCCGCGGTTGTCGGCGAGCTGCTCCTCCGCCAGGGCCAGAGCGCTCTCAGCGTTGGCGAGGTTCTGGGCCGCATAGACCAGGTCCCAGTACTGGGCCTCGGTGCTGGCCACCAAGGCGATCCTGGCCAGCTCGAACTGGGCGTCCGCCGCCTGGGATCCCTTCCGCGCGGCACGCAGGGGTGCCTCGGTGGCGGTGCGGCCGAAGCCCCGTAGGAGCGCCTGGCTGTAGCTGGCGGAGAAGGCCCCGCTGTAGGGCGCCTTCGTGTTGAATCGGCCCAGCAGGGCGCCGGTGGCGGGATCGCGGTAGGTGCCGCTGGAGAGGGCGTAGGAAGGGGTGTAGGTGGTCTGGAAGCTCCCCCCCCAGGTGAAGGGCTTCTGGAGCCCCAGGCCCAGATTCCGGGACCAGAGGGTGCCCTCCGTGGTGGCATAGGGGCCCAGCGGGTAGAGGGCCCTGGTGGCGGCGCTGTCCTGGCGGAGGTAGCTGAAGCTGCCGGTGAGGTTCCAGTCGAAGGCCCCCTCGGCGATCGTGGCGCCCGCCTGGGTGTAGGCGCGGCTCTCCCGGGCCTCCTCCACCTGGAGGTTGGCGCGCAGGGCCTGGGCCAGGGCCTCCCGCAGGGTGAGGGACCGGGCGGCAGGCGGGGCCGCCAGCAGGGGTGCGCAGAGAAGGAGCGGAAGCACTCGGAGGCTTGCCATCGCGGGCCTCACTTGCCCGGGGCCTTGGGCGCGGGAACCGGGGGCGGCTGCAAGGGACGCACCTTGGCCCCGTCCGCCAGGGTGGGCGGCGGGCTCAGCACCACCTTCTGGCCGGGCTGCAGACCACCCAGCAGGTGCACCCGCTGCCCGTTGTCCTCCCCGAGCTGGAGGGGCTTCAAATGGACATGGTTTGTCGCATCCAGCACGAAGGCGAAGGGTTTGCCCTGGCGCAGGGCCACCGCCTCCAGGGGCAGGACCAGGCCGCCCGATCCGGGCCGGCCCAGGGTCACGCGCACGGAGCCGCCGGGCAGGAAGGCCCCGTCGCGGTTGTCGAGATCCGCTTCCGCCGTGAGGGTGCGGGTGCGGGGATCCAGAGCCCCCGCCAGCCGGGAGAGCTTCGCCGGGCGCGTCGGGCCGCCGGCTTCGGCGGCGGCCACCTGCACAGGATCCCCCAGCCGGGCCTTGGCGGCGGCGGTCTGGTCCAGGTACAGGGTCACCCGCAGGCGGTCCACCTGGGCCACCGTCACCACAGGCTGGGCGCTGAGGCTGTTGCTGGCGTTCTGGATGAGGGCGCCGGGATCGGCGAAGCGCTGGGTCACCACGCCGTCGAAGGGCGCCTGCAGGCGCTGGTAGCCGCGGGTGACGCCCAGGGACTGGAACTTGGCCTCGGCCATGTGGGCATCGGTGGCGGCCTGCTCCGCATCCCGGGCGCTCACCAGCTTGTCCTTCAGGAGGTTCGCCAGCCGCTGGGCGTTCCGCCGCTTGTTCTCGGCATCCGCCCGCAGGGCCGCCAGATCCCGGTCCGTCTCCAGGGATTCGATGACCGCCAGCACCTGTCCCCTCCGCACGCGGCTGCCCTTGTCCACCCGGATCTCCCGCAGGAAGCCCGCGGCCCGGGCATAGAGGGTGGTGCTCAGGTAGGGGAGGGCCTCGCCCTGGTAG
>JAKAMQ010000235.1 GCA_021812805.1 Acidobacteriota bacterium
TTGCTGCTGCCTGTCTCGCAGTTCCAGGATTTGTTGGAGCTGCCTGGCCAGCTTTGCGCGAAAGGATTTCTTCCTTCGGCTTTCGAATTTTTCGATCCGGCGGTCCTGGCAGAACTGCGTGAGAGCGGCCCGGAAGAAGCCCGCCGCCTGCCGGGCACGGCACTGGCGATCCTGGAATTCGATGACCGGGGCTGCACATCGGATGCCTTCATCGCGGCGCTCACGGAGGCGCTGGGGCCGATATCCGAACATCTGCAGGTCGCTTCGGAATCCCGGCGACGGGACCAGATCTGGAACCTCCGGCGATTGACCTCGGCCTTCCTGAAAGAGATGCATCCCCAAAAAGTCAGCGAGGATATCGTGGTGCCCCGCAGCCGCATTCCTGATTTTTTCGAAGGCCTGGAAAAACTGAACATTCCCGCCGTGACCTATGGCCACCTGGGTGACGGGAATCTGCACGTCAACCTGCTGGCCGCAGGCGAAACGGAGCCTGCGGAGCTGGAGCGCCAGGTGATGGATCTCTTCAAACTGGCTGTGAGTTTGGGTGGAACCCTGAGTGGTGAGCACGGCATCGGCCTCGCCAAGCGCGATGCTTTTCTGGCCCTGAGCGACCCCAGCCAGATCGAGCTGCTGCGGGCCCTGAAGCGCGCCTGGGACCCGGCGGGGATCTTCAATCCAGGGAAAGTGGTCTAGCGCTCCTCCAGCGCCTGCCGGAGAGCCGCCACGTCGTTGGGGATCTCCTTCGAGAGCAGAGGACGCTCCCGCAGCCCTGCGAGAGCATCGGGAATCGGTACTTGGATGCCCATGGCCTCGTAGACGGGCAGGAACTTGGCGGGATGGGCGGTGCCCAGGAACACGCCGGTTTCGCTGAGGCCCAGGCGCTCTTCCAGCACCGCATAGGACACCGCGGCGTGAGGGTCCGCGAGATAGCCCATGCCCATCAATTCGCGGATGGAGCGCTTGGTATCGGCGTCGTTCTTGAACCCCCAGCGAAGGGCCTGGCGCAGCGAATGGAAGTCGCCGCCAAAAAGATGCTGGATGCGTTCCCAGTTGTTGGGGGCGCCCACATCCATGGCGTTGGACAGCGTCGCCACGCTGGGCTGGGGCCGATAGTCCCCGCTGTCCAGGTAGCGGGGCACCGTGGCATTGGCGTTGGTGGCGGCCACGAAGGCCCGCAGAGGCAGGCCCGTCCGCTGGGCCATGAGGCCCGCGCAGAGATTGCCGAAGTTGCCCGAAGGCACCGCGAAGACGATGCCATCGCGCACATCCTGCTTGTGCAGCTGGGCCACGGCTTCGGCGTAGTAGAGCATCTGGGGCAGCAGCCGCGCCACGTTGATGGAGTTCGCGGACGTGAGGCCGTGGCGGGCGCACAGCTCCGCATCGTTGAAACAGGCCTTCACCAGAGCCTGGCAATCGTCGAAAGAGCCCTCCACGGCGAGGGCGGCGACGTTGTCCCCGAGGGTGGCGAACTGGATCTCCTGCAAGTCCGAGACTCTGGCCTTCGGATAGAGCACCACCACCCGCGCGCCGGGGCGCTGCCAGAAGGCCTGGGCCACCGCCGCGCCGGTATCGCCACTGGTGGCGGTGAGAATCGTCAGGGGCCTTCCAGGTTCGCGGATCAGGTCCAGGATGTGGGCGAAAAACCGCGCGCCCACATCCTTGAACGCCAGGGTTGGGCCATGGAACAGTTCCAGGACATGGAGGCCTCGGCGCACCTGGGCCAGGGGGATGGGGAAATCCAGGGCGCTGTGGATGGCCGCGGCGAAAGCGTCCTGGTCGAATTCGTCGCCGATGAAGCGGCGCAGGATGATCTCGCTGCGCTCCACCCAGCGCAGCTGCAAGAGACTGTCCCAGTCCTCGAAGACCGGCAGCGTTTCCGGCATCCAGAGTCCGCCCCCAGGGGCCATGCCCTTCAGCACCGCCTCACGAAAAGTGGCCGTGTCTCCGGGGTTTCGCGTACTGACAAATTTCAAGCAAGCACCCTCGCGCCCAGAGGGTCCACGCCACAGAGCCGGGCTTCGGAGGCGAGCCCCACGGCGTTGAAAGCCGCTTGAATGACGGCCACAACTTCTTCCCCATGCTCGGTGCCCTCGGCGACCGCGAAGACCGACGGTCCCGATCCAGACAGCGTGCAGCCCAAGGCGCCGGCTTCCAGGGCGGCTTTCTGCGCGGCGCGAAAACCGGGTACCAGCCCCGCGCGGCGGGGCTCCGCCAGCACATCCCGCAGGCAGCGCACGAAGAGCTCCTGGTCCCTGGCGTGCAGCGCATGAACGAAAGCCGCGAGGTTTTGCGCGAAGGCCAGGGCCTCGGGCAGCGGCAGCAGGGCGGGCATCACGTGCCGCGCCTTTTCGGTGGAGAGCTCGCAGTGCGGATGCACCACGGCGATCACCAGCTCCGAAGGCCAAGGCAGGGCGCGGGGCTTGGAGCCCCCATCCTCGCTCGGCACCAGCAGCAGCAGGCCGCCATGCAGGGAGGGCGCCACGTTGTCCAGATGCACCGAGCCTGACACCAGCGCTTCGGCGCGGCCCGCCATCTGCAGCAGTTCCGACCTTGTGAAGGGTTCTCCCAGGAACATCTGGCAGGCCAACAGGGTCGCCACGATGGAACTGGCGCTGGAGCCCAGGCCGCTGGACCGCGGAAGATTTTTTTCAAGGATGAAGGCCATCTCGGGGCACGCGACGCCCTTGGCATGAAGGGCGTCCTTCATCAAGGCGAAGGTGCGCAG
>JAKAMQ010000085.1 GCA_021812805.1 Acidobacteriota bacterium
CCAGCCACGGTTGTAAAGGGCATCCGCCGCAGTCCACACTGCGGTCGTACTATCCAGCACAGTGGCTTGAGCCCCGGCCTTGGTCAGGATCTGGGTCTGCCCATTGACCAGTTTGGTGGGAAACATCATGAGGTCCCCGGACCACACGGGCCCTCCCTTGCTCGGGGGAAGGAACGTGCCGAGGTAGATTTCAGAAGCCAACCCCAACCCCACGAACGGCACCGTGGGTTTGGAGGCGACGTTGGCATTCGTGAGTGCCACAGTGGACGCGAAGGCAGCGTATAGATTATCCACCAAGGTTTGAGGGCTCGTGGCGTCAAAGAAATAAACACTATTGGGATCTTTTGATGTTGGATCGGCAGGGTTCGTCAAGGTGAATGGCTTGAGCGAAGTGATGTCATCAACGTGGGTGCGGCCGGGATCCCCAAAGGCGGCTGCCAGCAGCAATCGGTGCTTGGGACTCTGGCTGTCGGTCACGCTGCCCGCCATGCTGAGCCCCACGGTCATGGTGTAAATCGGGTGCGGCGAGGAGAACGTGAGCGCGTTCGACCCGGAACCCCGGCTCTGGATCCAGAACGGCAGCCACTGGTCTGGCGGCGCTCCACCGCTGGTCGGGTACGTTCCGGCCGCTTGGTAGCTGTAGGGAGCAGGCATGTAGTTATTGGCCCCCAACCCGGAATCCCCGAGATGGGCCGCCACAGCAGCCAGATTGATCGGATTCCAGTACGTAGGACTTTGTTCACTCCCGGGATCAATGCTGGTCGGATTCGCCATGATGGCTTGGTTCCCCGTGGCCGCATCAAAGGTCGTTCCAGCGCTGCCGGTCAGGTAGGGCGTCGAGGTGTTTTCGCCTCCACCATCAGTGTTTGGAAAACCATCTGTGAAAAGAATCAGGAAGTGCTTCATGCAATCCACGGGCTTGTTGGCCCCGGTTTCCACGTCGTTGAAGATGTTGTTAGGATCATTGAGCTGAGCCAGGGTGTTGCCCACGGCATAGGTCATGGGCGTATTGCCTCCGGACTGATAGGCCGCGAGCCGCTGAAGGGCGTCCAGGGAATTCCCGTTCAGAAGCGACCAGCCCCGCTGGGCACCACCAACAACCGGAGTTGTCCGGGGGTCTGTCGGGATATAATCACGAGAGTCGTTATATACATCTGGAGAGTAAGAATATCCACCCGTTCCAGCCACATATTCCATCGTTGTCTGTTGAGAATCATCATCATCATTGATGAACCGGTAGGCCCAGTAGACCTTGTTCCAGTAGCTGGCCCAGGTCCGCATGGCTGCATCCTTGACCGCGGTGACCCGCGTGCGATCCGGAAGACCATTATTAAAGGCAACGCCCGCCGGGGTGGTCGCATCTGCGACATAGGCACCGGATTGGCTGCTATTAAAAAGCCATGCCAGGTAGCTTGAACGGTAGTAAATACTATACATTGACACACTGCTGGCATTTCCATACATAATCCAGTTGCCTGGCACCCGATAGCGTGTATCCATTTCTACTTCCGTCGAAGAACCTGGGTCTTTGATGGTCATCTTCAAAGGGTAGGTATTGTACATCTTGCGATTTTCGGTTGTGCTGGGCTGGACCGAGGGACTATCGAGCAACGTCCATGGGACCGGGATGTCAATCGTGCGCCCGTTATAGGTGAACCGGACATGCGAGAGACAGCGGACCCAGTTGCGGACATCCGAGGACTTCTGGGTGACACCCTCACCCGGTAAGGCAGGTGAACTGGGTGAATAATTGGCATCAATCAGCGCTCCCGTCAGGATCGTGCCATCGGGCCTCACCATGGTGGTACTGGAAAGATTCCAAACATCACCATTAAGAGTGGCGGTGCACGTATAAGTCGTTGAACGTCTAGGGTGAGTGAGGCTAAAAGATAAATACACATAAGGATCGGAATCCGTGAGATCCGTATTCGGATATTTCGGATGGAACATGATGCTATCCATGGACCCGGTGAAATCGAAAATGGTGACGATCTCGGGCTTCAGACTGCCTGTATTGCTCTGCTGGTACAGATCCAAGAAATCCGTCGGATCCTTCTGCAGCTTGGGATCCAACTGGGCGCGCAGGGGGGCGGCCAGGAGGACGGCAAGGCCGAGGGCGGCCAGGAGGCGGGCGAACCGGGGGCGCGATGGGGATGCCATGGGAAACCTCTCGTAGGAGGATGCGTTCACTGCTTGACGGTGGTGGATACCCACATCTCGCGGCTGTTCTGGAAGGTCATGCCGCCGCCGTAGGTAAGGTTGGCATCGGAACGCACGGCCCACAGGTCGGGGCGGAGGCGCGGGTCAATCTGGCTGGTGAGCACGATGGGCAATTTGCCCATGTTGATGATCTGGAGATCGAAGCTGCCGGTTTTCCCAGGCGCCGGGTTGAAGGTCATGCTGCTGTCGTTGTTGATTGTGTAGTACCGGCCACTCAAGGTGGGATTGCTCCGCAACTGGTCCATGGCGGCGATAAGGCCCTGATAGCCCGAGGTGGCGGTGGCACTCACCGTGGGGCGGTTGTCCTGGCCCTGGATCATCCAGTAGATGGCATAGTCGAGGCCCGAATCGGCGATCTCCCGGGTCTCCACCCCCTGGCGGGAGGCGCCCGCCACGATCATTTCGCGCAGGGCGTTGCGGGACAAGGCCATGGCGGCCACGGTGAGCAGCACCAGAAGCATCAGCGCCACCAGGATGGTGATGCCGCCGGCTTCGGGGTGCTGGAGGGAACGGGGAGGGCGCGGGTTCATGGTCCGTCTCGCGATCAGTTGAAGGAGAGGCCGAAGTGCCGGGGCACCATGTAGAGGGTCTGAGTGTGGTACTGGTAGTCGCTGGTGGCCGCCGTGGCCGAGGTGGACCGTTTGATGGCGCTACGCGTGGTGAGATCCACCCGCACCAGGAGCGGCGTGTTGCGGAACCAGTTCGGGTCGCTGGTGCTGGTGGCCGACACGAGCCCCAGGCTGCCGAGCTGGGTGTTAATCGTCTGCAAGATGCCGTTGGTCCAGCCGGACGCGAAATCACTGGCGGTCGAGCCCCATCCCGCCCAGTTCACCGCGGGATCGTTGTTGGTGGGGTTGGGATAGGCGCTCAGGTAGACTTTGAAGCCCGTCACATCCTCCGCGATGATGGTTTCCTCGCTGGGCACGAATCCGTTGGGGTTGTAGTCGCCCTGCTGGCGCACGAGGCAGGGGATTCCCACCGTGGAGGTGGGGTCCAGGGTTTCGGCCTTGATGAGGTAGCGCACCATCTGGGCGGGCCGCACGAACAGCACGGGCGCGCCACTGGTCGTAGGCGTACCGTTGATGGTGGGGGGCAGGCCGGAGGAGAACGTCCCGTCCCCGGCGAAATGGCGCTGCTGGTTGAGCAGGTTCAACCCAGTGGGCAGGCCCATCTGATTGTCAGGGGAGGCCTGGGGCTTGAAGGTCACCGTGGAGCCGGAGACGCTGACGCCGGTGACGCCCTCGGGGCCCCACTGGTCCTTGAAGACAGCCACCAGGCCCTGGGTACCGTTCGTCACGGCATTCGTGTAGTAGGTCTTCACCATGTTGGCGTAGCTGGGATCGCTGAACTTCACTTCCATGGTGGTATCGAGCTGGGCGACATCGGCTCCACTGGCTACCAGGTCGGCATTCGAGGTGGTGGCGAACGGATGGCTGGCATCCTGCAGCAGCCGCCCCTCGAAGGGCAGGGCCTCGTCCAGGTAGAAGGACAGCTGATCCGTGAGGGCGCTCTTCGCGGGCACATCCGTGCCCGTGTAGGGCTGGTTCGGCAGGATGGAGAAACCGGAATCGTCCTGGCTGTCGGTCTTCAGGGTGGGATAGGCCGTGATGTTGACCAGGTACTGGCCCGCGGCGTTCAGGTCGTCGTAGAGCAGATCCATGGCCATGCGGTTGCGGCGGCCGCTGCTGATGCTTTCGCTGGATTTGTAGAACGTGTTCAGGCTGGACTGGTAGATCTTGGCCATGCCCGCCATCAGCAGCGCCATGAAGACCAGCGCGACGAGCAGTTCGACAAGGGAAAACCCCTTCGGGGCAACGCGCCGGCCGCGGGAGAAGAACGGTTCACGCATGAATCACCGTCCGGGTGACATTCACCGCATGGGTCAGGAAGGTGCCCGGCTTGGCGGCATTGGGGGCCTCATTGAAGACGACCCGGACCCGAAAGACATCCGTCTGGCCGGTGCTCCCGTTCCCCTTGGTCTGGCTGTCAATCCAGGTGGAGGCCGTGAAGTACGCCCCTGTCGCATTCTTCAACGGCTGACCGGCGGGATCGAAATAGTCCACGATGGCATTGGCGGGAACGGGATCCGCCGGATTGACGTTGGCCTGGACGGGTGCCTTCCCGATGTAGCGGGTCGCACCGGCGGGGGCACTGCTGAAGATCATGCCCAGGTAAGACTGGTCGGCCTCCGTGGCGATGCGTTCTGTAATTCCGTCGGCGACCAGGACGGAGGTGGACAGGCCCCGGCTGGTGCCCGTGGAGCGGAGGGCGAGGATCTGGAGGCTGGCGAGCCCGAGCAGCCCGATGGCCAGGATGAAGGCGGCCATGAGAAATTCCACCATGGTGAAGCCGCTCTGGCCGCGGGCTGCAGGTGGACAAGAACGCACAAGGCGGATGGTCACAGGCGCCTCCAGGGATCAGCGGAACTGGTGCGGAAATACTTGTAGATGGTGCCGCTGCCCGCAGGCATCACCAGAATGCCGACGGGCCCCCCGGAGACGGGAACGCCGTCCCGCAGGCCCACCACGGCGATATAGAAACCCACGTTGGCGCGCTTGCTGTATCCGTTGATGACCGCGGACCCGGTCTTGAAGAGATTGGCCGAGGGATCCAGGGCAGCCTTGAAGCTGGTCAGGAAATTCGGATCCGTGATGCCGGCCTTCTGGCCATCGAAGGCCGTGGCCAGGGACGCGGCGGCGATGTCGGCCCAGCCGGTCCCGCAATCAATCCCGGCGTACTGCTGGGTGCGCGACCGGGGATCATAGGTGAATGTGTCCGCGGTGCCCGAGGCTCCCGTGAAGGTCAATTGGGCAGGCGTGGATGAGGTCCAGTTTCCCGTCGCCGTAAGGGTGATATCCCCCAGAGTGGCCGTGCTGCCCTTCTGGGCGGTGGCGAGCACACCTTCCAGGTTGTCGAGGAGCCCATGCACCGCCGATGCGGGGCGATTGCCGATCATCACGACGGAGGCGATGGCGAGCACCCCGACGATGACCAGCACCACCAGGAGTTCGATGAGGGTGTAGCCGGTGTCGCGATGGGGGTGGGACATGCGGGCCTCGGATGCAGGGAAAGGATCGGGTGGAGGGAGTCGAGTCCTTAGGGTTTTTATCGTGAATGAATACACCAGATGATAGTCCCGTCACGGCAGCGGGTGGAAAAGCATGACGGAAACGTAATATTTTTTTACATCCTTTGGACGACGGAGAATCACCCGAACTGCACGGGATCGCGGTCGAGGCTGACGGGGCCGGCGGGCGGCAGGGGATGGCGGCGCAGGACTTCGCCCAGGGCCCCGCGGCCACCCTTGAGCAGCAGGTGCAGACGCCAGCGGTCGCGCACCCGGGGGACGGGCGCCTCCAGGGGACCGAGCACCCGCAGACCTGGAATGGACAACCGCTGTCGGAATTGGTCCAGGGCCTCGCGGGCCGCCTGGGCCGTTTCCGCCTCGGCACGGTAGAGGGAGAGGGCCGTGAAGGGCGGGTAGCCCAGTCCCTCGCGGTAGGGCAGTTCGGCGGCGGCGAAGCCCTCGAAATCCTGGGCCAGGGCGAAGGTGATGGCCGGATGATCCGGCGAGTAGGTCTGGAGGATCACGCGCCCGGGAAGGTCCGCCCGCCCCGCCCGGCCGGCCACCTGGGTGAGCAGCTGGAAGGTGCGCTCCGCGGCCCGGAAATCGGCAACCTTGAGGCCCTGGTCGGCGTTGAGGACACCCACCAGCGTCAGTTTCGGGAAGGTATGCCCCTTGGCCAGCATCTGGGTGCCCACCAGGATGTCCACCTGGCCCTGTTCCGCCGCCAGAAGCCCCGCCTCCAGGGAGCCCCGACGCCGGGTGGTATCGCGGTCCAGGCGCAGAATCCGCGCGGCCGGGAAGAGCCCCGCCAGGTACTCCTCCACCTGCTCCGTGCCTTCGCCCACGCCCCGCAGGTGCTCGGCGCCGCAGTCGGGGCAGGCTTCCGGCGGGACCGCCTCGAAGCCGCAGAGGTGGCAGCGGAGGCGGAAGTCGCCCCGGTGGTAGGTCAGCGAGATGGCGCAGTGCGGGCAGCCCAGGGCCTTGCCGCAGGCCCTGCACATCCAGAAGTTCTCATAGCCGCGCCGGTTCAGCAGCAGCAGGGACTGCTCCCCCCGGGCCAGGGTGTCCGTGAGTGCCTGCATCAGCGTCGGCGCGAGGATCACCTTGCGACGCGCGAGGCGGTAGGCCTCCCGGAGATCCACGATCTCCACCTTCGGCAGCGTGACCCCGGCGGGCCGCTCCCGCAGCCGGAGCAGCTTGTACCGCCCGGTCTGCGCCGCGTGCCAGCTCTCCAGGCTCGGCGTCGCGCTGCCCAGCACCACAGGGCAGTCCTCGAGCTGGGCCCGCTTCACGGCCAGATCCCGGGCGTGGATCCGGGGGTGTTCCTCGGACTTGTAGGAGCCCTCGTGCTCCTCGTCCACCACCACCAGGCCCACGTCGCGGAGTGGCGCCAGCACGGCATTCCGGACGCCCACGAAAAGATCCGCGTCATTGCCCAGCAGCCGCACGACGTCGCCGTGCTTCTCGCCTGCATTGAGGCCCGCGTGGCCCACGGCGACCCGGCCCGGAAAGCGGGCCTCCAGGCGATCCAGCAGCCGCGGCGTGAGCCCGATCTCCGGCACCAGCCACAGCACCCGCTTCCCCGCGGCCAGCACCCGTTCCGCCAGGGCCAGGTAGACCTCGGTCTTGCCCGATCCCGTGACGCCCTGCAGGAGGTGGACGCCGAAGGCGCCGAGGCCCACGCCTTCCAGGGCCTCCCGCTGTTCTCCGCTCAGGACCACGGTGCGATCCACGCCCGCCTCGCGCCGCGGGCCCAGCAGGTCCATCCGCTTCATCCGCTCGACGAGGCCCCGCTTCTCCAGGGTGGCCAGCACCGAGGTTCCCACCCCGGCCGAGGCCAGGAGTTCGGATTCCATCAGGGCGCCGCCCGAATCCTCCAGGGCCAGCAGCACCTTCGCCTGGGCGGGGGTGACCCGCGGCGGATGGGGCCGGCCGGTCAGCCGCACTTCCGTGAAGCCCGCACCCCGCAGATCCTGGCGATGCAGCAGGGTGGGAAGCAGGCCGGGGTCGCGGTGCCAGGCCTCGCCCAGCTCCGCCAGGGAGGCCCAGCGGCCGCTCTCCCTGAAAAAGGACAGCCGCTGTCCATCCTCCTCGGCCTCCCAGCGCGGCAGCAGCGCCTGGGGCAGGGCCAGGGGCAGCAGGTGGGCCTCCAGGCAGCCGTAGTAGCGGGCGGCGAAGGCCAGCAGCTCCCGCAGGGGCGGCGGCAGGAGGGGAAAGGGATCCAGCACCGCCTCGATGGGACGGAGCTTCACCGTGGGCACCCTCGGATCCTCCCCCATGGCCAGGCCCAGCGCAGCGCTATTCCGCACCTTCACCCGCACGCGCACCCAGGCCGGCAGCCCCTCCGGTGCGAGGTAGGTGAGCGGCGGCAGGGGGCGGTTGAGCTGGACGAGTGTGGGGACCAGGGACATCGGCCCCAGGGTACACTTCCCGGATGCTGATTCTGGGCCTCGAATCGTCCTGCGATGACTGCTCCGCTGCGGTGGTGGAGGAAACACCCTCCGGCCCGGTGCTGAAGGCCCTGGTGCGCAAGAGCCAGGACGGGATCCACGGGCCCTTCGGCGGCGTGGTCCCCGAGCTGGCGGCCCGGGAGCACCTGTTGCAGGTGCGATCGGTGATGGCCGAGGCCCTGGCCAAGGCGGGGATCGGGCTCCAGGATCTCCACCGGATCGCGGTGACCCGCGGCCCCGGCCTCGTGGGCAGCCTCCTGGCCACCTTCAGCGCCAGCAAGGCCATCGCCTGGCGCGAGGGCATCCCCTGGGTGGGCGTCCACCACCTGCTGGGCCACCTCAACGCGGCCCGCTTCGCCGCGCCGGACCTGCCCTTCCCCGCCCTGGCCCTGCTGGTTTCCGGGGGCCACACCCACATCTACCTGGCCCGGGACTGGACCTCGCTGGAGCTGCTGCAGAAGACCCGGGACGACGCCGCGGGCGAGGCCTTCGACAAGGCGGCGCGGATGCTGAACCTGGGCTACCCGGGCGGCCCCGTGGTGGACACCTGCGCCTGCCGGGCCCCGCGGGCCGCGGAACCCTTCACCCCGCCGAAATTCCGCGATGGCAAGGCCGCCTGGAGCTTCTCGGGCCTCAAGACGGCCGTGAAGCTCCGGGTGGAGCGCGACCCCCGATTGGCGGAGGCCGGTGCGGAGGATCCGGACGTCCAGGGTCTCTGCCGCAGCCTCCAGGAGGCCGTTTCCGGCTGGCTCCTGAAACCCGTCCCGGAGCTGGCCCGGGGCCACGGCGCCCGGAGCCTGCTCATCAGCGGCGGCGTGGCCTGCAATTCCCGACTCCGGGCGGAGGCCGCGACGCTCGCCGCCCGCGAGGGCCTGGCCCTGGCCATCCCCGAGCCCCGGCTCTGCACCGACAACGGCGCCATGATCGCCGCCGCGGGGGCCCTGCTGCCGCTCGAGGCCGATCCCTGGCCGCAGAACGCCGACGCGGATCTCAAGCTCGCCTGAACCTGCCCCAGGAACCGTGACGATCATTCGAAGCCCACTGCGTTCAGACGTTCACATCTACTTGAAAAAGTGGCCACAAAGAACACAAAGCTCACAAAATAAAAATTTGTTTTGTATCATTTGTGGCCTTTGCACCATTTCTTCCCTTTGTGTCCTTTGTGTCCTTTGTGTCCTTTGTGGCTTATTTCTAGCAATTCATTCATACTCATCATGGAATCGCCATGAATGATATCAAAGCCTTATGCGACCAGATTCGGCAGGTTGCGTTTGAGATCCATCAGTACCTGGGGCATGGGCACCTCGAAAAGGTGTACGAGAACGCGCTGACCCATCGCCTGCGCAAAGCTGGTTTGAGGGTTAGACAGCAGCACCCCATCAAGGTCTTTGATGAAGACGGTACTCTCATAGGAGACTACATCGCCGATCTGTTCGTCGAAGAGCTCCTGGTCATCGAACTGAAAGCCGCGAGTGGCTTGACCCAAGAGCATCAAGCTCAGATATTGGGCTACCTCAAAGCATCGAGAACTGAACACGGGCTCCTGATCAACTTCGGAGCTTCAAAATTCGAGATCCGCAAGTTTATATGGAATCAAAATAAGCCGCAAAGAACACAAAATAACTGATCATCGTTTTTATTTGCGTTCTTTGTGTTCTTTGTGGCCATTTTATTTTTTATAAGGCCATTCCTGGCATGATCAATGGATCACACCACGGCTCCCCTGAGGCCAGATCCACGGGTTCATCTGGGCTGAAAATGAACCACAAAGGCTGCAAAATTCACAAAGTTGATCCCTGTGCTTTTTGGGGTTCTTTCACTCTTTTCTCGCTGCTTTCTCTGAGGAGCCGGGCATGGATGTCACCCGTGAGGATGTGCTGCGCTGCGCCGGGCTGGCGCACCTGAGCCTGGCGGAGGCGGAGATCGAGCCTTTGCGGCGGGCCATGGCGCAGATGCTCACCCACGCGGCGAGCCTGGATGAACTGGATCTGGCGGACGTCCCACCCATGCTCCCGGGGCTGGGGATGCCGCTGCCCCGCCGGGAGGATGTGCCTTGCGAAGGGCTCACGCAGGCGGAGGCGCTGGCCAACGCCCCGGTGCAGGCCCGGGAGCATTTCGTGGCACCGAAAGGGTGATCGCGACCTACCAGTCCCCACCGGAATCGCCCCCGCCCGAATCGCCCCCGCCGGAATCGCCCCAGTCGCTGGAGCTTCCGGCATCGCCGCCGGAATTGCCGTCACCCCAGCCGCCATTCGAACTGGAATCGGAGCTGTGGCCACCGCCCAACATGCTGCCGATCATCATGCCCGTGAGCAGTTCGCCCACGCCGCCCCCCTGGCCCAGACCGCCCTGCATGGGCAGGCCACCCTGCATCTGGGGTGGCGCATCCAGACCCAGCCGCTGCCGCGCGGACGGCGGCAGCTCCGCGTCCGTCAAGGCCTGCACACCCGCCTGGGCGCCACAGTAGCCGCAGGTCCAGGTCACCGAGCGGAGGCCATCCCACTGCTGCTTCATGCCGTCACCGGAGCCGCCGCAGGCCGGGCATTTCGGGTACGGGCACGGGAAGGTGTGCGCTTCCAGGGGACCGGTGGGCAGGGGCCGATGGGCCGCCCCGAGCTGCTCCGGCCGGTCCCCCTTTCCCCGCAGGACGAAATAGAGCACAACCCCGGCGATGATGATGATCCAGAACATGGAGGGCTCCTCGGGGTCCAAGGGTAGCCGCTTTCCGGGACGGCGGAGGCTGCCATCATCACCCCATGCCTGCCCGCGTTCCGCTCCCCGAAGACCGTCCCTGGCGGGTGCTGGGGCTCATGTCCGGCACCAGCGCCGATGGCGTGGACGCAGTCCTGGTGGAGGTGGATCCGGGGGCTTTTACCGTGGGCCGTCCTTTTCTCGGCCTCCTGGGCCATGCGGCGTCGCACTACCCTGCCCCCCTGCGGGAGGCGGTCCTGGCCGCGGCCGGGGGGCGCCTGGATCCTGCCGGGCTCTGCATCCTCCAGCGCCGGCTGGGGAACCACCACGCCACCGCGGCCCGGGCGCTGTGCGCGGGGCTGGGGCTGACACCGGATCTCGCGGCCCTGCATGGCCAGACCGTCCAGCATCATCCCGCGGAGGGGGCCACGCTGCAGTTGGCGGATCCCTATGTCCTGGCGGAAACCGTCGGCTGTCCGGTGGTCTGGGATCTGCGCCGGCGGGATCTGGCCCTGGGCGGGCAGGGGGCGCCCCTGGTGCCGCTGACGGAACGGTGGCTGCACGGCAGCGAGCCCTGGCTGGCCCTCAACCTGGGCGGCATTGCCAACCTCTGCGCCTGGGATGGCCGGCGCCTGCGGGCCTGGGATACGGGCCCGGCCATGTCCCTGCTCGACCTAGCCGCCGGGCGGTGGCTGGGGCGGGCGTACGATCCCGAGGGCGCCGGAGCGACCGGGACCGTGGACGAGGCCCGGCTGGCCCGCTGGATGGACCATCCCTATTTCCGCCAGGCGCCGCCCAAATCCACGGGACGCGAGATCTTCGGCGAAGCCTGGCTGGAGACAGAGGCAGCGGATCTCGAACGGTTGCCGCTGCCGGACCGGCTGGCCACCTTGGCCGCCTTCACCGCGGAAGGGGTGGCGCAGGAGGCGGCCCGCCTCGGCCCCCTGCCGCCCGGCACCCAGGGCCTGGTCAGCGGCGGCGGGGCCCGCCACCGCCGGGTGCGGGCCGAATTGGCGCGACGGCTGCCCCTGGCGCTGGCCGATGACCATCGGTTCCCGCCCGGAGCCCGGGAGGCGGTGAGCTGGGCCCTCCTGGGCGCCGCCAGTGCCCTGGGCCTGCCGGGAAACCTGCCGGAGGTGACGGGCGCCCAGCGTCCCGTCGCGCTGGGCAGCTGGGTGTGGCCGTGAGACTGGACCGCTGGCTGGACCACCTGCCGCCCTGGCTGGCCTGGGGCTCC
>JAKAMQ010000236.1 GCA_021812805.1 Acidobacteriota bacterium
CTGGTTCACCACCTCGGGGATCACCGGATTCACTTTGCCGGGCATGATGCTGCTGCCGGGCTGCATGGCCGGCAGGTTGATCTCGCCAAACCCGCAGCGGGGGCCGCTGCTGAGCAGGCGCAGGTCGTTGCAGAGCTTGCTGAGCTTCACCGCGGCCCGTTTCACGACCCCCGAGAACATCACGAAGGCGCCTGTATCCGGGGTTGCTTCGACAAGATTTTCCGCCAGCACGATTTCCAGCCCGGTATTGCGGCGCAGCTCTTCCACCACCACCTGGGGATAGCGCGGATCGGCGCAGATGCCGGTGCCGATGGCCGTGCCGCCCATGTTCACTTCGAGAAATAGCCGCGCGGTTTCCCTTAAGCGCTCGATGTCCTCGCCGGTGGTGATGGCATAGGCTTCGAATTCCTGGCCCAGGGTCATGGGCACCGCGTCCTGCAGCTGGGTGCGCCCCATCTTGATGACATCGCTGAATTCCCGTCCCTTGGCGCGCAGCGCGGCCTTCAGCTTTTCCATGGCTTCCAGCAAGGACTTGAGCATGAAGATGGTGGAGATCCGCAGGGCCGTTGGATACACGTCATTGGTGCTCTGGCCCAGATTCACATGATCATTCGGATGGCACTTGGCGTAGTCGCCACGCTGCGCTCCCATCAGTTCCAGTGCGCGGTTGGCGATCACCTCGTTGGCGTTCATGTTGGTGGAGGTGCCCGCCCCACCCTGCACCATGTCCGTGGGGAAATGCCCGTGCCAGTGGCCATCAATGATCTCGCGGCAAGCGGTATCAATGGCCTGGGCGATGATGGGATCCAATAGCCCAAGACGCGCATTGGCCCGGGCCGCGGCCTGCTTCACAAAGGCAAGCGATCGCACCATGGCGGGAAAATGGCTGACGGGCGTTCCCGTGATGGGGAAGTTCTGGACCGCGCGCAGGGTCTGCACGCCGAACAGCGCGTCGCTGGGCACCTCCATGGGGCCGATGAGATCCGACTCGGAGCGGGTGGAGCCGCTGGCATAGGCCTGCTCCCGGCCCACACTGCCGCTGCCGGTGTAGATCAGGCGGCGGTGGAGCACATTGGCCACCTTGCTGAGAATGGCGATGGCGGCGCCGCCATCCTGCGCCAAGCGTCCCAGCACGTCTTCCCGATCCAGCTCCAGCAGAATCGCATCGGCCTGCGCCTGGGCAGAGGCCGTGTGGGCCACGGCAGTCAGGAAGGCCTGTTCACCGGCCACATCCCTGGGTCCCAGAACGATGAGTCGTTCGGGACCATCCCCATTGTCCCGGGTGACCTCCACCTGGCCTTCCGCGATGACGTAGCAGGCCCGCCGCGGGTCGCCCTGCTGGAACAGAAAGGCTCCAGCCGCCAATTCGCGGATCCTCGTGGCGCTCGCCACCAAGTCCAAGTGGGCTTCTGACAGCCCTGAGAAGATTTCCGAACTGCGCAGAATGGTTTTCACGGCTTCCATGGAAGGACCTCCCGCCGGACAGGAATCCGGCTCGATCATGCTAACTCGGAGCCAGCGAGACAAAATCACAGGTTCATCACGGAGAAAAACCTTCGTTTCCCAATGGAGTACATTCAAGAAAGGCGCGGGTGCCGCTTCCGGCCAGGGTTTTCAGAACCCGTTTGACGCCCGCGGGGAGTCCCCATGAAAACCTTCGATTTCAAGATTGATCCCCTCACCGGCGAGGAATTCTACGAGGTCTATTCGACCGGGCGGCAGCTCTTGAATGATCCACTGCTGAACAAGGCCTCGGCATTCACGGAGGAAGAGCGCCTCAGCCTGGGCCTGGACGGCCTGGTGAGTTCAGGCGTCTCCACTATGGCAAACCAGCTGGACCGTGCGCTGGAATCCTTCCGGCGCAAGCCCGATGATCTTGAACGCTATCTGTACCTGAGCGGACTTCAGGATCGCAGCGAGCCCCTGTTCTACCGCCTGTTGGTGGACAACCTCATCGAGATGGTGCCCATCATCTACACCCCCACCGTGGGCCAGGCCTGCCTGCAGATGAGCCACATCCAGCGGCGCTTCCGCGGGGTCTACATCACCCCAGGCAACATCGCCAACATTGACCAGATCTTCCAGGGCATCTCCCTGCCCCACGTCTACCTGATTGTGGTCACCGATGGCGAGCGGATCCTGGGCCTGGGGGATCTGGGTTCCGATGGCATGGGCATCCCCGTGGGCAAGGTGAGCCTTTACGTCGCCGCTGGCGGCCTGCATCCCGCCATCTGCCTGCCCATCAGTCTGGACGTGGGCACGAACAACGAGCGGCTGCTCAATGATCCGCTCTACCTGGGCTACCGCCACCGCCGCCCCGAAGGCGAAGCCTACGAGGAGATCGTGGAGAAATTCATCCTGGGCGTGCGCCGCAATTTCCCCGACGCGCTGCTGCAATGGGAGGATTTCGCGAAGCATAAAGCCTTCAAGAATCTCGAACGCTACCGCGACCGCATCCTGTCTTTCAACGACGATATCCAGGGCACCGGCGCCACGGCCTTGGCGGCGCTCATGACGGCCATGCGCATCAAGGGGGAAGCCTTCAAGGACCAGCGCTTCGTCATCGTGGGCCTGGGCCAGGCGGGCACCGGGGTGGGGTTGAACATCCGGGCCCAGTTGAAAGCAGAGGGCCTGGACGAGGAAGCCATCCGCGCGCGCATTT
>JAKAMQ010000086.1 GCA_021812805.1 Acidobacteriota bacterium
GCCCTTGACACCGGAGAGCACTTCCACGGACAGGTCGCCCATGAGCCCGGTCTTCACCGGGACGAATTTCGCCTTGCCGCTCTCCATGAGGTAGACGCCCTCTTCCTCGCGTGGGGCGCCGGGCTTGAGGGTCTCACCGGGCTTGGGCTTGATGTCCCGCATGACGAGGGCCTGGAAGGGGATGGCCAGCGCCTGGCTGCGGCTGCCGGTGAAGATGTCGGCCTGGGCGGAGAGGCCCGGCTTGATGGAGGCCGGGGGATTGATGAGCCAGATCTTGACCTTGAACTTGGTGGCATCGTTCACGCTGGTCTTGACGATGGGGCTGCCGCCCACCTCGGTGACCTTGCCCTGGAACACCTGGTTGGGGTAGGCGTCAATGTGGATCTGGGCAACCTGGCCCAGTTTCACGGTGGGAATGGAGGCTTCATCCACTTCCATTTCGGCTTCGACCCTGCTCATGTCGGAAATGGTGAGCAGCACCGTGCCCGGCTGGTTCTGGATGCCGGGCACCGCGGTTTCCCCGGGCTCGATGTTACGGGCTGTCACCACGCCGTCCATGGGCGCGGTGATGGTGGAGTAATCGAGGCTCACATGGGACTGGGCCACATTGGCCTTGGCCTGCTCCATGCGCCGCTGGGCGGTCTTCTGGTCCGCCTGGGCGGTTGAGTAGGTCGTCCGGGCCCGTTCGAAATCAGCCGCGGAAATGATGCCGGCCGCGTCGTTGCGCTTGGCCCGCTCGAAATCGGACTTCGCCTGGATCAGGGTGGCGTTGGCCGAATCCAGCTGGGAGCGGGCCGCGGCGAGGCTCGCCTGCATGGCGTCCGCGTTTGCCCGGGCGTTCCGGGGATCAATCTCCATGAGGAACTGGCCCTTCTTGACCACATCCCCTTCCTTCACGGCCAGGCGGGTGACCTGGCCCATGACATTGGCGGAAATATTGGCTTTGATGACGGCCTGGATGGTGCCGTTGGCGCTCACCTTGGCCTGGAGATCCTCCCGCCCGATGGTGGCGACCTGCACGGGCAGGCCTTTGTCCCGCAACCCGGCGAGGCTCAATCCGAGGATGAGCAGGGCGGCGAGACCTCCACCGAGAATCAACAACTGGTTCCGCTTCATGTCAAAGGCCTCCCGCGTGGGCGTAGGATGTCCAGTCTTCGAAAAGAGAGGGTGTTGGTTTAGTGGAATCCTGGATCATTAATGAAAAACATTTTCATTGACTCGAATGGGCCAACTTCTCGAGACTAGAGCGTTGGGAGGCCCGATGCGGCGGTTCTTTGCAAGTTCCAGGATCCTGGTGGCGCTGGCGGGGGCATCTCTGCTCACGGCTGCCGCGCCCGCCTCGGGCCGTCTGGCCGGCCGGGTGCGCGACGAACAGGGGCAGCCCGTGGCCAAGGCCCAGGTCCGCCTGGAGAACCGGGTATCGGGCTTCCGGGCCACGGTGGTCACGGACGAGAAGGGCCTCTTCCAGCTCTACAACGTGCCCTTCAGCGATTATCACCTGGAAGTGCAGGCGCCGGGCCTCCAGGAACTGCACCAGAACCTGTCGCTCCATTCCCCCCTGCCGATGGACCTGGATCTGCGGATGGCCTCAGCCGCCCCATCCGCCACGGTGGTGGTGCAGGACCATGTGACGCTGGTGGAGGCCCAGCCCGCCGCTCACCTGGACATTGACCAGTCCTCGATCCAGAAGATCCCGGCGGCCCTGGAGAGCCAGGCCATGGCGAGTGTGCTGTTGCAGACGCCGGGCTTCATCCAGGACGAGAACGGGCGCTTCCACTTCCGCGGCAGCCACGGGCAGGTGACCTATGTGGTGGATGGGGTGCCCATCACGGACCAGGTGCAGGCCACGTTCTCCAACACGCTGGATCCTTCGGATGTGGAAAGCATGGAAGTGATCACGGGCGGCGTGAGCGCCGAATATGGGGGCAAGCCCGCCGCAGTGGTGAACATCACAAGCAAATCCGGCCTTGGCATGGCCCGGCCCTTCGGCGGCGATGTCTCCTTCGGCCTGTCGCGCTTCAACACCCGCGAACTGGGCATGAGCGCCCGGGGCGGCACCGCGACCTTCGGCTACTTCGTCAATGGCTCCGCTTCCGCCAGCGACCGGTTCCTGGATCCGGTCAATTTCGAGAACCTGCACAACCACGGCACCTCGGACAGCGTGTCCAGCCGCTTCGATTGGCTGCTGGGCGCCTCCGACATGCTGCGCTTCTCCGTGAGCGGCGGCACCACCCGCCGCGATGTGGTGAACCTGGCGTCCCAGCAGGCCGCGGGCCAGAACCAGCGGGTGTTCAACGGCGACGCCAACCTCAGCCTGGGGTGGACCCACCTGTTCAGCGCCGATCGCAGCCTGGACGCGGCGATCTACTACCGCGGCTCTTCGGCCCGGCTCGATCCCACCCGGGATCTCCAGCCAGGCTTCAGCAACGGCGGTCCGGACACCCCCTTCTGGCTCCGCTCCGACCGCTGGCTGGACAACCAGGGCGCCCAGGCCTCCTACACCCAGCGGGACGGGGGCAACACCCTGAAGACCGGGCTCCAGTTCGTCCGCTACCCGCTGCACGAACGCTTCGACCTCGCCATCACCGATCCCTCCCAGGTATCGGGGCCCACCGATCCCCTCTATCCCTACACCGCGGCGGGGGGCGGCCACATCCTCCGGTTCGCCGAAGGCTTCGCGCCCTCGCTGGCCTCCGCCTTCCTCCAGGACGATCTGAAGAAGGGGCCCTGGGCCTTCTCCATGGGCCTGCGCTTCGACAGCTACAAGGGGCGGAACTTCACCCAGAACCAGCTCCAGCCGCGCCTGGGCCTCACCTACACCGTGCCGACCACCCACACCCTGCTGCGCGCCGTCTACGATCGCCTGCTCATCACGCCGGAGAACGAGAACCTGGCCTTCTCCACCTCCCAGACCATCTGGTCCCTCGTCACCCAGTCCAGCACGCCCGCCCCCCAGCTGCGCGGCGAAACCCAGGACAGCTACCTGCTCGGCCTGGACCAGCAACTGGGCGAGGTGGCCCGCGTCAGCCTGGACTACTGGTGGAAGCAGAGCCGCAACGCCGCCGACAACAGCCAGTTCCTGAACACCGGCATCCTCTTCCCCATCTCCGCCTGGAAGGGGCGCTTCCACGGGATGGACCTCCGCGTGGACACGGTGCCCATCCACGGCTGGTCCGGCTACCTCAGCGCCGGCACGGTGCGGACCCTGTTCTACAGCCCCACCGTGGGCGGTCTTGATTCGGCCAATCCCACCATCAACGGGCCTGCGGGGACGCCCTACCTCATTGATCACGACCAGAAGCTCACCGCGCAGCTCGGCCTCAGCTACGAACAGGGCGGTTTCTTCGCGCAGGCCGTGGGGCGCTATGATTCGGGCCTGGAAGCGGGGAATCCCGCTGCGGCCCTCGGGAACCCCGACTACGCCTTCGGCATCCCCTATGTCCGCACCGAGTGGGACAGCCTGGTGGGTCTCAACTACCGCGTCAAGTCGCGCACCGTGCTGGACCTCAATGCCGGCCAGACCTGGAAGCTGGCAGGCGAGCGGAAGCTGTCCGTGGGGCTCGACCTGCTGAATGCCACGGACGAGAAGGGGCTCTACAACTTCATGAGCACGTTCGGGGGCACCCATGTCATCCCGCCCCGGACCCTCGCCATGCGCGTGAAACTGGCCTTCTGAGCGCGGGGTTCTGCTGAGCTGGGAGGCCGCGCGGCCCCCGGGGTTGATGCGTAGTGATACGATGGTCATCCCATCACCCCGGAGTCCCCAATGCGATCCCCTTTCCGAACCCTTGCCCTCACTGCCCTGGCGGTGGCTCTGGCAGGCACCACGCTCCGCGCCGACGAAGGCATGTGGACCTTCAACAATCTGCCGGTCAAGCAGTTGAAGGCGAAGTACGGCTGGGCCCCTGATCAGGCCTGGCTGGATCATCTGCGCCTGTCCGCCCTGCGCTTCCCCGGCGGTTCCGGCTCGTTCGTGAGCGCGGATGGCCTGGTGCTTACCAACCACCATGTGGGCCGCGGCTGGATCCAGCGCGTGAGCGACAAGGACCACGACTACGTGACCACCGGGTTCTACGCGCCGACTCAGGCTCAGGAGATCAAGGTGCCTGGTCTCGAGGTGCTCACCCTCATGGCCATGGACAATGTGACGGACCGCGTGAACAAGGCCGTCAAGCCCGGCATGACCGATGCGGCCGCCCTGAAGGCCCGCGAGGTCGAGATCGAGAAGATCAAGCAGGAGATGCAGGAGAAGACTGGCCTCACCTGCGAGTACGTGAGCCTCTACCAGGGCGGCCAGCACTGGATCTACAGCTACCAGAAGCACACGGATGTGCGACTGGTGTTCGCGCCCGAGCAGCAGATCGCCTTCTTCGGCGGCGACTACGACAACTTCACCTACCCACGCCACGACCTGGACTTCTCCATGTTCCGTGTGTACGAGAACGGCAAGCCGTACCACCCGAAGGACTACCTGCACTGGACGAAGGCGGGCGTGAAGGCCGGGGAACTGGCCCTCGTGGCGGGCCACCCGGGCCGCACCAGCCGCCAGGAAACCCTGGCCCAGATGAGCTTCGAGGGCGAGTACGCCATTCCCATGCGGCTCACCCTGCTCGAGAGCATGCGGAAGGATCTGACCGAGTACGCCAGCCGCAGCGCGGAAGCCGCCCGCCAGGTCAACACCCAGATCTTCGGCATCGAGAACAGCCTGAAGGCCCTGAACGGATACCGCTCCGGCCTGTCGGACAAGGCGGCCATGGCCCGCATCGCGGCCTCCGAGAAGGCGTTCAAGGAGAAGGTGGCCAAGGATCCCAAGCTGACCGCCGAGGCCGGCCAGAGCTGGGCCCGCATCGCCAAGGCCCTGGCCGTGGAAAAGCCGCTGCTGAAGGAGGCAATGTACGTCGGCACGGCCCACTCCACGCTGCTGGGCTACGCCCTCACCCTGGTGCGCCTGGCCGAAGAAGAAGGCAAGCCCAGCGCCAAGCGCCTGCCCGAGTTCAGCGACGCCAACCTGAAGGCCACCCGGATGCGGCTGGCCATTCCGGCGCCCTTCTACCCTGAACTCGAGACGTTCATGTTCACCCGCGGCCTCGCCGAGGCCCGCAAGGCGCTCGGTCCCCAGCATCCCTACGTGAAGGCCATGCTGGGCGGGAAGTCGCCGGAAGCGGTGGCCCAGGCTGCGGTGGAAGGCTCGAAGCTGGCGGATCCCGCGGTGCGCAAGGCCCTGATGGCAGGCGGTCTCAAGGCCATTGATGCCAGCACCGATCCCATGATCCTCCTGGCCCGGAAGCTTGATCCCATCGGCCGGAAGCTCCGCAAGCAGATGGAGGACCAGGTGGCGTCGGTCATCAGCGACCAGGCCGCGCGCCTCGCCCGGGCCCGGTTCGCCCTCTACGGCACCTCCACCTATCCCGATGCCACGTTCACCCTGCGGCTCGCCTTCGGTCCCGTCGAAGGCTACCCCGCCAACGGCACGCTGATGCAGCCCTTCACCACCTTCGGCGGCCTCTTCGACCGCTACGATGGCTGGGGCGGCAATGCTGCCAAGGCCCACAACGGCGCCTGGGAACTGCCCCAGCGCTGGGTGGATCACCGCAAGGATCTGGATCCCTCGACGCCCTTCGATTTCGTGTGTTCCGCGGACATCATCGGCGGCAATTCGGGATCCCCCGTGGTGGACGAAAAGGGTGACCTGGTGGGCCTCATCTTCGATGGCAACATCGAGAGCCTGCCCGGCAACTACTTCTACGATGGGACGGTCAACCGTGCCGTCGCCGTAGACGCCCTGGCCATCCCCGAAGCCCTGCGGAAGGTCTATGGCGCCACTGCACTGGCCGATGAGCTGACCGGGAAGTAGACCGCACGTGACGCCAGGGGCCGAGAAGGACACCCCCTTCTCGGCCCCTGCTACAAGAAGGGCTCCGCACGGGAGGGCCGATGGATCTCTACGTTTCCTGCTCCCTCACGGGTGGCCGCGGGGATCTACCCCTCGTGGCGGCCCTGGTGGCTCACCTGGAAGCCCGGGGCCACCGCGTCCTCACGGCCCACCTGGCCCATCCCGGGGCCATGGCCCAGGACGGGGAGATGTCGCCCTCGGCCGTTTTCGAGCGGGATACGGACTGGCTCCGGGCCTGCGACGCCGTGATCGCGGAGGTGAGCACCCCCTCCCACGGCGTGGGTTTCGAGATCGCCTACGCCCTGGAACGGGGCAAGCCCGTGCTCTGTTGCCATCGCACGGGGGTTCGCGTCAGCAAGATGCTCACGGGCATCCGGCAGGAGGGTATGGCCATGGGCGCCTACGGGGACGTGGCGGAGCTGCTCGCGCGGGTGGACGCCTTCCTGGCGGCGCGGTGAAGCGTGCGGTGGCTCACAGCCGCCCGTACACCTCCGGCCGCCGGTCCTTCAGGGCGGGGAACCGCTGGCGCCAGGCGCGGAGCTTCGTGAGATCGAGGTCGCCGACCACGAGGCCCTCGGTATCACCGCCCGTGGCCACGGCCACGCCGAAGGGATCGAGGATCGCGGAGCGGCCGGGATACTCGGCCCGGGGATCGCGGCCCACGCGGTTGACGCCGCAGACGGCCATCTGGTTCTCGATGGCCCGGGCGGCGAGCAGGGTGGACCAGGCCTCGATGCGCCGCACGGGCCAGTTCGCGGGCAGGAAGACCACCTCGGCACCCCGGGCCGCCAGGCTGCGGAAGGGTTCGGGGAAGCGCAGGTCGTAGCAGATCTGCAGGCCGCAGGGGATGCCTTCCACTTCAAAAACCGGGCAGTCCTCCCCGCCGACATAATGCTGGTGCTCCTCGCCGTAGGTGAAGGGGTGGAGCTTGCGGTAGATCGCCGCCAGGGCGCCGTCAGGACCGAGCACGAAGGCGGCGTTGCGGGGATGGGGCAGGTGGGCCTCCACGGCGGTACCGATCACATAGAGCCCGTGTTCCCGGGTCAGGCGGCTGAAGGCCTCCGTGGCGGGGCCGGGCAGGGGCTCCGCGAAGCCCTCCGATGCCATGGTGAAGCCCGTGGTAGCCAGTTCGGGGAACACCACGACCCGCGCCCCGGCCCGGGCCGCTTCGGCCACGAAGCTCCGCGCCCTGGCCAGGTTGGCGGCGGGATCCTCCCAGACCGTGTCCTGCTGGACGAGGGCGACGCGGAGCGAGTCGGGCATGGGGAGATCCTACTCCGGGCCCAGCCGGGCACGGGGCGGGTTCTCGCGCCAAGCTCCCTGGAAGGCTCAGGATTTACCGGCGCGGGAATTCAGGAAGGCCTCCAGATCCTGGAAGGTGATCCTGCCGACATGCCGGACATCGATCTGGTCGAAGTGGAGGGCCACGAATCCGAAGCCATCCTCGCGGGCTTCCGCTTTCGTCAGGAACCCCGCATGGGCGCGATCAGCCCGGTCGAACCGGGCCCTCAGGCCTTCGATCACCTGGCGCTGGAGGGCGGAACCAGAGGAGGGAGCGATGCGAGGCTGGTTGCGCAGCCGGGCGGGCACCCAGGGGCCGCGTCGGTGGCCCATCTGTACGCGCTGGAGGAGGGCCGGCGCTGCGAGGGAGGTGCTCCCGGGGGGTGCCAGGCCCGGCGCACTGCGGGCCTGGGTGGCGGGGGTTCCGTAGAACGCCAGCAGGTCCTGCTTTTCCAGGGGCCGTGAGGCGTCATCCAGGTAGGTCATGTGGCCGCCGTGGTAGTGCCGGATGACGAGGTTTGGCTGGGTTCCCAGCCTGGCGAGGTCCAGCTCCGTCTGGTGGAACGGCGTGGCCAGATCCTCGTATCCGTTCAGGGAAAGCACTTTCAGGTGGGGATCCAGAGCCAGGGCGGAAGCCAGATCCGGGATGGTGTCCGGCAGCTGTCTGCCGTTGTGCGAGAAGTCCCAATGCTGGCTGACGGCGTCGTTCATGCCGATGTAGGCCGAACTGCTCTGGAGGCCGAGGAAACGTGGGAAATAGGTAGAGATGGCTTCCGAGAAGGGCGCTGCGATGAGGGTGTCGGAGGGATCACCCTGGGCGGCCAACATGGATCCGATGGGCGCCGAAACGCGTGCGTCGTAGCGGCCGAGCATGGTGCCCGGGATCAGGGCGAGGCGGAAATCAATTTCGGAGAGGTTGGGCTTGGTCGCCCAGGTGGCTGCGGGAACTCCCGAGTCCTCCATCAACTGGGTGAGCATCAGGGGGGGGAGGGGTGTGCCCGAACCCAGGTAGGACGCCAGGGCGGGCCCGTAGCTGGTATCGGTGAATACGCGCATCTGCTGGGCAAACCCGGTCAGGTCGGTCGGGTTCGGCTGATCCAGTCGGTAGTAGGCCCCGGTCATGGCATAGCTCGGAAGGAAGGTGGCATTGCTGCCGTTCGTCATGTCGCCGTTGGCGTTGTAGTCCAGGATGGACGACTGGAGGACGATGCCGGTCAGCGGGATTCCTGCGGCTTCAAGCTTGTTGGCCAGCACGGCGGTACGTGGCGTCCCGTAGGATTCCCCGAACAGGTAGGTCGGCGATGGCTGGCGATGGTTGGTCGCCAGGAACCGGATGATGAAGTCGCGGAGGACCGCGGCGTCCGAATCGACCCCCCAGTAGGTCTGGTTGACATGGGGTGCGATGGCTTCGGAGAAGCCCGTCCCTACGGGATCCACGAAGACCATGTCGGTGGCGTCCAGCAGGCATTCCTGGTTATCGACCAGCGGGAAGGGTTGCTGCTGGGAAGTGCCTGGTTCGCCTGTGACGAGCCGCTTGGGACCGAAGGACCCGAGGTGGAGCCACAGGGAAGCCGAACCGGGTCCGCCATTATAAAAAAAGGTGATTGGGCGTTTGGCCGGGTCCGCGCCATCGGCGGTGTAGGCCACGTAGAAAATAGAAGCCTCCGGGGCTCCGGTGGTCAGGTCGTTGGCGTTGAGGCTCCCTGCGGTGGCGGTGTAGGACAGTGTCTGGCCATTCAATGTGATCTGGTGATGGGTCACCACCGCGGAGTCGGCTGCGGAAGGCAGCGATGCATTCGGATCTCCCGAGAGGGCGGTGAGACTTGTGGAGCTGCCCGTGGCGTTGTTCGCCTTGCCACCACCCCCGCAGGAAAGGAACAGCGGGAATAGTGCCGCAGCAAACAGGAGATGGAACCGAACCCGGCTATGCATGAGGACTCCAGCTGATCAGTAACTGAATTGACAGTATTGCAGGACACCCCTGCGCCGAGGGGAGGTGAGGCCCTTGCTGCCACGCTGCCGGGTTGCAGAAAAACCCGCTCCCTGTGGATGCCACTTCGGGAGGGTTATCGAAGTATCCGCCTCGTGAAATCCGCCAGCGACGGATCCCTGGCGCCCATGACCAGGATCAGGTCGCCCGGCCTGGAATCCGCTTCGAGTCGCCCCAGAAGCCATTCCCGGGAGAGGGCCATCTCGGCGTTGACGCCCCGCGCCACCAGGTCCGCCACCACGTCCGCGCTGGCGATGTCGCGGGACACGGTGCCCCCCGCGTAGAAGACCTCCAGGAACCAGAGGCGGTCGGCGGGGCCGAGTCCCTCCACGAAGGCAGCCACGAACTCGGCGCGAAGGAACTTCAGGGGGCCGAAGCCGTGGGGCTGGAAGACGGCCAGGAGTCGTCCGCCGACAGGCTCCGTACGGAGGTGGGCTGTGCGCAGGGACGCCGCGACCTTGGCGGGGTTGTGGCCGAAATCGTCCACCACGGTGACGCCGCCACGGCTACCGAGCACCTGGAAGCGCCGGGCCACGCCCTGGAACTGTGCCAGCGGGCCGGCCATGTCGGCCAGAGGCACGCCCAGGGCCCGGCAAGCGGCGAGGGCGGCCAGCGCGTTCTCCACGTTGTGGCGCCCCGGCACGGGGAGGCGGAAGAGCACGTTCCCCACGCGGAAGGTGGAACCCTCCGGCGTCAAGGTCACCTCCTCGGCCCGCAGGTCCGCACCGGGACCGAGGCCGAAGAACGTCGCGCCCGGGGTGAACTCGCGCAGGTTCTCGTCCTCGCCCACCACGCAGGCTTCGCGGATTTGGGCGCGAAACATGCGGAACAGCTCCGCCACCACCGCCACGTCCTTGTGGTCCTTCTGCAGGTTGAGGAGGACGCCCACGGCGGGATGGTAGCGGACCACGGAGCCGTCACTCTCGTCGGCCTCGATCACCAGCAGGTCCGACGAACCGGCCCAGGCATTGCCCCAGAGGCCTTCCGCCTGCAAGGAGGCCAGTTCCCCGCCCGTGATGACCGAGGGATCGCGCCCTGCGCCGCGCAGGAGCGCAAATGCCATCGCCACCGTAGTGGACTTGCCGCTGGTGCCCGTGATGGCCAGGGTCCGATGGGAGGCCACGAGGTGCGCCAGCAGCTCGGACCGGTGCAGCACGGGAACGCCGAGGCGGCGGGCCGCGGCTACGTCCGGCACCTCGTCCTCCACGGCGGTGGACACCACCAGGGCCGCGCAATCGCCGGCCAGGCCCGAGCCATCCTGGGAGTGGATCGCGACGCCCAGGGCCTCCAGCATCGCCCGGGCCTCGGGCCGCTCGCCCCGATCGAAGCTCCGGTCGCTGCCGCTGGCCCGGCCGCCCCTCATGGCCACGAACTGGGCCAGGGCGCTCATGCCGCTGCCGGCCACCCCGGCAAAATGGAGGCGGCCCAGTCCCAGGCCGGCCTCCAGTAGCCCGGGTGCGATGAATACCAGGTCGCCCTCGGCCACGCGCTCGAAGAGGTCCATCACGTCGGCGTTGGAGAGGCGCACGCAGCCGTGGGAGCGGGGCTGGCCCAGATCCTGTTCCCGGTTCGTGCCGTGCAGGTAGATGAACCGTTCCAGCGAATCGCGGCCCGGGCCGTGGTTCCAGCCCTCCTCCAGGCCGTCGAGGGTGAGTACGCGGGTGAGGATGAGGTCGTCCTCGCGATCTTCGCCCCGCCACACTTCGCCGGTGGCCACGCGGCTGCGGAAGACGGCGCCCGGCTCCGCGCCTGTGCCGATCCGCGCGTGGATCCGGTGCCAGCCCGTGGGCGTGCGGAAGGAGTTCTCCTCGCAGCCCAGACCGTTCAGGGCCGTGGAGATGGCCGCCTCGAACGTCAGCCGGCCGCCCTCCAGCAGGCCCAGGCGCTGGCGGGCCGGATCCACCACCAGCATCCGCCCTCGCGGATTCCAGGTGGGCGCGCCAGGGCGCGCGAGACCCTCCAGCACCAGGGCGCGGTAGCGGGCGGCGAGGACAGGATCCAGCATCAGGCCCCCACGATGCGCCCCGCCAGGGCGCTGGCGGCGACGGTGGCGGGGCTGGCCAGCCACACCTGGCCCGGCCCGCTGCGGCCGGGGAAGTTGCGGTTGATGGCGCTGATCGTCACCTGGTCGGCTCGGGTGGAGACGCCGGGGCCCGCATTGATGCAGGCGCCGCAGGAGCTGCCCAGCACCAGGGCCCCCACGGCCTCGAAGGCGGCGATCCAGCCTTGCTCGGCGGCGTACCGGCGCACGTCCTCGCTGCCGCACTGGACGTAGAAGGCCACGTGCTCCGGCACCCGCTGCCCGCGCGTCGCGGCCT
>JAKAMQ010000237.1 GCA_021812805.1 Acidobacteriota bacterium
CTTGACGCGGCGCGAGGCTTCCTCCGCCAGCAGCGAATCGAAGCGCAGCTTGGCGCGCTCCCGGGCCTTGCGTTCAAGACCCCCGCCACCGCGCAGCCAAGCCCCGTGCTCGCGGACCAGCTCCAACATTTCAGCAATGCCTATGCCTTCCGTCGCTACGGCCCGGCATACCGGCGGATCCCAGGGCTTGGGCGGGCTCAGGCTCTTCATGGCCTCGATCTCCTGCTCCACCTGCTCCACGCCTTCGCGATCCGCCTTGTTGATGATGAAGAGGTCCGCCACTTCCATGATGCCGGCCTTGATGGCCTGGATTTCGTCCCCCAGGCCCGGCACCAGCACCACGGCGCAGGTGTGGACGCAACTCACCACGTCCACTTCGTCCTGCCCCACGCCCACGGTTTCGACGATCACGGTGTCGAACCCCGCGGCATCCAGCAAGTCAATGGCGTCCTGGGTGGCCCGCGCCAGACCCCCCAGCGCGCCGCGAGTGGCCATGCTGCGGATGAAGATGCTCGGGTCCGGCGCGATGCGGCCCATGCGGATGCGGTCCCCCAGGATGGCGCCGCCGCTGAAGGGCGAGGTGGGATCCACCGCGAGAATGCCCACCCGCTGGCCCTTTTCCAGCAGCCTTCGCGCGAGCTGATCCGTCAGCGTGGATTTGCCTGATCCCGGGCTGCCGGTGAGCCCCAGGATCGTCGCCTTGCCCAGGTGGGGCCAGACCTTGGCCATGAGGGGCCGGGCCTGGGGATGCCCGTTCTCCATCCAGCTGATGGCCCGGGCCAGGGCCCGCGCATTGCCCTCCAGGAGGGGGCCCAGCAGCTCGTCGGCGGTGTGCATCTGCCAAGAATGCCAGCAGGCGGCCCTGGGCGCTTCCCAATCTTCGCGCTCGGTGGAATCTGGATGAAATGTTAGACTTTCCTTTTGGCCAGAAGGGATGTTTGAAGATTTGATGGTCGCCAAGAGTTCCATTCCTCGCGGGCCCGCGGGCCCCAGCCCCGAAGACGCCGGGGTCGTGCGCCTGCAGAAGCCGGTCCCCCGGACCGAGGTGCCCTCCCTGCGCGAGAAGAAATGTGCCACCTGCGGTGCTGGCTTCACGGTCACGCCGGACCAGAAATTCTTTCTCTGCCCCGAATGCTATGCCAAGGAGTTCCATCGGACCTCAAAATCACGCAGTTCGGGAACTCAAGTACTCACTCAGATCACTTGTGTGGAGTGCGGAACTTCCGAGTACCTGAGTTTTGTTCCGCAGGATGCGTCCCTCGCCCTCTGCAAGGCCTGCTACGGCCAACGGAAGCGGGAACAAAAAGCCAACCCACATCACTAATTTCCATACCTTAGGAGTTCTACATGCGTTTGATGAACGTGCTGCCCTTCAGCCTCGCCGCCGTGCTGGCGGCTCAGACTGTCCTCACACCCGCCGCCAAGAAACCCGCGGCGCCCCCAGCCAAACCCGCCACTAAAGCGGCCAAGGCAGCTCCCAAGGTCAATACCCTGGAAGCCAAATTCGCCAAGGACACCCTGTCCACGGTCCTGGATACGGTCAACGCCTCCTGGTTCGGCCAGCCTTACCAGCACATCAACGCGGTCCAGATGCAGGGCTCCGTCAGGGCTGTGCTTTCCGCCTCCGCCGTCAACGCCAAGATCGCCGCGGACACCGGTGGCCTGGTCAAGGGCGGAGCCACCAAGGCTGGCAATGCCAACGTGAACATCAAGACCACCTATTTCGCCAATGGCGATTTCAAGACCGATTTCAGCGGCGACTTGGGCAATGGCATCTGGACCCGCATCGGCAACAAGGGATTCCTGTACAGCAAGGAGTTGAACGCCTATACCACCCGCGTGGATCCAGGTCCCGCAGAAGCTCCGGTCTCCTACATGGGCTGGTTCCGCGAAGTGATCATAGACATCCGCAAGGTCTACGCCGAATCCGGCGCCTTCAAGGCGACCCTGGGCAAGGAAGAGACCTCCGGCGGCGAGACCCTCCAGACCCTCACTTTCGACGCGCCCACCGGCGCCTACGACCCGAAAAAGCGCGAGCAGAACCTCGCGGACACACTGGGCTTCTGGAAACGCGGCCGCATGGACCTGACCTTCGAAAAGACCTCCAAGCTGCCCCGCAGGCTCAGCTACGTGAACGAGGCCAATGGCATCCGCACCGGCTTCGATTTCCACTACAGCAAGGGCAAGCTCCAGAGCATTGACATCAGCAACCACAGCAAGGGCTTTGACGGCCCGGGCGGCCTGCGCATTTCCTATGACGCCAACGGCCTGATGAAGACCGTGGCTGGTGAGCTCAACAGCCAGCAGAGGAAGATCGCCTTTGACCTGAGCCTGAACTGGATGAAGGATCTCAAGTCTTCCCAGGTAGCCGCGCTGCCTCCGGCGGGCGCCAAGAAGATGGGCGGCGACGAGCAGGAGACCCTCATGCTCGTGGGCGTCGCCGGGAACGTGATGGACCTCCAGCGCGCCGGCTGGAACATCATGGCCCCCAAAGTCTCCACCAGCGCGCGGGGCAAATAATTCCGCTAGACTAACCCAATCGGGGCGTGGCGCAGCCTGGTAGCGCATCTGCTTTGGGAGCAGAGGGTCGGAGGTTCGAATCCTCTCGCCCC
>JAKAMQ010000238.1 GCA_021812805.1 Acidobacteriota bacterium
GAACTTCCCCACTTTTGTCCGTGAACTCAATGGGATTTGCCTGCAAGTAAGCATCGGCCTTTTCAAAGGCTGCGGCAAGATGCTCGGGGTTTTCCCCCTCAGCACGGAACTCGTCGCCTGAAATATGGTAGGCATCCAACCCTGCCTGCTGGAGTGCGGTAGACCAGTGCTTCAGAACCTCATCCCCAGAGGTTTGTCCATATTTCTTATTGATGGCGCCCAGCGCATCCCCATCCATGGACAACTGGAATGGCTTACGGGGTGTCTCGTCAAAGGCCGTTCGGTTTTTGAGGCCAGTCAGCTGGTCGGTGTGCCGCTCTACCCGGAGCCTCGTGATCTCGGCATCCTTCTCGGACGGGTTCATATCTTCAATGGCTTTCCGGGTGGCAGCGTCTTGTCGCCTGCCGCCAGTGGTCGTGGCAAGGGAAGGTTCTGGAGTCTCCACTGGCTCCGGGTTATGAATCCCTTTCACCGCCTCATTCATGTTGAAGAACGCGCCCTGCTGTTGAAGATCGTTCAGGTGCGCCACGGTTGCGGCATGGGCCGGGTCCGTCCGCATGATCTCCTGGACCTTCTGTTTCACGACCTTAGCCGAAAGGTCTCCGCCCTGGGCCACGACCTGCGCGGTCACGGCCTGTTCAATAGCCTTCAGGCCTGCCGTGGCCTGCTTGTAGGTGTCAGGCGTCAAAGTAGGCACAACAGGGACAGAAGGGGCCTCTGGCGCGGATGCCGGGGCCTCTGTGGGGGTTGCCGTGGGCTCAGGCGTGGAGGTCTTGGGGGATCCATCCGAATTGTAGGGGTGGATTATGTCATCCACCTTCGTCGCATCGGTCACGCGCTGCTTGGAAATGGCCTCCAGTGCGGAAACATCATCCCGTGTCGCGTCGAAGGGCCGCGCAAACTCGCCCTCGATGACGTAGGGCTTGCCATCTGTGCCGACGCGGTAAATCTTTTCGGGGGTCTGGACGCTCGTAACTCCAGCCTCGGTGGTGGGGACATGGGGCGTGGCAGGTTCAACGGGCACGGGTGCGGTCTTGGGAGATTCAAAGGCTTGCGGTTCCGGGGCGGGCCCTGCGATGGTCGGCTGGTCACGGGCCGGGCCCATGGCCGCGCCACGCTTCCGCAGGGCTTCCAGTTGGGTCTCATTCAACTTCTCGGCTACCGCAATGGCACGTTCGGCATTGGCCTGCAGTTCGTTAATCTTCTCCTCTGAGAATTGGCTGTTGACCGTGAGCTTTTCATTCTCCAACCGAGAGATGACACCCTTCATGTTGGAAATGAAGCCATCAACCCCGCCCGGGTCATTGGCAACGTGCTGCCGAACATTGGCGTCTCGCGCCGCCTGGGGGACGTGCAGCAAGCCGAATGCGATGCCATCAGCCAGGGCCTGCCTGGTGCCCTGGAAGATTGGTCGCTCTGGATCGTAGGTCGCCTTGTCGATTAGGTTCCCGATGATCTGGTTGGATTCCATGAAGCTAGCACTTTTCGCCAGGGCCTCGCCTGCGGCAATGTACTTGCTGGGGGTCTGAAGCCCTGGAATCAGCTCTAAGGTTTTTCCAAGCCCTAGAAACATCCCGCCATGCAGAGACCCGATCAGCAGAGACGAGCCATCCGCAGTCTCCCCCTTGGCCTTGGCTGCTTCTTGTACCTCATGGGCCTTGCCTACCCCGCTTTGGAGCGCCATCCCTGGAAGCTTCAAGGCATCCATGGTCATGACTGATCCACCGATATTTCCAACAAAGTCTGCGGCCTTGCCCACACCCGTCTGCGGCGCGGTGGCGTCCAATTGCGCCTGGGCATCGGTTGGACGGATGGAATCAGAGGCTCCCTGGATTTTAGACGCTACACCATGGAGCCCAATGGTTCTCATGATGGAGGCATCGGCCTCAAGGATATTTGCCGGGATGGTTGCCGCAGCGACAACCGGAGATGCCACCCCATGGGCCAACCCCTCGAATGCGCGCCGGGGAGCCGTCTTATTTCTGGCCTCTTCAGCTGCCTTGATGCTTTCAAATTCCCCTGGATTGAGCCCGCGCATCGTCGCGGTAGTCCCGTCATTTGCCGGCCATGGATCATTCTGGAGGGTTTGCCCGGTAGGCGTTAACCATCCCGATGCCGGATCGGCAGCACCAGGGACGTGGGATGACATCATTTCAGATGAGAACGCAGGACGCTGGGCGCTCAGATTCCCGTTCGCGTCGAAGTTGCGCGTGGAAAGGTCAACGGGCGCGGGCGTATCTGTCTCAAGTTGAAAACCAGGCGGTAACGGGGGAATCGCGGCGTTGGGAACCGCTGCCCCTGTCTCCAGTTTGAATCCTGGAGGGAGTGGGGGAATCGTTTGGTCAGGCATTAATTCCCCTTGTATGGAACCCACTGGCCATTTATGAGCGCAATTCGATTGCCCTTGCCATCCCTAGCGAACGCAGTAGGCGAACTAGGCGCCGCGTGGGCTGGCATGGTTCCAACCGGGGCACTAAAAGCCGCTGTCCCGCCGCCGCCATTGGTAGAGGTGGTCGGGGCTGGGCCCTGGCTGTTCCCCATGGTCGCAAGGACATAGGATCGCGTCAGCGCTGACTCGCGGTTTGCCTGGCCTTCTTCCTTCTTAGAT